>CANRDB010000003.1 GCA_947629315.1 uncultured Bacilli bacterium
TTGACTGAATTTTTACTTGAATTAGGTAGAGGATTTTCTTTTGTTGCTAGTCAGCAAAGAATAAAAATAGGTACAGAGTATTATTATCCGGATTTAATTTTTTATAATCGTTTAGCAAAATGTTTTGTAATAATTGATTTAAAAATTGGCAAACTTATGCATCAAGATATTGGGCAAATGCAAATGTATGTAAATTATTATAAAAAGACTCAAATGATTGAAGGAGAAAATGAACCTATTGGAATATTATTATGTGCAGATAAAGATGATGCTGTAGTAGAAATGACTTTAGGGGATGATGTGAAAAATGTATATGCATCAAAATATTTAACCTATTTGCCATCTAAAGAAGAATTGATTAAAATAATAAAAGATGAGAAAGAATTGTATGAATTAGCAAAAGAAGAAGGTGCAGAAAATGATTGAAAATAATGATAAAGGGGTTAATAAATCCGTAATCAACTGTGCGATACGGATTTATGGAAACACCATCACAACCCCTTATAAATAAAGGAAATCGTCAAAAAAGGTTTTTACATTTTGAGAAAATTATAGATTGGAGATGAGATAATGAAAAAATTAGAAGAACAAAACACTTTATTAATATATAAAAATAAAGATGGCAATATAGTTGTTGATGCAATCTATAAAAATGAAACTTTATGGCTTACCCAAAAAGCTATGGCTAAAATTTTTGATTGCTCTACCGATAACATATCCCTACATTTAAAAAATATATTTAAAGATAATGAACTTGATGAAAAGTCAGTTGTCGAGGATTCCTCGATAACTGCTTCGGATGGAAAAAACTATAAGACTAAAATATATAATTTAGATGCTATAATTGCAGTTGGTTATCGAGTTAATTCTAAAAAAGCAACTGAATTTAGAATATGGGCGACTAAAATACTGAAAGAATATATGATAAAAGGTTTTGCATTAAATGATGAGAGATTCATAAATGGAAATAAATTTAGTACACAATATTTTGACGAATTATTAGAAAGAATTAAAACTATTAGAGTAAGCGAAAGAATGTCTTATCAAAAAATTACTGATTTATTCATTGCAACATCATCCGATTATAATCCAAAAGCTGAAGAAGCATACACATTTTTTAAAGTTGTACAAAATAAATTGCATTATGCGATAAGTGGTCATACCGCTGCTGAGTTAATTTATACAAGAGCTAATGCTAATAAAGAAAACATGGGTCTTACTAATTGGAAAAATAGTCTCGATGGATTAATATATAAATATGATGTTTCTATAGCTAAAAACTATTTAACTGAAGAAGAGTTAAATAAATTAAATCGTCTGACTTTAGCCTTCTTAGATTATGCAGAAGATATGGCATACGAACACACAGTTATGACTATGAATGATTGGATAAATGCAACGGATAAATTACTAAAATTTAGAGAAAAAAATATTCTGACACATTCTGGTAAAATAACCCATAAAGAAGCAGTAGATAAAGCTGAGAGAGAATATGACAAATATAGGGTAATTCAAGATCAAAAATATATATCTTCGATGGATGAATTTTATAAGAAATATTTAAAAGAAACTAAAGAGAGTAGTGATAAAAATGAATGAAAATAAAACAAACATCAACTGGTACCCAGGTCATATGGCTAAAACCAAGCGGTTGATTGCTGAAAATAGTAATTTAATTGATTTCGTATATGAAGTAGTGGATGCAAGAATGCCATATTCTTCTAAAGTGCGTGATATTGACGCTTATATTAAAAATAAGCCTAGGATTATGATTATGACCAAAATAGATTTATGTGATCGTAAAGTTACTAATGAGTGGATTTCCTATTATGAGGAAAATGGTTACCAAGTTTATCCTGTAGATTTAGAAAATACAACGAATCTACAAGAACTTATTCGCATGACGGAACAAAGAATGCAGGAAGAATTTCAAAAACGGGAAAGTAAGGGCATGAAAGCAAGGAAAATAAGGGTTCTGGTAGTAGGTGCTCCCAATGTAGGAAAAAGTACATTGATTAATCGTCTGGTAGGAAAAAAAGCCGTTTCAGTTGGAAATCGTCCAGGTGTTACCAAACAATTAAGTTGGATTCGCATTAGTGATACTTTAGAATTATTAGATACTCCAGGTATACTTTGGCCTAAGTTAGAAGAAGCAGAAGTTGCTCTCAATCTAGCTTCTTTGACATCTATAAAAGAAGAGATACTTCCTATTGAAGATGTTGTATACCACATTTTATCGACTTTGGAAAAGTATTATCCCGAAAAATTGAAAGATCGTTTTGGAATTGAAACGGTTGATGAGGATACCTTTGAGGATGCTTTGATTACTATCGGTCAAAAAAGAGGTTGCATCGTTAAAGGAGGCAGCGTAGATTACGATAAGGTATATGCAGTAGTTATGAACGATGTGAAGTCAGGACTCGTTCCAAAAATTACATTTGATCATTTTCATTCTGCAAAATTTTAAAATTGGAGAAAACAAGATTTTTTGTTTTCTTTTTATTTGTGAGATGTTATAATGAAAAGGAAGTTGGTGGTCTATGGATTTACAATGTCGTAATGTTTTAGCGCTTGCTTATGTAGGAGATAGCGTCTATGAAATATATATTCGGAAGTACCTTTTTAATAAAGGAATAGAAAAAGTACAAGAACTTCAAAAAGAAGCAATTCCCTATGTTAGTGCGAAAGGACAGTCAAATTATTTAGAACAACTATTGACTAGTAATATCTTAACAGAGGAAGAAATTCGTTTGGTAAATCGTGCTCGAAACCATAAAAGTCATGCTAGCCCGAAACATACAGATGTGATTACGTATCACCGGTCAACAGGTTTAGAGGCCTTGATTGGTTACTTGTACCTCAAACAGGATTTTGATAGAATAGATACCATCATGAATTTTATTCTCTATGGAATGGATGGAAAGGAGAACGATTAGTGTATATTTTTGGAAAAAATGTTGCTTATGAAGCGATTAAAAAACCACGTCAAATCAAAAGAGTCTTTTTAGATAAAAATTGGAAAGATGATAGATTTCTCCAACTCTTACATAGGGAGAATATTCCGACCGATTTTTTAGCAAAAAGGGATTTAGACAAGAAAGTAGATGGACTTCATCAAGGAGTGATTTTAGAGATAGAGGATTATCACTATGCCTCTTTAGAATCTCTTTTGGAAAAAGAGAACCCACTACTCGTGATTTTAGATCATGTTGAGGACCCTCATAATTTTGGAGCGATTATTCGTACTTGTGAAGCAGCAGGAGTTGATGGCATTATCATTCCGAATCATCGAGGAGTCGAAGTAAATGGTACCGTTGTGAAAACGAGTGTGGGCACGACTGAAAAAATGAAAATTGTGAAAGTGGCCAATTTAGTGAACACGATTCGTCTTTTGAAAGATAAAGGCTTTTGGATATTTGGAACAGATATGGTTGGTACGGATTATACGACGTTAGATTATCGTGGAAAAACAGCCATTGTATGTGGTAATGAAGGAAGTGGAATGAGTCGTTTGGTGGCTGAACATTGTGATTTTACGGCAATGATTCCTATGCAAGGAACGGTTAATAGTTTAAATGCTTCCGTCGCTACTGCCATTATTGTGTTTGAGGCAGTTAAGTGTAGAAGGGGGTAATATGGATTATTCCGATTTAAATGATTTTGAATTACTTTCCTATGCCTATGAAAGTGATGAAGATGCGAAAAATATTCTTTTAAAAAAATATGAACCATTAATTGCTTCGATGGTTACACGCATGTTAAAGTCTTGTCCCTATATGGGATTAGATAAGAATGATTTAATGCAAGAGGGCATGATGGGTTTGGTTCATGCGATTGAACATTTTAATAATCAAAAAGATATTTCTTTCTACACGTATGCGAAAACTTGCATAACGAGAAGTTTGATTAGTACGATTATTGCTTCTAAGCGATTAAAACATCGTGCACTCAATGAGTCAATTTCGATTAATACAGAGGAAGAAGATGTTTCCTTTGATAAGGTCTTGAAAGATAATCAAGCTAATCCTGAAAATATCATTATGGACATGCAAATGACAGAAGAGTTGATGGAAAACATTCGTAAAAAGTTAACTGATTTTGAATTGCAAGTGTTTGAATTAATGATTAGTTATTTTAGTTACCGGGAGATTGCTGTTATTTTAGATAAAGATAAAAAACAGGTTGATAATGCGATTCAAAGAATTAAAGCCAAAGCTAAGGAACAATTAAAAGAGATGAATTTGTAGGAAAATGTTTTCTGATAGAAATTCTTTCGCGTGTTTCGATATCATTAGGAAATACAGTATGCATAACGCATACTTTTTTATGCTCTTAGAAAAACATTGATAGACGGTTACGAATGAATTTTGATTTTTAGCAAGCAAAAAATGACAGTATTTCGTTTTCGTTTGAATTTTTCTTGCATTCCCGAAAAGATTTTTATATAATGAGTTTAGGGTGATGGTATGAAAGCGTTGATAACAGGAGCATCCTCTGGATTAGGTGCTCAAATGGCCGTGGAACTTAGCAATCTAGGATATGACTTAATATTGGTTGCTAGGAGAAAAACGAGATTAGAATCTTTAAAAAAATCACTCCCCACTAAGGTAGAAATTATTCCTTTAGATTTGGGAAGTACGTTTAATTGTATGAAACTTTATGAACAGGTAAAAACAGAAGACATTGATATTGTTATCAATAATGCTGGTTTTGGTATGGTAGGAGAATTTGTCGATACCAATCTTGATCGAGAATTAGATATGATTGATTTGAATATTAAGACAGTTCATACATTAACCAAATGCTTTTTAAAAAGTTTTGTGGAAAAAGATAAGGGGTATATTTTAAATGTAGCTTCCTCTGCTGCTTTTCAACCTGGACCTTTAATGGCTACCTACTATGCAACCAAAAGTTATGTATATGCCATGACGATGGCTCTCTATGAGGAATTGAGAAGGGAACACAGTCACGTTTATGTTGGATGTCTTTGTCCAGGCCCAGTCGATACTGAATTTAATAAAGTAGCGAAAGTGGAGTTTTCTATTCCTGGCTTGAGTTGTGAGTATGCCTCTCACTATGCGATTAAAAAAATGTTTCAAAGAAAATTGGTGATTATTCCAGGTTTTCAGATGAAGGCTGTTTATCATTTATCAAAATTTGTACCACGAAAATTAAAATTGAGAATGACCTATCGTATTCAAAAGAAGAAATTGGGGTAACCAATTTTTTTCTTGCAATTTTCTTTCGTTTCTTATATAATATTGATGTTTTGCGAAAAGGAGCGATAGTATGATAAAAATTCATCGACTCAATATGGAAGATTATCGAAATACATTTTTAAAACATTCTCCTATATTAGTCCATAGTGATTGTAGTACGTTGTACCGAGTAAAACCTAATGAGTTTACAGCCGGAGGTATTTTAAAACACTACAATGGCTGCAATTTGCCAGCAGATTTTATGGCATTCTTATTAGAGATGTGGCCACAAATTTTAGAGGGATTATCACAATTCGATGATTTTGATGAATTGTTAAAAGTGACAGACTTATTTTATGTAAATGATGTTTTTTGTGGACAGTTATCAGAAGAGTTAAGCCCACAATACGTAAATTTTGAAGAATA
The DNA here is from genome assembly GCA_947629315.1 of uncultured Bacilli bacterium. Classification (GTDB taxonomy): domain Bacteria; phylum Bacillota_I; class Bacilli_A; order RF39; family UBA660; genus UBA5578. Next base: position 5,625 of record CANRDB010000003.1, read on the forward strand.
TGTAAGAAAAACAGTAGGAACTGATTTATCAAGTTTAGTAACGATGTTTAAAAGTTTCAATCAACTAATGGAAAAGGCAATTGCACATGATACGGTACTCGCCGATATTACAACCGGTGGAAATCTAAAGTATCATCCTCAAACGAATCAATTCAAAGTATTGGATTTAGAGGGAGTACAATATCAGAAGAAGTTCCCTTATTCTGTTTCTGATGTTTTGGGAATACAGGATAATTCGGATTTTACGGCTTTGTATTTACAAAAGAATCGAGACAATACTTGTTATTTAACGAGAAATTTCAATCGGGCGATTGTCTTAATTTATTTTATTAAACTTGCGACAGATTTTGTTTGCTTACCGATTTCTTATCCTGGTTTTGTACCGATGTCGGTAGGGTGTGAAGTCCTCTTACATTCGATGGGCCTCATGGAAGATTCTATTTTAGCGCCTTATATTCGTAAGATGTTTGCAGGGAAAGTCGATTCTGCTATTTCTGATGAAACATGGGATGCATTTGCTAAAACCTATACCTTGCAACCTACGTATTATGGGGTTGGTATTCCAGGCTATAAATTTCAAAAAAAGTAACAGTTTTTTAGAAAACACTTTATTTTATTGACATTCTTGTAGGTTTGTGATACATTAATGTTAACACGAAAAAGGTGTTTTTATTTTGAAATAAAAACAGAAAGGATTTTGGTGAACAAATGAAGAATATTGCAAAATTTTTTGTAGGGGTAAAAAAGGAAATGGGCAAAGTAAGATGGCCAAATCGCAAAGAGATGGTTACATATTCTCTAGCGACAATTTCATTTATTGTCATCTTTGCTCTGTTCTTTGTTGGTAGTGATGCTCTTCTTAGTGCCATTATGAAGGTGTTTCAATAATGGAAAAAGAATGGTATGTTGTTAATACTTATTCTGGACATGAGAATAAGGTAAAAGAAAAGTTAGAGATGCGTGCTTCTACGATGGGAATGGAAGATTATATTTTCCGTGTCGTAGTACCTGAACAAAAGCAAATTGAAGAAAAAGATGGCGTTCAAAAGGAAAAAGTAACTAAGATGTTTCCTGGTTATATTCTTGTCGAAATGGTAATGACAGATGAAGCTTGGTTTATTGTTCGTAATACACCAGGAGTAACGGGATTTATTGGTTCTTCTGGTAAAGGAGCAAAACCATTCCCTTTAACACCACAAGAAGTGGATAAGATTTTGAGTAGTATGGGTATGAGCCGATTAGATATCGGTAATGAAGTCAAAGTAGGAGATACGGTTCGTGTCATTACGGGTGCATTCTCTAATATGTATGGAAAAGTTAAAAATATTGATTTAGCAGGACAGAAGTTAGAAGTGGCACTTGATTTATTCGGACAGGAAACTAGTGTTGAAGTTGGATTCACAGAAATCGAGAAATCTAATTAAAAAATGTTTACAAAATAAGGATTTTATGTTATTATGAAAGGGCTATATGGATTTTTCATATAGTTTTTAGTGGGAGATTTGTTAATAGCGGATTCATTAGAACCACGGCGAAAAAATATATAGGAGGTGTTTTTCGTGGCACAATTAGTTAAAAAGATTAAACTACAAATTCCTGCGGGAAAAGCTACACCTGCTCCACCAGTTGGAACAGTTTTAGGACCTGCCGGAATCAATTTACAAGAGTTTTGTACAAAGTATAATGATGCAACTAAAGATAAAATGGGAGATATTTTACCAGTTGAGATTTCTGTTTATGATGATAGAAGTTTCACATTTGTAATTAAAACTCCACCAACTGCATTCTTAATTAAGAAAGTTGGAAATGTTAAAAAAGGTTCAACGAAAGGTAAAAATGAAATTGTTGGTAAATTAACGAAAGCACAAGTAAGAGAGATTGCAGAAATTAAGTTACCTGATTTAAATTGTTACACAGTTGAAGAAGCTATGAAGATTGTTGAAGGAACGGCCAAGAATATGGGCGTTGCTGTTGAAGAATAATAAGTAAAGAGAAAAGAAACATAGGGGAATCCTATGTGGGAGGAAAATCCGCATTCCACATTTTCCATTACTACCACACAAGGAGGTTAAAAAATGAAAAAAGGAAAAAAATATGTAGAAGCTGCTTCTAAAGTAGAAAAAGGAAAAGTTTATACGAAAGAAGAAGCAATCAAACTAGTAAAAGAGACTGCTACAGCCAAATTTGATGAAACAGTTGAGTTAGTATTACGTTTGAATCTAGACACTAAAAAAACTGATCAACAATTACGTGGTGCGACTGTGTTACCAAATGGAATTGGTAAAGTAAAGAAAGTGTTAGTGTTAGCGAAAGGTGAACAAGCAAGTCAAGCAAAAGAAGCTGGAGCTGATTATGTTGGAGATGCTGACATGATTGAAAAAATTGAAAAGGAAAACTGGTTCGATTTTGATACCATTATTGCTACTCCAGATATGATGCCACAACTTGGTAAAATTGGTCGTGTTTTAGGACCTAGAGGTTTGATGCCAAACCCTAAGACCGGAACGGTTACCATGGATACTAGAAGAGCAGTAGAAGATGTCAAAAAAGGACGCGTGGAATATCGTACAGATAGTTTTGGCAATGTTGCTGTTTCTATTGGAAAGGTATCTTTTGATGCTGATAAACTTCTTGGTAATTTAGATGCTTTCGTAGCACTTATTATTAAGACAAAACCATCTGCTGTAAAAGGAAAATATATTAAGAATATTAGTGTTTCTACAACGATGGGTCCTGGTATTAAAATAGATACCAATAGTTTTGAAGGTTAAGGTTTACTTTTGAAAAAAAGTATGTTATAATCATTGCATGTGAGGAAATAGTACCGTAGACAGTAGGGGACTGTAGTCTTAATCATCCTACCGAGGAACTTAATGAAATTAAGAACTCTAAAGTCCCTACGGTAAGTGGGGACTTTTTAACGGTATTACACAAGATAAGGAGGTGTAATATGGCTAATCAAAAAATATTAGACCAAAAGCAAGAAATAATCAATGAGATTACAGAGAACGTTAAAAACTCTAGTTCATTCATTTTCCTAGAAAATCATGGATTAACGGTTGCTGAGACAATGGAACTAAGAAGAGCACTTAAAGAGAGCGATTCCGAGTTAAAAATTTACAAAAATACCTTAGTAAATCGTGCATTGTCTTCTATGAATATCGACCTATCAGCAGAATTAAATGGACCGAAAATTGTTGCTTTTGGTAGCGATATTGTAGAACCAATCAAGGCTGTTTCAAAATTTGCTGAAAAACATCCTAATTTAGAGATGAAATTAGGAATTGTTGACGGAGAAATTACCGATTTAGCAACTTTGAAGAAATTGGCAACCATTCCATCAAGAGACGGATTACTTACTATGTTTGCTGGTGGTTTGATGGGTATTGCAAGAGACTTTGCAATTTGCTTAGATTTACATGCTAAAAATTTAGAAGAAAATAAATAATAAATTAAATATATAAAGGAGGATTTAAAATGGCAAAATTAAGCGCACAAGAAATTATTGATTCTTTAAAAGAAATGACACTTTTAGAGATTAAAGAAGTAGTAGATTTAATGAAAGAGGAATTTGGTGTTGATCCATCTGCAGTAGCAGTTGCTGCTCCTGTTGCTGGTGGTGCCCAAGCTGCAGCAGAGGAAGGACCTTCATCTTACGATGTAGTTCTTGCTAGTGCTGGTCCAAACAAAATCAACGTTATTAAACTTGTTAAAGAGATTACAGGATTAGGTTTAGGAGAAGCTAAAGCTATCGCTGATAACGGTGGAGTTGTTAAAGAAAAAGTTCCTGCAAGTGAAGCTGAAGAAATGAAAGCTAAATTTGAAGAAGCTGGCGCTACTATCGAATTAAAATAATTAGTTTTATTACATGGTTTAGCCTGTGCCGTTTTTCGGCATGGGCTTTCACCGTTTTTAAGAACTAGGAGGAAACTAATGTCACATTATTTTATCAATGATGAAACTGTAAAGAGTGAGGAACAGGTAACGAAAGCAGTGATTCAAGGACAACTTTTTACCTTTTGGACAGACCATAATGTATTTTCTAAAAACGGGTTAGACTTTGGAACACGGACGTTGTTAGAGAGTCTTGACGTTTCTCACTTAAAGGGAAAAATATTAGATTTTGGCTGTGGATATGGCCCGATTGGTATTTTTCTTGCTAAACAAAACTTAACAGTTGATATGATTGATGTGAATCAAAGAGCAATTCATTTATCTTTGAAAAATGCGAAAGTCAATGGGGTAGAAGTTTCTGTTTTTGAAAGTAATTTATATGAACACGTCAAAGATCAGTATGATTATATTATTACGAATCCACCGATAAGAGTAGGCAAAAAAATTTTATATGAAATTTTAATGGGGGCAAAAGACCATTTAAAGGCGGATGGACAACTTATCTTTGTAATTCATAAGGATCAAGGAGCAAAAACGGTTGCTCGAGATTTAAGTACAGTTTATGAAATAGAAATTTTAGAAAAAAATAAAGGATTTTATGTTTTTGCTTGCAAAATCCGTTGACAATTTGTGCAAGGTTTGGTAGAATTATAAATTGGCGGCATGTATTATTTTGCCTAATATGTGCATTCTAGAAAAATTTAGTTTATGGGGTGAAAAAGTGGCTTATACAGTTAAGAAATTCGGTGACTACCGAGAGAGAAGAAGTTATGCAAAAACAAAAAACGCAATAGAGTTGAACAACTTACTAGAGATTCAGAAAAAGTCATATGATTGGTTTATGACAGAGGGAATCAATGAAGTATTTGAAGATATCTTTCCAGTAGAGAGTTTTACTGGAAATTTGACGTTAGATTTTGGAGAATACTCATTTGAAGAGCCAAGATATTCCATTAAAGGTTGTAAAGACCGTTATGCAACTTATGCAGCACCTTTAAAAGTGCAAGCAAGATTATTTAATCATGAGACAGGAGAAGTAAAAGAACAAGAAATTTATTTGGGGGACATGCCTATCATGACAGAAAGTGGTACTTTCGTTATTAATGGTGCAGAGCGTGTTATTGTATCCCAATTAGTTCGTTCTCCTAGTGCTTATTATGGAAAAGATGTTGATAAGAAAAATGGAAAAACAATTATCACTTCTCAGATTATTCCAACTCGTGGTACTTGGTTGGAGTATGAAACAGACGCTAGAGATGTTGTCTATGTACGAATTGATCGTACTCGTAAAGTACCAATTACGACATTACTTCGTGCTTTAGGGTTATCTAATGATGCGGATATCTATGATTTATTTGGGGAAGATGAGTATCTTGCTCGTACAATTGAGAAAGATGCCAATAAAAATACAGATGAATCTTTAATTGATATCCATTCCAAATTGAGACCAGGAGAACCTTCTACTTTGGATAGTGCGAAGAATCAATTAATTTCCAGATTTTTTGATTCATTCCGCTATGATTTAGCGAAAGTAGGACGTTATAAGTTCAATAAAAAGTTGAATGTAACAGAGAGATTACTTGGTTGTAAATTAGCAGAAACCATTAAAGTGGATAAAGAAGTCATTGCAGAAAAAGATACTGTTATTACGAAAGATGTTTTAGAAAAGTTAAAACCGGTATTCGCATCTGGTTATGGAGTTCGTGAAGTTTTAATCAATGAAGAACTTGATAGTTATAATAAAGTTCAAATTGTTCACGTTTATTCTAATAAAAATCCAGAAAAGATTATTCCTATCATCGGAAATGATCAAACATTAGACCTTAAGAGATTAACAATTTCCGATGTGTATGCTAGTATTTCTTACTATTTAAATTTACATGATGGTATTGGTAATTTTGATGAAATTGACCATTTGTCTAATCGTCGTGTACGTCAAGTAGGAGAGTTACTTCAAAACCAATTCCGTGTTGGTATCAGTCGTATTGAGAGAGTGATTCGTGACAGAATGTCTACTCAGGATGTTGCAGAAGTTACCCCAAAAACTCTTATCAATATTCGACCACTAACCGCTGCTATTAAAGAATTCTTTGGTAGTAGTCAGTTATCTCAATTCATGGATCAGACAAACCCTGTTGCGGAACTTGCTAATAAGAGAAGATTATCTTCTTTAGGACCAGGAGGATTGTCAAGAGATCGTGCTGGTATGGAAGTTCGTGATGTTAATCCATCTCACTATGGAAGACTTTGTCCAATTGAGTCTCCAGAAGGACCAAATATCGGATTAATTACAGCTCTTGCTAGTTATGCAAAAGTCAATGAATATGGATTTATCATGACTCCATATCGTAAGGTAATTGATGGTAAAATAACGGATGAAATTACTTACATGACAGCGGATGAAGAACTTGATTATCATATTTCACAGGCAACTGTTAAATTGACAGAGGATGGTTGTTTTGCGGATGATCGTGTTCCTGTTCGTTATCGTGGAGACAACATTATCATTCATTCTAAGGACGTAGACTATATGGACGTATCCAGTCAACAGGTTGTTTCTATTACGACTGCTGGTATTCCATTCTTGGAGCATGATGATGGTAAACGTGCATTGATGGGTTCTAACATGCAACGTCAAGCTATTCCACTTTTAAAACCAGAAGCACCTATTGTAGGAACTGGAATTGAAGCAATTTCTGCTCGAGATAGTGGAGCTGTTATCATCGCGAAAGCAGATGGTATTGTGGATTATGTCGATGCTAGAAAGATTTTAATAAAGACAAAAGGTGGAACGGATACTTATTATTTAAGTGGATTTGATCGTAGTAATGCTGGTACTTGTTATCATCAGGTACCTATTGTAAGAACTGGTGATAAAGTTCATAAAGACCAAGTGATTGCCGATGGGCCAAGTACGGAACATGGAGAAATGGCTTTAGGTAAGAATGTTCGAGTAGCTTTCATGAACTTTAATGGTTATAACTATGAGGATGCTGTTATTCTTAATGAGAGATTAGTACGAGATGATGTTTATACTTCTATTCATATTCAAGATTATCAAATTGAATGTCGTGATACGAAGTTAGGACCTGAGGAATTTACTAGAGATATTCCAAATGTTAGTGAAGAGAATCGTAAGAATTTGGATGAAAACGGTATTATTGCTATCGGTACAGAAGTACGTGATGATGATATTTTAGTAGGAAAAGTTACTCCAAAAGGAATGGCTGAACTTACATCAGAAGAAAAATTGCTACATGCTATCTTTGGAGAGAAAACTCGTGAAGTAAGAGATACTTCTCTTCGTGTACCACATGGTGGCGGAGGAATCGTTCACGATATTAAAGTATTTACGAAAGAGGATACGGACGAACTTCCTGCTGGTGTATCTAAAATTATTCGTGTCTATATTGCTCAAAAACGTAAAATAACGGTTGGAGATAAAATGGCAGGACGTCATGGTAATAAAGGTGTTATTTCCCTTATTTTACCGAGTGAGGATATGCCATATACAGCGGATGGTGAACCAATCGATATCCTATTAAATCCACTAGGTGTACCATCTCGTATGAATATCGGACAGATTCTAGAGATGCATTTAGGTATCGCTGCAAAAGAATTAGGTATCTATGTAGCAACCCCAGTATTTAGTGGTGCGAATCGAGAAGAAATTATCGATGCGTTAAAAGAAGCACATTTAGATGAAGATGGAAAGACCGTACTATATGATGGACGTACTGGTGAACCATTTGATCATCGTATTAGTGTAGGTATCATGTACATGATTAAACTACACCACATGGTAGATGATAAACTTCATGCTCGTTCAACAGGGCCATATTCTATGGTTACGCAACAACCTCTTGGTGGAAAAGCACAATTTGGTGGACAGAGATTTGGAGAAATGGAAGTTTGGGCACTTTATGCTTACGGTGCCGCCCATGTTCTTCAAGAAATGATGACTATCAAATCAGACGACGTTGTTGGACGTGTGAAGGTATATGAATCCTTGGTAAAAGGAACACCAATTCCAAAATCAGGCATTCCAGAATCATTCCGTGTACTCATTAAGGAATTCCAAGCTTTAGGACTCGATATTAACGTTTTAAATGAATATGGAAGATTTGTCGATTTGAAAGAATTAGAAGAAAGTGACAAAGAAATGTATGGAACCGAGGAAGAAAACTCTGAAAAGGTAGAATCTACTTTAGTCAATGATGATTCTAAAGAAGAGATTTTCGAAGATTATGAGGACGACTTCGCGGAAGAAGATTATGAGGACATTGACAAAGAAATCGAATATGAAGATGAAGATGACGATGAATTTGAAGATGATATGGATGAAGATGATTTTGATATTCCAGAAGGAGAATTGGAAAAATTGGAAGGGGATGAGCAATAATGGATGTTAATAGTTTTGAAGGATTAAAAATTGGTATTGCTTCTCCTGAAAAAATTCGTTCATGGTCTTATGGTGAAGTAAAAAAGGCAGAGACTATCAACTATCGTACTTTGAAACCAGAAAGAGATGGTCTATTCTGTGAAAAAATCTTTGGACCTACAAAAGATTTTGAATGTTCTTGTGGAAAATACAAGAGATTAAGATATAAAAATATTATTTGTGATAGATGTGGAGTGGAAGTCACTCGTTCTAAAGTTCGTCGTGAGCGTATGGGGCATATTGAACTTGCCACTCCTGTATCTCACATTTGGTTCTTTAAAGGGGTACCATCTCGTATGGGATTAGTACTTGATATGAGCCCAAGAGATTTGGAAGAAGTATTATACTTCGTATCTTATGTTGTTCTTGATCCAGGACCAGCTCCTTTAGAGAAAAAACAGACAATCAGTGATAAAGAATATCGTGCATACTATGAAAAATATGGAAATAGTTTCCGTGTTGGCATGGGTGCAGAGGCTATTAAAGAATTGCTAATGGGTGTTGACTTACAAAAAGAAGTTGACGATATTAAAGCAGAAATTGAACAGATTAAAGATTCTTCTTCTCAAAAGAGAATTCGTTTAATCAAAAGATTGGATATTTTGGATGCATTCTTAGAGTCTGGAAATAAACCTGAATGGATGATTCTAGATGCACTACCAGTTATTCCACCAGAACTTCGTCCAATGATTCAATTGGATGGTGGAAGATTTGCTACTTCCGATTTAAATGATTTATATCGAAGAGTTATCAATCGTAACAATCGTTTAAAGAAATTAATGGAATTAGGTGCGCCTAGTATCATTATTCAAAATGAAAAACGTATGTTACAGGAAGCTGTTGATGCCCTATTTGATAATGGAAGAAGAGGAAGAAATATTACTGGTGCCGGTAATCGACCTTTAAAATCTTTAAGTAGTATGTTAAAAGGTAAACAAGGACGGTTCCGTCAAAACTTACTTGGAAAACGTGTTGATTATTCAGGACGTTCCGTTATCGTTGTTGGACCTAGTCTAAAGATGTATGAGTGTGGTATTCCAAAAGAAATGGCTCTTGAATTATTTAAACCACATGTTATCAATGGATTAGTTCAAAAAGAAATTGCAAGTAATATTAAAGTTGCTAAAAAGATGATTGAGAATCAAGACCCAAGAGTTTGGGATGTAGTGGAGGAAAAGATTAAAGAACATCCAGTTATGTTAAACCGTGCACCAACGCTTCACCGTCTTGGTATTCAAGCATTCGAACCAAAATTAATTGATGGTAGAAGTATTCGTTTGCATCCACTTGTTTGTACTGCATTCAATGCAGACTTCGATGGTGACCAAATGGCTGTTCACGTACCAATTACGGAAGAGGCACAGGCAGAAGCACGAATTCTCATGTTAGGTGCTAACAACATTTTGAAACCATCTGATGGTAAACCAATCGTTACTCCCGGACAGGATATGGTATTGGGAAACTATTATATTACAATTGAAAAAGCAGGACTTCCTGGAGAGGGACGTGTATTTAAAAGTCCAGATGAAGCTCTTATGTCTTATGAAAGAAGAGAAATTACTCTCCATACAAGAATTGCTCTCCCTGTACGTTCTTTCAAACATAAGTTATTCTTAGATAAGTACATGGATAAATATTTGGTTACGACAGTTGGAAAAATCTTATTCAATGAGATTTTCCCAGATACGTTCCAATATATCAATGATGGAACGACAGAAAATATTGAGAAAGCAACTCCAGCGAAGTATTTCTTGGAAAGAGGAACTAATATTCCAGAAGCCATTGCTCAAATGGAGACTGTTCCAGCTTTTGCCAAAGGAGTACTTACTAAGTTGATTGCTCAAATTTATAAACGTTATCAAACAACAGAAACTTCTATTATGCTTGATAAATTGAAAGATTTAGGTTTCAAGTATTCTACCATTGCTGGTATTAGTATTGCCATTAGTGATATTAAACCATCTAAGAAAAAGGGAGAAATTGTTGCTGAAGCACAAGCATTAGTTGACCAAGTCAATAAACAGTTTAAGCGTGGTTTATTAACAGAAGATGAGAGATATCAAAAGGTCATCGAAATTTGGACGGAAGCAAAAGGAAAAGTTCAAAAAGAATTGGAAGAAATGGTTAAGGAAGATAGTGATAATCCAATTTGTATCATGATGACGTCTAAGGCTCGTGGAGATATGGGTTCTTATACGCAGTTAGTTGGTATGCGTGGATTATTCGGTAAACCAAATGGTAAATCAGAAGAAATCCCAGTAATTTCCTCATTCAGTGACGGTGTTACGATTAGTGAATTCTTCTTATCAACCCATGGTGCTCGTAAAGGAGCAGTTGATACTGCCCTTAAGACAGCCGATGCTGGATACTTAACTCGCCGTTTGGTGGATGTAGCGCAAGATATCATTGTAAAGGCAGAAGATTGTGGTACCGATAATGGTGTTTTAGTAGAAGCATTCATCAATGAAAAAGATGGTACTGTCATTGAGTCTTTGTATGATCGTATTCTTGGCCGTTATACAAGTAAAAAGATTATTCATCCAGAGACGAAAGAAACTATTTGTGAGAGAAATACTTACATTACTGAAAATCTTGCTGATAAGATTATCAATGCTGGTATCACAAAAGTACCAATTCGTACTGTTCTTACTTGTAAAGAGGATCATGGTGTTTGTTGTATGTGTTATGGACGTAACCTTGCAACCGGAACTATCGTAGAAGAAGGGGAAGCTGTAGGTATTATGGCTGCTCAATCTATCGGTGAACCAGGTACTCAGTTAACCATGAGAACCTTCAATACTGGTGGAGTTGCTGGAGACGATATTACACAAGGTCTTCCTCGTGTACAAGAGTTATTTGAATCTCGTAATCCAAAAGGTAAAGCTACCATCTCTGAAATTAATGGTGTGGTTAGTGAGATTGAAGATGAAAATGGACACTTTATCGTTCATGTTAAGAATGATGTAGAAACGAAAAAGTATTCTACTCACTATGGTGCGAAATTATGTGTTGAAAAAGGTCAAGATATTAAAGCAGGTGAAAGAATTACGTTTGGTGCCATTAATCCAAAAGAATTGCTTGCTGTAACGGACCCAATTACGACACAACAATATATTCTATTAGAAATTCAAAAAGTTTATCGTTCTCAAGGTGTTGATATTTCTGATAAGCACGTTGAAATTATGGCAAAACGTATGATTTCTAAGATTAAGATTTTAAATTCAGGAGATTCTTATTTCTTACCTGGAACGATGGTAAATTATAATAAATTTACAGAAACGAACCAAAATTTAATTTTGGAAGGTAAGATTCCTGCGAAAGGTATTCCTGTGCTTCTCGGTATTACGAAAGCTTCTCTTGAAACAGATTCCTTCTTATCTGCTGCTTCTTTCCAGGAGACTACTCGTATTTTAACAGATGCGGCTATTCATGGAAAAGTAGATCATTTACAAGGATTAAAAGAGAATGTTCTTCTTGGTAAATTAATTCCTGCTGGAACAGGTGCTAAAAAGTATCGTAAAGCAGAATATGATTTGACTTTAGACAATTTAAAAGAGGAACCACTAGAAGCCTTAGAACAAGAATTTGTTGATTAACATAAAAAGACCGAAATGTAATATCGTTTCGGTCTTTTCTTGCTTTAGATAAGAATGAGTGGCAAAAATTTGCGGTAGGGAGATGCAGAAGGAATATCTTTTTTTACTATTTTGTGATAGAATGAATCTAGGTGGTAAAGGATGAATAAAAGAAATATACAAGTGATATTGAATGTCATTTTAGTGGTGATTTCTATCATTAATCTTTTCATTCATTGGTCTATATTGAACTTTCTCATGTTTGTATTAGCTTGTCTTTTACTAGGATTTTTAAAAGAGCCCGTTAAAGAAGAGAGTCCAAAAGAAGAAGTTGTTTTAGAAGAACCAGAGGAAGAAGTATTGGTTGAAGAAGAAGCAGATGATTTGAATTTTCCTAATTCTTTTAATGAGAAAGAGTTTGCCAAAACCATTTATCTATTGTACTGCGATATTCAAGAGGACTTTATGAATTTTCATTATGATTCTCTTATGGATAAATTAGGGATGGAGATGTATGAACAGTTTTCCAAGCAGATGCGTCATTTAGAGGAAAGTGGAAAGCAATCGGTTCGAAAAAATATTGAGTTACAAAAAATTGAAATTAAGTCTTTTCATCAAGGAAAAGATTCAGATATCTCTGTTGTGCATTTGTCAGTGTTAGAAGATAAGTACATGAAAAAATTAGAGGAACCTTTTCGACTAACGTCTGCTCGAGTGAGATATGAGAGTTGTTATGCCGTGACTGTATGTTTGCATCATCGAAAAAGAAGTGTCCGCAAGTGTAGCAATTGTTCTGTGAAATTACAGGGAAATCCATCGAAATGTCCAGAATGTGGGCATATGCTATTAGAAAATTCGGAAAATTGGATATTGAAAGATTTACAATTAGTTTGTAGTCATTCGTATTCTCCCAATAAAAAAGAATCTTAGGATTCTTTTTCTAGTTTTTTCCCTTGATAAGTTTGATGATTGGCTAAATATTTATCAATATCATTGAGGATGGAAACCTTTTTAGGAAGCCATAAAGGGGTAATTAAATCTTCTACTTTAGGGTCTCCGGTCAATCGATGAATGACGATTTGTGGTCGTAAGTATTCTAATTGTTTACAAGTAATTTCAATATACTGTTCTCTAGATAGGATAGGAAAAGGGTGTTCTTCGTATATTTTAGCTAATGCAGTATTTTTTAAAATAGATAACATATGAATTTTGATTCCCTGAATATCTAGTTGATTTAAATATTTTACAGTTTCAATCATCATGTCTTCTGTTTCATAGGGAAGACCATTGATAATGTGAACAACGACATCAATATGTCTTTTTCTTAACTTTTGAACCATTATTTCAAAACATTCTAAAGAGTGACAACGATTAATGAACTGAGAAGTTTTTTCATGAATCGTTTGAAGCCCCAACTCGATGACAAGATAAGTTCGATGGGATAAATCTTCTAAATAATCTAAACATTCCTCGGTAATTGCATCTGCTCTTGTTGCAATAGCAAGACCGACAACATTGGGTTGTTTTATGATGGTTTCGTATTTTTCTTTCAAAACAGTAAGAGGGGCATATGTATTTGTATGAGCTTGGAAGTATCCAATGTACTTGCCATTAGGCCACTTTTGATGCATTATTTGTTTTATTTTTTCAAATTGAGTTACCAAATCTTCCTTTTGATTTCCCGCATATTCTCCACTTCCTAAAGAAGAACAATAAATACATCCACCAGTTCCTACCGTACCATCAATATTTGGACAAGTGAAACCAGCATTAAGACTAATCTTAAAAACTTTCTCATGAAATTTTTGTTGATAAAAATAAGTTAAGGTATGATAACGTTTATTGGTATTGGAATAGGGAAATGGATTTTTCATATTTCCTCCTTGTTTTCTTATTATATCATTTTCTGAAAAATAGTGAAAATTTTGTTAAATTTTGTTCAATTGATTCTTTTTTTGTTATAATGATAATGGAGGTCAGTATGAAAAAGAATAATCTATGGAAAATACTATGCATCGTAGTAGTGATTTTAATTTTAGGAAGTTGGTTCATTCCTGCTAGTTCGTTTACGAATGGAACTTTTCAAACGATTGGACATGAGCCTTTTGGTATTTTTGATATTTTACTTGCACCTTTTCAATTTTTTAACTGGGATTTTTCTAGTATGCAATTGTATATTGATGAAACGAGTGTGCGAGCTATTTCTTATGCCAGTATTTTGTTAGTGATTTTAACAACAGGAGTATTTTATGCCATTTTAAAAAAGACTGGTGCTTATGGAAAACTAGTGAATGGTATTGTCAAAAAATTTGAAAAAAGAAGATCTATATTTCTTATTGGTACTTCAATTTTCTTTATTCTTTTTTCTGCCATAGTGGGATTGAAGTGGGTGGCTTTTATTCTCATTCCATTTTTTATCACCATTCTATGGAAGTTGAAGTATTCTAGAGTTTCCATTTTTTCTGCTACTTTTCTTTCTTATCTCATTGGAAACATGGTTTCTTTGACGGGAACGGAAGTAGCCGGTATCAATAATATTGTATATGGTTATGCGGTAGAAAATGATTTTATTTTAAAAGGCTTGTTGTTTTTAATTGTTGTCATTATGACAATGATTTATATGAATTATAAACGAGAACCATTATTAGAAAAAGAAGAGTTAGAGGAAGAAATTCCTGCTTCTCCCCGAAAAAGTTTTTTACCTATCATAGGCTTATGTTTGTTATTTTTTGCGATGATTGTGGCTGCTAGTTACAATTGGTACTATGTTTTTAATAGTACCCTAGTAACGGAGACCTATGAGGATTTGGTAGCAACGACGGTTTCCAATTATCCAATAGGGAAAAGTTTATTGGGACAGATAGAACCATTTGGATATTGGTCAGGTTTTATGGTGAGTGCATTTCTTTGCTTGTTATCTCTTGCCATTAGTTTTGTGTATGCTCTCTCTAAAAAAGATATAGTAGAGAGTGTGAAAGAGGGAGCACTCCGAATGGCTAAACCAGCTTTCTGGGTATGGATTTCGATGACAGCTATGGTATTACTTACAAAATCAGGATCTGGTTTCCTCCTAACGATATTTGATTTTTGTTATCAACATGTTACATCTTTGGTCACTCCACTTATGGGGATTATGAATGTCATATTAGGAACGTTTATTGGAGATTATCAAGCAGTTTCTCAAATCTTTAGTCCTGTATTGATATCCCTATTTGAGGAAGCCAATTTAGCCTTAGCGATTTTAACGACACAGTTTACCCATGGTATTATGAGTTTAATCGCACCAACTAGTTTCTTCTTGGTAGCAGGACTTAGTTATTTAAAAATCCCTTATCAAAAATGGATTTCCTATGTTTGGAAATTAGTGCTTTTATTATTTTTAACATTGTTTATGATTCTATTGATTATCAATTTATTGTAGAGAGAATCTTTCATCAAACTAGGAGAGTGAATTATGAAATTTGAGATAGATGGCATTTCCTATGAAGTCGTGATTGAAAAAAAGAACAACAAAAATTCCTATATTCGCATCAAAGACGACTTGAAGATTTATGTCTCTGCTTCTAAATGGAGTACGAAAAAGGACATTGAGAGAATGCTTCGGGATAATGTAGATGCTCTAAAAAAAATGATTCAAAAAAAACAAGCCCATTTAGAAAAAAACAACTCTTTCTTTTATTTAGGGCAATCTTATGATATAATTGAGGTATCTATTATGGATGATATCGAACTAGAAGATGGTAGAATTTATACTCCTAGTATGAAAAAGTTGGAAAAATGGTATCAGAAACAAATTGAGACTGTCTTTGCGGAACATTATCAAGAACAGTGTCATCGGTTTCAGGAAGATATTGTTGTTCCCACTTTAAAGATTCGCACGATGAAGACAAGATGGGGAGTGTATAATAAAAAAAATCACTCTATTACGTTAAATAGTCATTTAATTGAATATTCTACTGAAAAGTTAGATTATGTGATTATTCACGAATTGAGTCATATTATTCACTTTGATCATTCTTCTTCATTTTGGGGTCTAGTATCGAAATATTGTCCCAATTATAAGCAGATAAGAAAAGAATTAAAAGAGTAGGTGATACTTTGAAAATAATTAAAAAAATAAGTTATGTCTTATTAACTATCCTTTTATTGAGTAGTCAAGTAATGATTTCTGATTTTCAAGAAGAGGCAGAGGCGAAGTCTTTAAAAGATTTGCGTGCAGAACTTCAAGAGTTATATCAAAAACAAAAAGAAAATCAAGATAAACAAGAAGCAACAGAAGAAGAAATTGAAGAAACGAATGAAGAAATTGCTAAATTGACAAAAGAAAAAGAGGAGATTCGTTCCCAAATTAGAGATTTGGAAGCGGAGATTGAGCAACTCAATAAGGATATTGAAGCTAAAAATAAAGAGATTCAAGATATTATTAGTTACTATCAGATTACTTCTTCTAATCCGAATATGTACTTAGAGTATGTATTAACGGCTACGGATTTGACGGATATGATTTACCGAGCTGCGGTTGCTGAACAGTTGAGTGATTATAATGATTCCTTAATCGAGGAATATGAGGATTTAATTCGTGAAAATGAAAAAAAATCCGAAGAGTTGGTTAATCAAAATGTGAAGTTGGATGCAAAAACGAAAGAGTTGGAAAAAGAACTTTCCAAATTGAGTATAGAATTAAAAGGTACAGTAGAGGGTGCTCTTAGTATAGAGGAAGAGATTTCCGTTGCGGAAAATACTATTAAACAGTATGAAAAGACGTATGAAGCATTTAAATGTGATGAGAAAATGGATTATAAAGCATGCTTAGAATCGAATAAGGATGTTTTACCTCCTGATACAGCTTTCTATCGACCAGTGGTATCTGGATACATTTCTAGTGGATATGGACCAAGAACCTATAAATTAAATGGTAAATGGAAGTCAGATTTCCATTATGGATTGGATTTCGCTACTTCTCATGGAAGTAAAATCTATGCGGTAGCAGCTGGAAGAGTGGTTGCCATTGTCAACGCCAAGGCTTTATATAGTCAAAACAAGAAGAAGATTTGTGGTGGTACGAAAGTTTACATTATTCATACCGTAAATGGTAAGAAGTATACTTCTACCTATATGCATATGGCATCTTACAGTGTTAAAGTAGGAGATGTGGTTACGAAAGATACCGTCATCGGGAAAGTAGGAGGATCTCCATCTATTGAATATTGGGATAACTGTTCTACAGGAGCTCATGCCCACTTGATGATGAGTACAGGACACTACACAATCGATTATACAAGTTCTTCTACCTTGACAAGTCGAAGTTTTGACCCTCATGAAGTAGTCAATGCCCCAAAAGAGGGTGGAAGTTTCAAAAATAGAACTACCAAATATTAATCGACAAAAAAAGAGACAAATCCCTTTTACAATGATATTGGTGATGGTATGAAAGTAAAGGTATTTGATGAAAGTCATGAAAAGGATTTAGAAAAGTCAGTGAATGATTTTATAGAAGAAGTGAAAGTCATTGATATCAAGTATCAAGTGGCAGTAGGTATTTTTTCAGAAGAACAAATTTATTGCTTTTCAGCCTTGATTATGTACGAATAAACTATTAGAAATTCTAATAGTTTTTTTGTTTAAAAATAAATTTTTTCGCACACTATAAACATAGAATATATAAGGAGGAAAGATATGTTTCAAAATTTTTCAGAAGAGGCTAGAAAGACATTAGCATTGGCAAAACAAGAGATGTTAGCGCTTAAACATCCCTATGTAGGTTCCGAACACCTCTTACTTGCTATCTTAAAAGGTAAGGGCAGCATTCCTTCGAGATTAAAAGAGTATTCCTTAGTGTATGATGATTTTAAAAAAGAAATTATAAAAACAATAGGATATGGTACGAAAAAAAGTGAATGGTTTCTATATACTCCTATTTTAAAAAATATATTTGAAAACGCGATAGAAATCAGCAAAGAAATGTCTTCTGAGGTACTTCCTGAACATCTATTGATGGGACTACTAGAAGAGGGAGAAGGAATTGCTATTCGAATTTTACTCGATATGGGTATTGATGTTGATAAGATTTATCAGGAATTTATGACCAAAACTCCTAAAAAGAATAAAAAGAAAAAATTGTTGATAGAGGAGTTGGGAATTGATTTTACAGAACGAGCTCGCAAGGAACTGTTCGATCCTGTCGTTGGGAGAGAGAAAGAAATTCAACGCGTGATTGAAATTTTAACGAGACGTAATAAAAATAATCCGTTATTACTTGGAGATGCTGGTGTGGGAAAGACCGCGATTGTCGAAGAATTAAGTCGAAGAATTGTTAGCGGGGAAGTTCCAAACAAATTGTTGAATAAACGAATTATTAGTGTCGATATGGCTTCTTTAGTGGCAGGAACGAAATATCGAGGAGAATTCGAAGAAAAAATCAATAAACTGGTCAAAGAAATAGAAGAAAATGATGAATTTATTTTATTTATTGATGAGATTCATACTTTGATTGGTGCGGGAGGAGCAGAAGGAGCAATTGATGCCTCTAATATTCTAAAGCCCGCGCTTGCTAGAAATACGATGCACTGTATTGGAGCTACAACTACTGCAGAATATAAAAAATATATGGAAAGTGATAAAGCATTAGAACGAAGATTCCAAACGGTATTGATTGAAGAGCCAGATTTAACAGTGGTGAAGAATATATTGTTTAAGTTAAAACCTATCTATGAAAAATATCATAAAGTGAATATTTCCGATGAATTACTTGACTTGTTGATTGAACTCACTAACAAATATATCTATCACCGAAAAAACCCTGATAAGACGATTGACCTTTTAGATGAGGTATGTTCTCATGCTAATCTAAAAGAAAATAAAAAGGTTAAGAAATATCATGAATTATCATTACAATTAAAAGAAGTCATGAATGATAAAAAAAATTCTCTTTTAAAAAAAGATTTCAATCAAGCAATTGCTTATAAAGAAGAAGAAAATAAAATGATTCATGAAATGAATGAACTAGAAATATCCATGGCTACTCACAAATGGACAACGGTTACTAAGAAAGATTTAGAGGAAGTATTAAAATCAAAAACGGATATGCCAATCTATGAATTATCTAGTAAAAATAACAATCGTAAGAATATGATGAAATTGTTATCGAAAGAGGTAATTGGACAAGAACATGCCATTGAAGAAATTATCAATACCTATTTGCAAAATCAAGAAAGTCATAGGTGTTATGGAATGCTATTTTCAGGAATGAGTGGAGTAGGAAAAACGTTATTAGCGCAAAAGTTTGCTAAATATTTTTCCAATCACTTGATTCGATTAGATATGAGTGAATATAGTGAGCCACATACTGTCAGTAAATTACTAGGTTCTCCAGCTGGCTATGTGGGATATCAAGATAGCAATCATGTCTTTGAAGAAATTAAAACGCATCCTTTTAGTATTTTATTGTTAGATGAAATGGAACGAGCTCATCCGAAAGTGTTAAATCTGTTTTTACAGATATTGGATAATAGTGAGATTAAAGATTCTAAAGGCGAGATTATTGATTTTCACCATGTCATCATCTTAATGACTACCAATATTTATACTAAAAAAGAAGTAGGATTTCAAAAGCAAGAACATTCTTTGGAAGAATTGAATGACGTTTTTGGTATTCCATTTATGAATCGAATTGAAAAAGTGATTTTCTTTGAACCGTTGGGAAAATGGAATCTCTTAAAAATTTTGGAGAAAGAAATTCGGCATAATCCTACTTATCAAAAACATCATTTATCTATGGAAGAAAAGGAAAAAATTATTGAGAAATCTAACTATGAGGAGTATGGAGCAAGACAAATTTCGTCTCTTTTAAAACAAATTTATCAAAAAAAGCAACTTCAAAACACGTAAAGACAAAAAACGAAAAAAATTTTTAAAAAACTATTCCAAAAACTAAATTTATGATATAATGAATTTAAGATGAAGGTGATAGGATGGAAATATTGGACGAAGTCAAAGCAAATCTAGAAGCCAATCAAAACCTAACCAGTGAGATTAAAGAGAAAATGTTTTCTCTCATAATCCTTTTTCATCAAAAATTTCCAGATGTCAATTTGGACAGATTAAAAGAGAAGATAAGAGATGTAAAGTTGGGGAGAATAGGAGTTTTCGAGAGAAAAGGTCCAGTAGTCTATGATTCATTGAAAAATGAGATTAGTTTTAGCAATAGTAAGTTATCAGGAGACTATGATGTCGATCATCTCATGATGAAAGGTATCTTAGGAATGATTGCTTCTCATGATGATTACTATGGATTTAATAAAGATGATCAGTTACGTGCTTTGAATGTTGGATATACAGAAATGTTAGCGAACTTCTTAGTCGGCAACGATGGTGTTTGCGATTATGAAGAAGAGTTGTTAGCGACTAATTTGGTTAGTCGATTAATTGGAGAAGATACTCTCTTTCATGCATACTTCAATAATGATGCAGATATTATTTTTCGGAAGATGCTAGAGGCGGAGGTAAGTTAATGGATAAGACAATTTCAGGAAGAGCAATGGAATGCTTAAATCAATTCCTCATTTCTAAAGAGAGTGGTGTTCTTCATACACAGACATTTCAGATGTTTATGGATAGTATGATTAGTTTAGGTATCAAACAAGTAGAAAAAGGTGTTTGGAGTGAAGCAGAGATGCAGGATTTTGAAGATTTCTTGCCTGCTAGTAAAGCTATTTTTACGAATCCAGAAATTCATCCAGACAGTATTGCTAATTCTCAAGCAAAGTTTAAAGAGAGTGCAAGAGTAGCGATGTTATCTTCTTCGATGACAGAGGAACCAGTAGCAAAGACGATGTAAGAACTAGAAAGTATCTAGTTCTTTTTTGACGGAAGAAATGCTTTTCTTCTTTTCGTATTTATGATAGAATAAGTATATTGGAGGTGTCTTATGACCAATAAGGAGTTAGCGGATTTATTACTACCAGGTGTCGATTCTAATATTGAGAAGTATGAAGAACTATACCCTAAAAGAAATCTAGATGAAAAAGCCGTAGTGACAAGGTTTGCACCAAGTCCAACGGGATTTGTACATATGGGTTCTTTATTCCAATCTTTTATTTCTAGAAAAGTATCTAGTGATACCAATGGTGTTTTCTTTTTAAGAGTAGAAGATACGGATCAAAAGAGATTAGTAGAAAATAGTGTGAAAGGTATTGTCGATGATTTAAAAAATTTTGAAATCGAAATCGATGAGGGAATGATTAATGAAGAGGAATGGAAAGGTGATTATGGCCCTTATATCCAAAGCAAACGAAAAGATATCTATCAATCTTATGTAAAACGTTTGTTAGAAGAGGGAAAAGCCTATCCTTGTTTTTGTTCTGCCGAAGAAATTGAAGAGACAAGACTTTTACAGGAGAAGAAAAAACAACGTATTGGTTATTATGGACGTTTTGCGAAATGTCGTAAATTAACACCAGAGCAAATAAAAGAGAAAGTAGAAGCAGGAGAATCTTTCATTATTCGTCTACGTTCTCATGGAGATTTTGAACATAAAATTAAAGTACACGATTTAATCAAAGGTTCTTTAGAGATTCCAGAAAATGATTTGGACATCGTGATTTTAAAATCAGATGGACTACCAACTTATCATTTTGCCCATTTAGTAGATGATCATCTCATGCGTACTACACACGTTGTTCGTGGAGATGAATGGTTAAGTTCTTTGGCTCTTCATTTACAACTCTTTCAAACTTTTGGATTTGAACCACCAAAGTATGCACATATTTCACCAATTATGAAAGAAGAAAATGGTGTGAAGAGAAAACTTAGTAAAAGAAAGGACCCAGAAGCAGCTGTTAGTTATTATCATGAAAAAGGAATTCCTGTTGAAGCTGTTAAACTTTATTTGATGACATTGGCGAATACCAATTTTGAACAATGGTATGATTGTAATAAGGATAAAACATTAAAAGATTTTCCATTCGATTTCAAGAAAATGTCCGCTAGTGGAGGATTATTTGATATTGAAAAACTGATGAATATTTCTAAAAATTACTTTAGTCGCTTGAGTGCGCAAGAAGTTTATGATGGGGTAACAAAATGGGCGAAAGAACACGACACAGAATTCTATGAAGTTCTTACGAAGGATCCTCTCTATGCTATCTCTGTTTTCAATATTGAAAGAGAGCAAAAGAAACCTAGAAAAGACTACGGATGTTATTCTGAAATTCGTCAATTATCTTGGTATATGTTCCCAGAACTATACGAAAAGCAAGAGAAAGAATATTTATTCCAAACGGTTTCTGACAAGGAAGAAATTAAGAAAATTTTAACTACGTACATGGAAAAGCATTATCATGAACAAGATACAAAAGAAGAATGGTTTGATCATATGAAGGATTTAGCGCAAGAGTTGGGCTATGCGAGAGAGGTCAAAGAATATAAAGAACATCCAGAAGATTATAAAGGACACATTGGAGACATTAGTCTTGTTCTACGAATTGTTTTAACAACGAAATCGACCACTCCAGACTTGTATGATATCATGACCATTCTTGGTAAACAGACGATTTTTGAAAGATATCAAGCTTGGATAAAAGGAAATTAGAAAGAAATCAATAATAATGTAGTAGAGGTGATTTTATGAACATCTTAACTACCTTATTATTTTTTTTGAACTTTTCTATTCCCGTTCCTGTTTATGAGTATCAAATAGCAGAAGAAATTCGTTATGTTGAAAGAATTGGTAAGGGCACTATTTTCATTCAAGCAGGGGATGAACAGTTTGTGTTAGACGAGTCTATGAGAAAATTAGATTTGGAAAATTACTACCCAATCGATGCTCTTACTATCTCAGGAAACTCCTTTGAGAAGATTCTTTTTTATCATGATGAGGATGTTGTAGCAATTTTAAAAGCAAAAGGGAAAGAGAAGTATGATGTCGATGATGTCCTCTTTCAAGATGTTAATTATCGATATCGCAGTTTAAATAGGGAAGAGGTAGGTGGGAGAATCCGAAAAAGAAAATTGCTTTTGCAACCAGTCTCGATACGGAATTTCGCTAGTTTTGTCGAATCGATAGTCTTTTCTCCCAAAACATGCTACAGTAATACTGGAGAGTGATAAAGTGCTAGGAATTACGACAGAATATCGGGAGGGAATTTTGTTTGTAAGATTAAATGGAAAACTAATATCGAAAACGATTCCTTTTTTCAAGCAGGCTCTATTAGAATGGAAAGAGGATGGTTTTTCTGATATCGTCTTTAATGTGCGATATTTAGAGGAGATAGATACGCAAGGTATAAAACTGTTTTTTGATACGTATCAGATGATTCATGATAAATCTGGTCGAGGTCTTATATGTGGTATGAATCGTCATGTTCATCAATGTTTAAAGCAATCTAAAATTCTTAATTATATTTATGAAATTTCCGATGAATTACATGCGATTAAGGTGATGAAATGGGCGAACCAGAGTTAGAGACACTGTTATTGGAACATAAAAATTTAATATATGCGATTATGAAGTATTTTCCAAATTATCCTAATAAAGATGATTTGTTTCAAGTAGGATGTATTGGTTTAATAGATGCCTACAAACATTATACAGACGAATTTCATACGAAGTTTTCTACCTATGCCTATTCCTATATATTAGGAGAAATGAAAAAACTAGTACGGGAAGATAGAGGTATTAAAGTTAGTCGCACAACACACTCTCTTTATTTAAAAATAGAAAAAGCTAGTATTTTATTATCTCAGAAGTTGATGAGAGAACCGACCATTACGGAGATTTCTAGATTTTTAGAAATTGATGAGAACCTAATTGTAGAGGCCTTTTATAGTAGCAATGCCCTTTTGGATGTGGATGAACTTCCGATTAGTGTGTATGATAATCTTGACGAACAACTCTATTTAAGAGAAGAATTAAAGGAATTGAGTAGTGAAGAATTAGAAATTTTAAATAGACGTTATTGGGAAGATAGGACACAAAAAGAGACGGCAGATATCCTAGGAATGAGTCAAGTTCAAGTATCGCGTAAGGAAAATAAAGCCCTTCAAAAGTTAAAAAGCAAATTAGTTGCATAAAAGATATTGAAAAAGGTGTTTATTTATGTTAAAATCAATATGTAGTCCGATTTGGAGTAGTACTCAAGAGGCTGAAGAGGCGCCCCTGCTAAGGGTGTAGGTCGGGTTAACTGGCGCGAGGGTTCAAATCCCTCCTGCTCCGCCATTGGTAGGTTAAAGACTAACTTTGTTAGTCTTTTTATTTTTTGTAAATCATGTTATACTGAATATGGTGGTAGTATGAAAAAATATTTGTATGGATATATTCGTGAAATAGACGAGGAATTAAAAAAAGAGAAAGTAGGGGAGGAAATCATCCAGGAACACTTAATTAAAATCTCTTTTTTTCAACACGAGAGATTGATTCATTTAATGGTAACATTGGCATATGCTTTATTGGCATTATGTAGTTTTGCCGTATCTACATTTGCTCCTATGTTTGTCTTTATCGGGATTATTTTAGTTCTCTTTTTAATACCCTATGTATTACATTATTTCCATTTAGAAAATGGTGTACAATATCTCTATAAACAATATGATGAGTTAAGAAAGAGGATGTAAATGAAAAAAGTAGTATTATTTTTAGTTTTACTCTGTTATCAGCTTCCCGTCTATGCCTTTCCAAAAATTAGTTCACAGAATGTCTATTTTTATCAATTTGATCATGATGAAGTACTCTATACTTTAAAATCAGATGAAGAAATTGCTATTGCTAGTCTCACCAAGATTATGACAGCATCTGTTGCTTTAGACCTTATTGAAGATTTGGATGCTACAATTACTTTTGAGTCAGACGACCGCAAAGGATTAGTCGAAGCACATGCTTCCAGAGCTGGTTTTCAAGTAGGAGAGAAAGTAACCTACCGAGATTTACTATATGGTTTATTGCTTCCTAGTGGTGCGGATGCAGCATTAGCGTTATCAAATCATCTCGTTGGAAGTGAAAAAGAATTTGTGAAACTCATGAATGAAAAAGCAGAACGATTAGGATTAAAACATACTCATTTTGTCAATACGACTGGATTAGATATTGATAATCATTATTCTACTTTGGAAGATGTGGCAGTCTTTTTAAAAGATGCTTTAAATAATCCTGATTTTAAAGAAGTTTTTACAACGAAACAATATGTAACTAGTAATAAAAAGCATACTTTTAAAAGTTCACTAGTGAAGAGTGCTTCTAAAAGTAATATTGATGTATCCTATATTTTAGGTAGTAAGACTGGTTATACCGATGCTGCTGGATTGTGTTTAGCCAGTTTAGCGGAACATGATGGGAATACGTATTTATTGATTACAGCTTTAGCTGATTATCAAACTAGTCGACCAGAACACATTATCGATAGTACAGCTATTTATCGTTACTTTTTTGATAATTATGAATATAAAATATTATTAAAAGAGGGCGAAGTTTTAAAGACTGTTATGGATGAAAATGGTAAGAAACATGATTTGCGTGCTACTAAAACCATAGAACAATATTTACCTAAGGATACGAAAGTTACCTATGAATATCAGGGAGAAACTAGTCTTCCCTTTGGTATGAGTAAAGGGGACAAGATAGGTGAATATCAAGTTTTAGTAGATGGCGAAGTGGTGGATACGGAATCGTTCTATGTAGAAGAGGATATTTTAAAACCATTCCCATGGGAAATGTTAACGATGGTAGCTATTATAGCGGTTATCTGTGTGATTAGTATTTTTGCTTTAGGAATGGTCGTTTTACTCGTCATGAAAGTTTGTCGTCGTAAAAAAAGAACGAGTTAAAAAAAACTACACTTTCGATGTAGTTTTTTTAATACTATTTAAAGGTACAATTGCTTTTTTAATTTTTCTAAGTTATCCCTCATCAAGGTAAAATAATCAGCATTTTGATTATCTTCTTCCTCTGTTTTAGAGAATAGATTATGTAACTCGATGAATTCAACTCCCGTTTCTTTTTGAATCTTGGATACAGTATCATTTTGTTTCATACCATGAATAGTATATAAATACTGGATTTCGTTATTATCAATCATTTCATAAACATCATGAATGGCCTTTTCTGTCAAATTTTCATTTTCTTCTAAGGAAATAACGGTAATTCCATATTTTTCTAAGAATAGAAAGGCATCATCACTTACGACAATTGTTTTTTTATTTGCTCGCTCTGCCATCTCTCGATAATCGGCATCTAATTGAATTAAATCTTGTTTTAGTTGTTGATAGTTTTTATCAATATCATTCGTTAGATAGGCACTATCAATATATTCTTTCAATCGTTTTTTTAAGTGGTTAGCCATCGCTAATAAGTTCATAGGATCTAACCATAATTCTTCAATGGCATGTTCATAGACCATACTATTTACAGGAGCTACATCAATCAATTTTAATTTTTGATTATAAGAAAGCATCTTATCACGATAATCTTGTTCTTTGGTATCAAGGCCATTGAAGATAAATAAATCCGTTTTGCTATAGTCCTTTAACAGTTTATCGCTTATGACATCGTCTTCGGTACTCCCATTGGGATAAATTCGCTCTACAGTACTATGTTCCCCATAAATCCGTTCTGTAATATATTGGATGGGATAAGAGGTAGTCTTAATCTGGATATTATCCATCGTATCTCTCTCTAGACAACCAGTAACCATCAATAGTATGAATAATAGTAGGTATTTGCATTTTCTCATTTTACGTTCTCCTTTTTGATAACTGGGTCATATCCGCTCGTGCCCCATGGGTTACATCGACATATTCTTTTTAATGTTAACAGACTCCCTTTAAAGGCACCATATTCCTCCAATGCCTCTATACCATAGTTAGAGCAAGTAGGAATGTGCCGGCAATAATCATGCCAAGGACCTGGAATGTTTTGATAAATTTTAATGATACCAATTAAAATATGTTTCATATTTACACCAAAAACATTATACTAAAAAATACTAAAAAAGTAAAACATAAAACTATTTTTTTGATATAATAAAAAAGAGAGATAGGAAAGGAAGAGAAAATATGGAAATACTAGAAAAGTTAGCGATTCCGTATCATAATGAGAAAATTTATCGGAAAGCTTTCACTCATACTTCTTATGCTCATGAAGAGGGCGTTGATAGTTATGAGAGATTAGAATACTTAGGGGATGCTGTATTAGAACTTATTATGAGTGAATATTTATATAAAAATACTGATGAACCAGAAGGTAAGATGACGAAATTAAGAAGTTATTATGTATGCGAGAATGCGTTATATGAATATTCTATCTTATTAGGCTTGAATGAGGAACTTCTTCTTGGAAAAGGGGAACTAGAACGAGATGGAAAACACAATCGTGCGATTGTAGCTGATATTTTTGAGTCATTTATTGGAGCTATGTTTTTAGACTGTGGTTTAGAACAAGTAAGAAGTTTTATTTATCAGCATATTATTCCTCTTATTGAAAACAAGAGTATTGATTTTATAAATGACTATAAATCAGTATTGCAGGAATTAGTTCAAACGGATAAAAAGAGTTTAGAATATGTGATTGTTGATGAGAAAGGTCCTGCCCATGATAAAGAGTTCAGTGTTGTTGTGAAAATCGATAACATTGTCTATGGAGAAGGAACCGCTCATAGCAAGAAAGAGGCAGAACAGTTAGCGGCTAAAGATGCTCTTCAAAAAGCACAAAATACATTATAAAGCATCTTTTTGTTGAGGAATATAAGGTTCTGTGTTAAAATAGTTACGAGAAAGGGAGTGTAACATGGGAAGATTTCCTAATATAGCGGCAGCAAAGGCAAAATCTGGTGCTGCGCGTGGTAAACTGTATGGAATGTATGCAAAAGAAATTTATCAAACAGCAAAGACAGGTGGTGTAACTCCAGAAGGTAATCCTAATTTAAAAAGATTAATTGAAAAAGCAAAAAAAGAACAAGTGCCAGCAGATGTAATCAAAAGAGCGATTGATAAAGTCAGTAGTGGAGTAGGAGAAGATTATGAAACTCTTACGTATGAAGTTTTTGGACCTGCCGGTTCTACTCTTATGGTAAAATGCTTAACGGATAATGTGAATCGAAGTGTCAGTGACTTACGTGCTGTCATCAATAAATGTCATGTGAAAATGGGAGCTATGGGAAGCGTAGCCTATATGTATGATAATTTATGTATTGTCGGTTTTGAAGGTTTAAGTGAAGATGAAGTAATGGAAGCCCTTATTCAAGAGGGAGTAGATTTCCAAGATTTAGAAGTAGAGGATGGAACAGTCATGATTTATGGAAATCCTCAAGATTTATTTAAAATTAAAACGGCTATTACCAATGTATTACCTAATGTAGAATTTACTGTCGATGAGATTTCTCTTTTACCAAAGGAAAGAATTACTTTGGAGGGAGAAGCCTTAGAGGAATTTAATCGTCTACTTACTTTATTAGATGAAGTAGATGATGTTCAAAATGTTTATCACAATGTCGAACTATAGATTTCCTATAGTTTTTTGATTCCCATAAATTTTATTTTCAAATAAGAAAATTCATGTTATAATGATAAAGGAGGATAGAGAAAATGGAACTGAATGAATTAATCAGTATGTATCAATCCTATCAAGAACAGGTAGACGAATTATGGAGGTCTCTTTGACCCAGAACAAAAGGAGACGCGAATTCAAGAATTAGAAGAGATGATATCTAAGCCTGATTTTTGGAATAGGCAAGATACTAATCAAATCATTGAAGAATGTAATCAATTAAAAGAAGAATATGAGGGATTGAAAACTTTTAAAGATAAAGTGGAGTCCAATCGGGAGATGGCTATCTATTTAAAGGATGATTACGATGAGTCTTTAGCGCGGTCTCTCGAACAAGAATTAGAGGAAATCTCTTCTGAATTACAGACTTTTCGTTTACAACTTTTATTAAATGGACCTTATGATGACTGTGATATTATTTTAGAAATTCATCCAGGAGCAGGAGGAACAGAATCTTGTGACTGGGCGAGTATGTTATATCGCATGTACATGCGATATTTTGAAAAAAAGAATAATAAGACAGAGTTATTGGATTATCAAAATGGAGAAGAAGCAGGCATCAAAAGTGTGTCCGTTATGGTTCATGGAAAACATTGTTATGGATACTTAAAGGGAGAGAAAGGGGTTCATCGTCTCATTCGAATTTCTCCTTTTGATGCGAATAGTAGAAGACATACTTCCTTTGCTTCTGTGGACATTACTCCGATGTATCAAAATCAAGATATTGAAATTGAAATAGCGGATAGTGATATTCGAGTAGATGTCTATCGAAGTAGTGGAAAAGGGGGACAAGGTGTCAATACGACCGATAGCGCTGTTCGGATTACCCATTTTCCTAGTGGAATTGTCGTTACTTGTCAAAATGAACGAAGTCAAATTCGCAATAAAGAAATTGCCATGAACGTATTAAAAAGTAAATTGTATCAAAGAGAAGTAGAAAAAAAAGAAGCGGAACTAAAAACGGTAAAAGGGGAAAATAGTGAGATTAATTTTGGTTCCCAAATTCGTACGTATACGATGCACCCTTATTCCCTTGTAAAGGATCACCGTACCAATGTGGAAACAGGAAATGTTCAAAAAGTATTAGATGGAGATTTAGATTTATTTATTGAAGAATATCTTAAGAAAGGTGTGAAATAGTGAAGAAAAAAGAAAGTCGTTTCTTACACAACAGTATTCGCTATGGGGAATTTATCTTAGGAGTCTTATTAGCGGCACTGGCTTACAATTTCTTTTTCTTGCCTCATAATATTACGTATGGGGTTGGTGGAATTGGTATTATTTTAAAAAAACTATATGGATTACAGCCATCGACTGTTATTTTAATAGGGGATATTATTTTATTAATTCTCAGTTTTTTATTACTGGGAAAGGATAGTACGAGAAATACGATTGTTGGTTCTTTGCTCTATCCATTATTCGTTCGATTGACCGCACCTCTTCCTGACATGCTCCCACTAGGAGAGATGGATTTGCTTTTAGAAATCCTATGTGGAGCAATTGTGGATGGAGTCGGTTTAGGATTGGTTTTCAAAGCCGGTTTTACGACAGGAGGAACGGATATCTTAAATCATATTGTTAGTAAATATGGAAAGATGAACGTAGGAAAGGCCATGTTATATACAGATGGTATTATTATCTTGATTGCCTGCTTGGTATTTGATTTTCCAACGTTAGTATATTCTCTTATCAGCTTATATATTATTAGTGTTCTTACGGATAAAGTAGTATTGGGGATTTCTCAATCGAAGGCTTTCTATGTCATTACCGAAGAGGAAACAAGTGTGAAGAAGTTTATTATGAACTCTATGGCACATGGTGTGACAGTTTTAGATGGTAGAGGAGGATATACTGGAGACTTTAAAAAAGTCATTATGTGTATTATTCCTACTAGTCAGTATTATGCATTAAAAGAAGGAATTAAAAAGATTGATAAGAATGCCTTTTTCGTAGTAACTGATGCTTATGAAGTATCAGGAGGGGCATAGACGAAAGGAGTTAGCTATGGAACTAATTAGAATGCGACATGTTCACAAAGTGTATAAGAATGGTGTAACGGCTATTCATGATTTAGATTTAGCTATCAAAAAGGGTGAGTTTGTCTTTATTATTGGTGCGACAGGGTGTGGAAAATCTAGTTTAATTAAAATGTTATATCGTGAGGAACGACCTAATGATGGACAAATTTTAGTAGGTGGTATTGATGTCGCTAAAATTAAAAATAGAAAGATTTATAAGATTAGAAGAAAATTAGGAGTAGTTTTCCAAGACTTTAAATTATTACCAAAATTGACGGTCTATGAAAATGTTGCTTTCGCACTAGAGATATTTGGATTACCAAAGAGTGAAATCTATAATAAGGTAGTGAAAGTATTGGACCTAGTTGGTTTAAAAAATAAAGCAAAACAGTATCCTACCCAGTTATCCGGTGGAGAACAACAGAGAGTAGCGATTGCCCGTGCCATTGTCAATGGCCCAAAAATTTTAATTTGTGATGAGCCAACTGGAAATCTAGATGAGAAAACCAGTATGGAAATTATGGCTGTTTTGGAGGCTATCAATAAGTTAGGAACGACCGTTATTATGGTTACTCATGATACGGAAATTGTCAATAAAATGAAGAAGAGAGTTATCGAGTTAGATTCGGGAAGAATTTTAAGAGAATATGCAGAGGGGGAATATGTTCATGAAGTTAGTTAGAATTTTAATGAGAAATATTCGTGACTCTTTTAAAAGTATTGTCAGAAATTTTTCTCTTTCCTTTGCTTCCATCAGTTGTATTACGATTACTCTCATTGTGGTAACCATTGCGATGATTCTTTCTGAGAATGTTCATGAAATGACGAAAAAGATTGAAGCCGATGTTACCATCGTAGCTTTCTTAAATGTCGATGTAACACAAGAGAGAATTGAAGAGATTGGTAATGAAATTCGTGCTCTTCCAAATATTCAACCAGGTTCCCAAGGACTTCAGTTAGATGACAAAGAAAAACTTCGTCAAGATATGATGGAGGCCTCTGATACGTATAAAGATATTTTAAAGAATTGGGAAAATCGTGAAGATAACCATTTGAAAGATGCTTATCGTATCAAAGTTGTCGATATTGAGAAAATTAAGGAAACTGCTGATGCGATTCGAAATATTGAAGGAGTAGAAGTCGTTCAAGATAGTGAAGAGATGATTCACCAATTGATTAGTGTCTTTGATGTTATTACAAAAGGTACCTATATTATTGTGATTGCTCTTATTTTAGTAACTGCCTTTTTGATCACGAATACTATTAAAATTACTATTTTTTCAAGAAAAAGAGAAATTGATATTATGCGATTAGTGGGTGCTTCTAATATGAACATTAAAATTCCATTTATCTTTGAGGGATTATTATTAGGAATTTTAGGTTCTGTGATTCCTATCATCATTACAATTTATGGCTACTCTACTATCTATACTTCTTTCAAAGGAAAAGTATTTGGAAATATCATTCAGTTAGTAGAACCACAACCATTTGTTTACTACGTATCTTTAGTTCTAATGGGAATTGGTATTATCGTTGGTATGTTTGGTTCTTGGCGAGCTGTCCGAAAACATTTAAAAATATAAAAAAGTACTATCTACGGATAGTATTTTTTATAGTTCAAATTCATCTACTTCTGCTTGTGGAATATCAATATCATTCGTTAGAATAGCGGCATCAAACGGTTGAAAAATTTCCGTTACGTATTCTAAAATATCGGTATCCTCTATGACACTTAAAATGTCGGAAAGAGAGACTAATCCCACAATTTTTTTATTTTCTTCGACCATTAATCGTTTTACTTTTTCATCTGCCATGACCGCTAACGCATTTTCTAATTCTGTATCACTAGAGACACTAATTACAAAATTCGTCATATATGGCTCTAATGGTTCTTTGTAATCCTTCCCGTTCGCAATTGCCCGGATGACGATATCTCGATCGGTAATGACCCCGATAAAATCATCCTTTTGTTGGATAGGTACAAATCCAATGTCGTATTGACTCATGATGGAACTTACTTCTTTTAAGGTAGTTTCTGGATTAGCGACTACCATATCTCTTGTCATAATATCTTTGATTTTCATGTTATCACCATTTTTAATATGTGCTTATCCCTCATCCTTATACATTTTCTTTTGAAAATATAATACAATTTAGTATGAGAAGAACTTGGAAACGAAAACTAGGGATATTTCTAGCAATGTTCATGTTATGTATGTTTTTCGTGTTTCGATTGTTGTCTCGTCGTGTTTTTCCCATATTACTAGGATACGCTAGTCAAAAATCGGATAAGTTAGCTACTCTTATCATTAATGATGCTATTAGTAAACAAGTCGTAGAAGGTCTTACAATGGATAATTTATTTCTGCTTACCCATAATGAACAAGGAGAAATTGTCAGTATTGATTTTAATCCGATTATTGTCAACAAGATATTGGCGACTTCGACCAATGCCATTGAAACAAGTTTACGTTATATTGAAGAAGGGAGAATTGAAGAATTAGATTTATCAGATAATTTAAAATTAGAATATGAAGATCGTAAGCATAAAGGAATTTTTTATGAAGTACCTCTCGGTATCTTTTTTCACAATCCCTTTTTAGAAAATCTTGGTCCCAAAATTCCTGTTCAAATTCAATTAGTAGGTTCCATTTTAAGTAATGTAGAAACAAAGATTACCAACTACGGCATCAATAATGCGATGATTGAGGTCTATGTACATATTGAAGTTACTTTACAAGTGATTTTGCCTTTTGTCTCGGAGAATAGAAAGGTGGATACTCTCATTCCGATTGCTATGAAGTTAGTACGAGGAAATGTTCCAGATTATTACGGAGGAAGTCTATCTAGTCCTATTTTATCTTTACCAGTCTCTTAAAACTTTATGGAATTTCCTTTTTATGGTATACTACTAATAGAGGTGCATAGCATGAAAGGGAAAGTTATGATATTGGTTGTACTGATTTTGACTGGATGTCTATTAGGTGGTTTTCTTCTTATGAAAAAGGATTCTACCGAAGAGTTAGAAACCTTTTATATCGCGGCGACTACGAAAGAATTAGTTGTCAAAGATGAAGAAGAACATGACCAACTATTCGTGCGGGGGTTGGCGGTACAACTCGTCGAGAAAGATGTTTTATTGGGAGAAGAAACATACGATCAAGTAAAAGTAGACGATAAGATTTACTATGTTCCCTCTTCTCATTTAGTATCGAAAAGAGAGGATACTGTGTTAGAGAAAGAATTGTTCGTACGAACCTCTGCCACAGTTTATAAAGAACCGGATAGTATAAAGATTCAAGGATTTTTAAAAAAGGGTTCGAAAGTAGAAATCCTAGGATATGTTCATTTGAAGGACGATGGCAGTGTTGACAAGTATAAAATCCAGTATGAGGGAAAAGAGGCCTATATTCGTTCTACTTATCTAGTGGAAACGAAAGAAGAAGCCGAAGCGGTCTATGATGCCCAGGGAAGCTATTTAACTCATCAAAAAATGGGTGTTACTAAAGGAGGAGATGCTTCCCAGTTAGATTATTATCCTGTCAGCAAAGAGAAATTTTCCTCTAATCCGATGCCAGAAGAAGTAAGGGCACTTTACTTAAATGCGACAGTCTTAACCAAGTTGGAGGATTATATTACGCTTGCGAAAGAGAGCAATATTAATGCCTTTGTTGTAGATATTAAAGAAAATACGGTACCTGCTTATGAAGCAGATGCTATGCAAGAATATTCTAAGACAAATTATGAACGAGCTCTTTATACCAAAGAAGAATATAAGGAATTTATTCAGAAATTAAAAGAGAATGGTTTTTATGTGATAGGACGTATCAGTACCTTTAAAGACTCCTATTATGCCCAAGACCATCCTGAAGAGACAATTCACAATAAAACGACGAATACGCCTTTGAAACATAACAATTCCTATTGGCCAAGTGCCTATCAAAGAGGAGTTTGGGAGTTTAATGTCGCTTTAGCGGTAGAATCTGTTCGTGATATTGGTTTTCACGAAATTCAATTTGACTACGTTCGGTTTCCTGATCAGACAGGTACTTTAGAAAATGCCGGAACGATTGATTTTAAAAATGACTATCAAGAATCGAAAGCACAAGCAATCCAAGCGTTCGTCATGTATGCAGCTGATGAACTTCATGAATATGAAGCCTATATTTCAGTAGATGTATTTGGGGAATCTGCCCATGATTATGTAGCGTCTTATGGTCAATATTGGCCAGCTATTTCTAATGTGGTAGATGTGATTAGTGGAATGCCATATCCCGATCATTTTAATCCTCACGAATATGGTATTAATAGTGTCTATGTATGGCAGGACCCTTATGCTGTACTTTGTGCATGGGGAGCTTATGCGAAAGGAAAGCAAGACTTAATTCCGACACCTGCTATCGCTCGAACATGGATACAGGCATATGATACGACAAAAACACCATCGGTAAAATATGATGCGAATAAAGTAGGGGAAGAAATTAGAGGACTTTATTCCCAAGGATTAACTGGTGGCTATATGACATGGAACTCTGGTTCTAGTCTCACAAAATATAAAGAAATTGCAGGAGCATTTAAAAGAGGTTATGTAAGATGATAATAAAGTTAGAAGATACAGAATGGAAATTAGAAGAAGAGTATAAAAATGGGTTTGATTTAGAAGCATTAAAAAGTCGATATACAGACTATTTTGAACCCTATGACTATATTTTAGGGGATTGGTCATATGGAAAGTTACGATTAAAAGGCTTTTGTAAAAAAGTAAATAAAATTTGTAACAAAGGGAATGATATCAAATTTAAGGATGATTATATTCGTGATTTATGCAGTTATGAATGTAAATGGTTTTTAATTAGTAAGGTAAAAAAAGAGAAAGTAGAAAAAAAGAAGGAAGAACAAAAAAAGGCTTAAGAGGAATTGCAAATAAGCCTTTTTCATGTTATAATATTTTTTGTACAGTAGGAGGATAAAAATGGAAAAAGAAATGATTAAAATCGTTGATGTGGATGGTGTGGAACGCGAGGTAGAATTAGTATCTATCTTGGAAGGAAAAGATGAAAAGGGTAAATATTTAGTCTATACAAAAGGAGAAACACAAAAGAGTGGAAATAAGATTTTGTATATTGCTAAAATTATTGTTGGCAAAGAGGGATATGTGCTTAGAAATATAACAGATGATGATGAGTGGATGGATGTTAAAAAATTAATGAGTGAGATTGTGAGTAATTAGATGAATAATTATAGTAATGCCATGACTACGTATGAAGAAATTGTAAAAGCATTAAAAGCTATTCTAGAATGTGCCAAAGAGAATGGCTATCTTGATGATTATAGTTTCTTAAATGCGAAATGGGATACCATTGAAAAAAGTCCATTACAAGAGGAACAAGAAAAAGCACTCATGGAAGCAATTGTATCTCTTCAACATACCATTGAAGATGCTGACACTACAATCCACGAAAAGCTAGATAAATTATTACAAGAAATAGCCTATGCCCATATGGTTAGAATTCCTACTAAATATAAAGATGGGGAAGAATTAAGAAAATTAGCAGCCCAAGATATGTTTATTCAAAAGTTACAGGAAATTTCTTTACCATCTGACATTTTAATGAAAGTACCAGAAACGGAAGATACTTCTTCGTTTGATGAAGAGTTTTCTACGTTATTTGAAGAAATTGTCGATGATTCGGTTGATTTTGGAGATGATTCATTAGATGCCTTTGTGGAAATAGATGGACCAGATGAAGAAACTCAGGAAGAACAGCAAGAAGAACCAGTAAAGGAACTAGAAGAAACTGCCGAAGAAGAAACAACTGTAGTAGAAGAATCTGATTCGGAAGAACCAGTCTTAGAGGAGGAAACACTTCCAGAAGAAGTAGAAGAACCAAAAGAGGAAATTTCTCTTCATGAGATGGAAAAGTTATTAGATATTCCTGCTATGGAGCAAGTGGTGGTAGAAACTCCTAAAGAAGAACCGGTAGAGGAACCAGAATCTGAAGAAAAAGAAATGGAAGAAGAAGAGTCTTCATCAGAAGAAGAATCTAGCGAAGAACCAATGATTCCTGCTGATGGGGTTTATCCAAGTGATATCGATTGGACGGATACTAGCCATGCTTTTGCAGTTAATGAAGAGCAATATCTAAAGTTGCAACAGTTAAATACAGAAGAAGAAAAAGCAATGTTCCGCCTACCTTCTAAAGAATCTGAAGAAGTTTCAGAGGAACCAGTAGAAGAGCCAAAGGAGACTTCTGAAGAAGAGGCAAAAGTAGAAGAATCAGAGGAAACTCCTAAAGAAGAACCAAAAGCAGAAGAACCATCAAAGGAAGAACCGACAGATGTCAAGGCTCATCTAAATAAAATACAGTTATTAAAGAAAGCACTTGATAAAGCGAAAGCTGTTCATAATGAACAATTGATTAAAATTTTAGAGAGTCAACTTGCTAAAGAAGTTGTTGCCTTGAAAGGAAAAAAATAGATATTTTAGAAGAATATCTATTTTTTGAATATTGAAAAAGAATTGTGTCAATGAATCATCCAATTTTTTATATTTCTGACAACATTATCATAGATAATGAGATATGGTGGTACTATAATGGTCAAGATTATGATATAATGACTTTAGAATAGAGGTGTAACATGCGTGGTGGTACGTTAGATCATACTTGTCCCAATTGTGATGCGGTATTAAAATTTAATCCTCATGGTCAAAATTGGGTGTGTGAATATTGTAAAGGTCAATTTACCAAAGAACAAATAGAGGCATCAGAGGCTAAAAAGGGTCATGTATTAAATGAAACTGCCGAACCAGTTAAAATGGAGAAAAATGCAGAGGGTATGGATGTCTATTCTTGTCCAAACTGTGGTGCTCAAATTGTTGCAGATGAAAATACAACAGCTACTTTTTGTGTATATTGTAAAAGTACAGCTATTTTAAAAAATAAATTAATTGGGGAATTTAATCCTGTTTCTGTGATTCCTTTCTATAAAACGAAAGAGGATGCGATAGAAGCTTTTAAATCGATTGGAAAAGGAAAACCTTTTATGCCAAAGGAATTTAGTGATAAAAAGAATATTGGTGAAATGAAAGGTGTCTATATTCCTTTTTGGTTATATGACTATCACGTAAATGGTTTCCTAGAGGCAGAGGGTAGAAAAGTTAGTACTTGGCGTTCAGGAGATTATATCTATACGAAAACAGATACATATGCAGTCTATCGTGATGCACAAATGGATTATCACCGTATACCAGTAGATGGCTCTACTCATTTCGATGATGATATGATGAATTCGATTGAACCATTTGATTACCAAGGATTAGTGGATTTTAGCCATTCCTATTTATCTGGATTTTTAGCGGAGAAATATGATGTTAGTAGTGAGGATGCTCAAAAAGATGCAGAGACGAGAGCTAGAAACTCTACCACCAATGCTCTTCGGGATTCTATCGTAGGATATAGTGAAGTGGATATTCGTAATGCCAACCATCAGTTGCAATCTACAAAAAGTGACTATGTCCTTCTTCCGGTATGGATGCTGAATATTAAATATAAAGATAAGATATACATGTTTGCTATGAATGGACAGACAGGAAAGATGATTGGAGATATTCCTATTGATAAGAATAAAGTAATTCGTTACTGGTTTATCTTATTTATTGCTACTTTCGTTATTTCTCTTATTATTTGGTGGATAGGAGGAATTTTATGAAAAAGAGATTTTTATTATTCTTGATTTGTTCTTTCTTCTTCCTTTTACCAAATGTATTTGCTGTAGATAAATCATTAAAAATTTATGATGATGCAGATTTATTGCCAGACAGTGAGGAGGCTATTTTAAAAAGTCAGATTGACCAATTCATTACCACATATGATATGGATATGGTAGTCGTTACGACAATGATTAATCCTTATGGTTCTGTTGAACAATTTGCTACTAGATTTTATGAAGATAATGGATTTGGATTGAATGAGCATAAGGATGGTATCTTATTTGTCATTGATAGGCATCTTGGTGCAGATGATGCTTATATATTAACAACAGGAGAAGCTCTTCGTGTTTATTCAGATGATAGAATAGATGCTATTTTTGATGATATCTCGGATGCGAAATATAATAATGAAGGCTATTATGGAATGATTGCTGCTTTTATTCAAAGTTCTAGTGATTTTGCGAAAGAGGGAGTTCCTGCTGTTAATAAAAATACCTATATTGATAGCAATGGAAATATGCAATATAAAAGAACGGTTCCTTGGCTTTTTCTGATTATTGTTTCTCTTGTTGTAGCGAGTGTTACTACTTTTGTGTTAGTAAAGAAAAATAAAATGGTAAAGAAAGCTACGACTGCCAAAGCTTATCTTGATCAAAATTCTATTCAGTATGGTAGGAAAGAAGATCATTTTGCCCATACTCATACGAGTTCTTCTTATGTTCCAAGAAATACTGGTGGAAGTTCCTCTGGTGGAGGAAGAGTAGGAGGAACTACTAGTCATGGAGGCCATGGTGGAGGAGGCCGAAGATTATAATAAAAAAATTTTAGAAACATCTAAAATTTTTCAGGCTATTGCACAGTCAATAGTCTTTTCTTTTCTAAAAATGTTGCATACGGTATTTAAAAGTTTTTATGTTATCTAAAATGAAAGTTAATGCTTTCCTTTTTTGATATCATGATGGGTCCTCTTTTTAATTCATCTTCTAATAGGGATGAACCTTGAACGAGACTAAGAATTTTCGTTACTCGAAATTCTAAATCTAATTCTTGATTTTTACAGTTACTATAGTTAGTAATAATAGGGATGGAAACATCCTTTTTTATTTCTTTTAAATACTGTTGACCTTTTTCATTAAATCCTAATATGCGAAGATAATGGGTGTTTTGCCATTTTTGATTTTCTTCTTTGGTAAAAGAAAATAGGATATGACTACACATTCTCATTAGTCGGTTATAAGTATAATATTTCGTTTTTACTTGGTTAATGAATTCTTCTAGTGTCTGTGCAGACGCTATTTTCGTTTTTAAACGATTTACAATTCTCTCATCGACTGTCTCATATTGATTAAGATTAGGATCAGATAGAATTTTATAGCGAATGTATGGAAAAAAGTCTTCTAGCGAATGATATTCTTTTAAGTACGGAAAGACGAAAGAAGGAACTTGATTTTCAATATTTTCTTTATTTTTGAAATGCATGCGAATACTACTCGCACTGCTGATATTTCCACTAAAAGAAGTACTATGATAGGAATTTGTTCTAGGAATCGTAATGGGAGTGATATCATAGTGGTTTTGAAGAATTTCTTTGACGTAACCAAGTCCTAATAAATCATTCGGTTGATGGATAGAAATATCAGTAGTATCAAATAGGGCTTTTGATAGACTAGTAGGGTAGTTTTCTTTCTGGCTTAAATAGTATTGTAAGCATTCT
This sequence comes from uncultured Bacilli bacterium, assembly GCA_947629315.1. GTDB lineage: Bacteria > Bacillota_I > Bacilli_A > RF39 > UBA660 > UBA5578. The sequence continues at coordinate 45,509 of CANRDB010000003.1, forward strand.
TGATACCGAGAAGAATATAATTGTGTTTTCGCACACTCTATCAATGGTTCAATCGAACCTATTTCTGAACCAAAAACGACGGCATGGACTTTTAAAAACGAAAGTAATTGAATTGCTCCCTTACAAAAAATATCGGCGGATTGACTAGCGTATACATAGGGAAGTTCAACTACTAGATCTACTCCGTAATGAAGAGCGATTTCTGTTTTTTCCCATTTGGTTAATACGCTGACATCCCCACGTTGGGTAACGTTTCCTGAAACAACAAGAACAATTATATCGTTAGGGAACATCTCTTTTACTTTTTGTAAGTGATAAAGATGTCCATTATGAAAGGGATTGTATTCACATATAAGACCAACAGATTTCATAACATCACCAACCTTATCATACCATATTTTTCTTGCATTTTTAAGAATTATTCTGTATAATGTTCTAGTCAGGTGATAGTATGATTATCGATTTAACAAGATTACGTAGTGGAATTGATCACGAAGTTGTAGTAGATGAAACATATTCTTTTTCGAAAGAGGAGTTAGAACATACTGATGTGACTTCCATCGATGATGTCCAAATTGAGGGAACGATTACGTTAGATGCAATTGGTGAACTCTATTTAGATTTAGATGTACAAGGAACGATGATTATTCCTTGTGCAATCACTCTAAAACCAGTTCCTTATCCATTTTCATTTACGTTAGAGGGAACCTTATCGGAACTATTAGATGAAATCACAGAAAAAGAAACAAATTCACAAAATAGTCTTGATATTTTACCGATAATATGGGAAAATATATTAATGGAAATTCCCATGCGTGTTGTAAGCGAAGATGCTCATGATGTTCCACTATCTGGTGATGGTTGGAGGCTTATAACAGATGAAGATGAAGAAGAAAATTCGGAACTATCCAAATTAAAAGATTTATTGTAAGAACGTGAGGTGAATAGGATGGCTGTACCATTTAGAAAAGTAAGTAATACTAGAGGTAGAAAAAGAAGAACACATTATAAAATCAGTGAGAATGGAACAACAAAATGTCCAAAGTGTGGAGCAGAAATAAGACCACATAGAGTATGTTTAAATTGTGGAACATACAAAGGAAAAGAAGTTATCAAACAAGAAGAAAAATAATCTTCTTTTTTTTGTCAAAAAATGATATACTTTGTATAAGAATAAGGCAGGTGTAAATATGGAGGAAAATCATCCAACAGAAGAACAAGAAATCGAAGAGGAAAGTCATTCAGTAGAGAAACAAGAAATTGAAGAAGAAAATCACCCAGTAGAGGATCAAGAAATAGAGGAAAGTGCTTCCAAACTTCCCAAAGAAGAAGTAGTGGAAGAGAAATCTCGATTAGAAAAAAATGCCAAAAAAATGGAAGAGATAGCGATGAATGAAATTCCAACGGAACCAACCAAATCAGGTTTTAATCTTTTTCAAAAAAAATGGTTTCTTCTGGTATTAGGTGTCATGATCATTTTAATGGTGACGGCAGTAATTTTACTCGTTAGTGTTTTAAATAAAGGAAAAGATCATTCAAAGGATTCTTCTACTCAAGAATCAAGCAATGTTGAGGAAGAACTTCCAAAAGAAGAAATTGATGCGAATGGGTTAGTACTAGAGTATGGCGCTAAAGTAGAAGAATATATTCAAACATACCAAAAAGAGGAAGGAAAGTTTCCAACTGTTGAGGATGCTTTAGCGAATGTTACTTTAGAAAATCATGATATTCAGTGTGCGACATTGGATATTCATGAAGATGGAAAAATCTATCTAGAGGGATGTACGGTGGATGGTTCTCTAGACAGTTATTCTTATGGTACGAAAGAAGAAGTAAAAGGAAAAACACTAGATATTTATAAAGGAAAAAATCAGTATGGTGTGATTTATAATTTTGAATCTTTTGATAAGGCTAGTAAAGTGGGAACAGTTACTTGTCAAACAGACCATTGTGAAGGGGTAGTAGCTTATAATCAATATGCTATCGTCGAAGAAGATGGACTAGCCGTTTATGATTATCAAAATAATACGTTAGTGTTCCAGTTAAATGAAAAGGAATATGATCAATATATTACGATTGGCTCTGATGAGACATTCTATGGCTTTTATTATCAATTAGGAGATGAAAATACTCTCTATAGTATCAGTAGTCGAAAAAAGATTCATCAGGTAGCAGGACAGTGGTGTGAATCTGGACCTGATGATGGCCTTTATTTAGGAATGAATAAAGGGTATGTCTATTTTATTACTGGAAATTCTACTAGTGTCTTTGATATGAAATCAGGTTCTTTAGTGACTAGTTTAACAGGGAAATTATACGATATTCAGTCTGTCGATGACGTTACTTTATATTACTTAACCATAGATAATTCAGAGAAGACACGAGTATATCAAGAAGATGGAACAGCTATGTTTCAAGGAAAGAGTTTTGATAGTTTCTATGTCGTAAAAGGAAATTATATTACGGTTGAAAATAATGCCTTTACGGTATATGGTACCAATCAAAAGAGTATCTATACTAGTAAGAACTATGATAAAGTCTCTGCTGTTTATGCAGATTATGTAGTGGTATTAGAGGGTACTAATTTAGAATTAATCGATTATAATGGAAATATAGTTCATACGTTTATTACCGATTGGAAGGAAGACCAGTATCATTTCCATCCTATGTTATCTGGATGGTATACGGATAATGGAAAGAATGGTATTTATCTTGTCATTGAAGATAATCAAGTAACGAAAGAAGAAGTCTTACAACAATATCCAGATATGACAAAAGAGGAGTTATCGGAATATGATTTGGGATATGAATATTATTATATTCCAACGACGAAAGAGACTGGTAAACTTCCTACTTATATTGGAGGATATGCAAAACCAGTACTCTACTTATATCCGACGATGCCGATGATGATTCGGGTACAGTTTCAAAATCCTAACAGTTTGACGACAACCTATCCAAAATATGAAGATTGTTGGAACGTTTTCGCAAAACCAAATGGGGATTTATACACGTTAGATTCAAAATACTATTATGCTTTATATTGGGAAGAGCAGGCTAATCATAGTGTCGATTTCCGTGAAGGATTTTACGTAACGAAAGAATCTGCAATCCCATTCTTAGAAGAAAAACTGACTATGATTGGATTAAATGATCGAGAAAGAAATGAATTTATTATGTACTGGTTACCAGTCTTAGAACAAAATGAGCAAAGTTTAGTTTACTTTGAACTAACTAGGGAAAGAGAGTTCTATAGTCCTCTTCTCATCAGTCCTAAACCAACTTCTCTTCTTAGAATTTCGATGCATGTGAAGAAAGTAGATGGTTATACGCCGATTCGACCACAGCAGTTTCTAAAATTTGACCGAAAAGGTTTTACCGCTGTTGAATGGGGAGGAGTTCGCTATTAAAAATAGTTGACTTCTCTTTTCTTTATGGTATAATGGAAATAGTTTTGAATTGACGTTGAAAAATCATAGTACTTACAAAATGAGAAACCAGAAATCTAGTGGGGATGAAAACTAGACAGAGTATTGTAAGGAAGATACAGTTTGGAGTCAAATCGTTCATCGCGTTAAGATTAGAGTGCATAAGATATTATGAATTAGGATGGTACCGCGGGGAAACTCGTTCCTATGTTCATAATATTTTTTTGTGAGAAAAGGAGAAGAAATGATGGAACTAAATAGTTATATTGATCACACGAATTTACAGGCTACGGCTACTTTAAAAGATATCGAGAAATTATGTGAAGAGGCTAAGAAATATCATTTTGCGTCTGTCTGTGTTTCGCCATACTATGTAAGGGTAGCCAAAGAATTATTAAAGGATAGTAATGTAGAAATCGGAACCGTCGTTGGTTTTCCATTGGGATTTCATACGATGGAGACGAAATCTTTTGAAGCGATTAATGCTATCGAAAATGGAGCGACGGAAATTGATATGGTAATCAATTTAGGAGCCTTAAAAAATAAAGATTATCAATATGTCAAGCAAGAAATTGAAGAAATTAGAGATGCGATTGATGGACATACCTTAAAAGTTATCATTGAAACTTGCTATTTAACAGCACAAGAAATTAAAAAAATGACCGAGATTTGCAATGAAACGTTTGTTAATTTTATTAAGACATCAACTGGATTTGGTAGTGCGGGGGCTACTGTTGAGGATGTAGAACTCATTAACAAATATCGAAATGAAGTACTAGAAATTAAGGCAAGTGGAGGAATTCGTGACATTCAAACAGCGGAGGCTATGATTGATGCGGGAGCAACTCGGATTGGAACTAGCCATGGAGTAGAGTTAATGCAAGTAGAACAACCAAAAGAAGAAAGTACATCTACGAAGCGTGAATGTTGCCATGGAAAATGTCACTGCCATCACGAATAGAAAAAGTTATTAGAGAAATGACAAGGAGGAAATTATGAAATTATCAGAGGATTTACAATGGAGAGGATTAATTAAGGATATCAGTTCTCCTGAATTATTAAAAAAATTAGATGAGGAACAACTTACTTTTTATATTGGAACAGATCCAACGGCTGATTCTATGCATATTGGACATTTTTCATCCTTTTTAATAGCGAATCGTTTAGCGCGTTATGGTCATAAGCCTATTTTGTTAGTAGGGGGGGCGACAGGACTGATTGGAGATCCCAAGCCTTCGCAAGAGCGTCAAATGATTTCAGCTGATGAAGTATTAAAAAATGTGGAAGGACTTACACGTCAAGCAAAACAAATTTTTGGATTTGAAGTAGTGAATAACTATGATTGGACAAAAGATATGACGATTCTTGATTTTTTAAGAGATTATGGAAAATATATCAATGTCAATTATATGTTGGATAAGGATATTATTAGTCGTCGTTTAGATTCGGGAATTACGTTTTGTGAATTTGCTTATACCTTATTACAAGGAATGGATTTTGTACACCTTTATGAAGAAAAAGGGGTTACCTTACAAGTTGCCGGATCAGATCAATGGGGTAATATTACGACGGGTATTGAACTTGCCCGTAAGATGAAAGATGTTGAATTATATGGAATGACAATGCCTCTCGTAGTGGATTCTAATGGTGTTAAATTTGGAAAGACAGAGGGGAATGCGTTGTGGCTTGATAAAAATAAGACATCCAGTTATGAATTGTATCAATATCTCATCAATGCTAGTGATGATTGTGTAATCGATTATTTAAAAAAATTAACGTTCTTATCCAAAGAGGAAATAGAAGAATTAGAAGCAAAACATCAACAGAAACCAGAAGATAGAATAGCTCAAAAGGCCTTGGCCCATGAGGTGATTACTTTCCTTCATGGCGAAGATGAGTATCGCAAAGCGGAACATATCAGTGAAGTGCTATTTAACGGGAATATTAAAGAGTTATCCCTAGAGGAAGTGGAAGCTGGCTTTAAGGATGTTCCTAATTTCGAAATGACAGAATGTACCTTGTTAGAATTACTAGTGAATCAAAAGATTGCTAGCAGTAGAAGAGAGGCAAGAGAGTTTTTAGCGGCTGGTTCGATTACGATAAATGGTGAGAAAGTAACAGATGAAAACCAAGTGATTACACCAGATATGGCTATTGAACAGAAAATCATTATTATCCGTCGTGGTAAAAAGAAATATTATATGGGAGTTTTTGTATAAAAACTTCCTTTTCTTTGCTCAAAGTGTGAAAATTTGGCTACTAAATTGCGAAACAAAAAAAAGAATGATGAAAACATTGTGGATACGAATCCTTTTTATGCTTTAGAAAAGAGGGTGTAGTTTATTATTGGGATAATGATATAGTCAATGTGCTTATGACTATTTATCAAAATGGTGATCATGAAATTTCTCCATTGATGTGAAAAGGACAGTAAGAAGAAAATTTTAGACAACAAAAAACCTCCGTTTCAAACGGAAGTTTTTTATTATCTATTGTAGAATTCAACGATTAATGATTCATTAATATCAGCATTAAGTTCACTACGTTCTGGGTATCTTACATAAGTACCAGACATTTTTGTATCATCAAAAGTAACAAAATCTACACGTCTTGTTAAAGCTTCTAGAGAAGACTTAACAACTTTCAATTCTTTGGCATTCTCTTTAAGAGCAATAACATCACCTGGTTTACAAGTGTAGGAAGGAATATTAACGTTCTTTCCATTGACTGTTAAATGTCCATGATTGACAAGTTGTCTAGCGCCTTTTCTAGTAGTAGAAAGACCCATACGATAAGCAACATTATCTAAACGACTCTCTAGTAATTTTAAAAGATTTTCTCCATGAACACCTTTCATTTTACCAGCAAGTTCAAATGTTTTACGGAATTGTTTTTCATTTAGTCCATACATGAATCTAACTTTTTGTTTTTCTTGTAACTGAACTCCGTAATCAGATAATTTTTTACCACGTTTATTTCCATGTTGTCCTGGAGCATAAGGCTTTTTAGCAAGTTCTTCTCCTGTTTCAAGGATAGAGAACCCTAAACGACGTGATTTTCTGTAACTTGAATCGGTATATCTTGACATCTTCATTCTCCTTTCTTTTGATGAAAGAAGCTTTTTTACACATAAATAGGGTGTCTTATATCAATATCTTCACCTGCAGCAAGATTACAAATAACCCCTATAGGGAATAGACACATTACTCATGTTAAAATATGCTGCTAATTCATCGCAGTTATAATTATATTATGGATTTCTTGATAAGTCAAGAAAAAACCAATCAAAATCAAGGAAAACCGTAGAAATATTGTGAGAAATATCGAAAAATATAAAAAAATATGCTATACTTAATAGTAGGTGATAGTATGAGTGACCATCTAATCGTGATTATTGCGGTAATTGTGGCAATTCTTTTATTGATTGTCGGTGTCATTTTTTTTCTTCGTAGTAATCGAACGAAACGTATTAAAAAGATATTAGAAAAATTAGAAATAGAGAAAAATAAGATAGATTCTTCTCCTATTGTACCAGAACTCGCGAAAGTAGAATCCATTTTAAATAATGAGAAATTAGAGGCTATGTATAAAGAATGGAGAGAACGTCTTCAAGATATTAAAGATACTCAGATTCCTAAAATTACAGATATGATTCTAGATACAGAATATTCCTTATCGCAACATAGTTATAAAAATACGCTTTGTAAGTTAGCGAAACTAGAGATGGAAGTTTATAAGGTAAGAACCAATTCCGATTTCTTATTAGGAGAAATTAAGGAAATTACTTCGAGTGAAGAACGTAGTAGAGAGATTATTACCGAATTTAAAGTTCGTTTTCGTAATTTACACGAGAAATTTCAATCTACAAAATCGGAATATGGCGCCATGACAGATGTCATTCAAAAGCAATTTGAAGTGATCTCTAAAAGATTTGAAGACTTTGAAACCATCATGGATAATAACGAGTATACGGAAGTAAACGAAATTATTCAGATTATTAGTGACTTATTAAAACATATGGAAATTGCGATAGAAGAAGTACCATCCATTGTTCTTTTAGCTTATAATGTATTACCAAAAAGAATGAAAGAGATAGAGGATGTCTATCACCAAATGGTCAAAGCTGGATATCCACTCGACTATTTGAATGTAGAGTACAATATTGAAGAGGCTAGTAAGAAAATCGGGGATATTATTGTTAGAACGAGAAGTCTAAATTTAGAGGAAAGTCTATTTGAATTAAAAGTATTACTCGATTATTTTGATTCTGTTTTTAATGATTTTGAAAAGGAAAAAGCAGCTCGGGCTGACTATGAAAACAACAATGTGTCATTCCGTAATAAATTGAATAAGATTAGTAAGGTTGTCGAAGATATTTTTACCCAACTAGACGATATTAAAAATGTATACAACCTATCAGAAGAAGATATTGAAGTTTTAAAACAGATTCATCAAGAACTATCCGATTTAGCGTATAATTATAAGGTATTAATTGATCACACTTCTAATAATACATTCGCTTATACGAAAATTGTCAAAGAATTAGAATCTTTAGGACTTACGCTTGCTAAAATAGAGGATAAGTTAAATAATTCGTTAGATGCGATTGGTAGTATGAGAGATGACGAAGCAAGGGCACGACAACAGTTGGATGAAATTAAGATGATTCTAAAAGAGTCTAAAATGATGATGAGAGAATATAAATTACCTTATATTCCTCAACCTTACTATGTCGAGTTACGAGAAGCTATGAGTGCGATTCGGGAAATTGTGAAAGAGTTAGATAAAAAACCAATTACCATTAGTGTGTTAAATACAAGAGTAGATACGGCCCGTGATTTGGTATTAAAGTTATATACGAGAACAAAAGATTTATTGAAAGTTGCTCGTTTTGCTGAATTGGCTATTATTTATAGTAATCGTTATCGTAGTAGTTATGAGGGATTGAACAGTAAATTAAATGTTTCTGAACAACTTTTTAGTAGGGGAGAATATCAGAAATCTTTGGAATTAACAATTAGTTTATTAAATAAAATAGAACCAGGAGTTTATGATAAGTTAGTTTACTTATATGGAGAAAATCAGTAGGAGGTAGTATGAGATTAAAAGAATCAGAGTTACAAAAATCCATTCAGGATCAGGTAAAACAGGAAGAGACTCCTAAGAATAACTCTAAAAAGGACAATGGGAAAAAACAAACAGTAAAGGAAACTACAGCTGAAAGGATTCCAACGGAAGAAGTTGTAACGGAATCTGCTAGGATAAATGAGCCATCGGAAACACCAGTAGAGGAAGTTGTAACCGAATCTTCTAGTACGGATGAGTCAGGGGAAACGCAAGCAACACCGGTAGAAGAAGTCAAAGTGGATATAGTTACGGAAAATCCAGTACCAGAAGTTCCTACTGCGACAGTAGAACAATCAACAGAAGCGGGTTCTCATACAAAGGTATTAGATAATTTAGTGAAAGAGGTACAAATTTTTTCAGATGATGAAGATTTTATGCCACCAAAGAAAAAGGGAAGAGTGATTGTGACCATTGTGATTGTTCTTCTCATCGTCGCACTAGTGGTGGTAGGAATTGTCTACGTTCTTCCTTCTTTCCGCAAGGATAAGAAAGATTCCAATTCTTCGCCAACGGTACCTTCTGTCGATGTAGGATACACCTATACCTATCGTGATGGAATGATTGTTTTTCAAAATGGTAGTACCGAGATAGATAGTTATCGATGTGTTCATCCAGAATGTTCTGTCTATAGTGAGGGAAAATATCAATATCATAAAAATGGTGTCATTGCGATTCAAGATGGAGAAAATATTTTCTTATATAATTATTTAGAGAAAAAGGAAATTTCTGAAAATTATACACGTTTAGAAAATCTTATGAGAGATGGCGATACAGTTTCTTTTATAGCAGAAGATGCTAATGGAAAAGTAGGAATCATCGATGTGAATGGAAAAGTAGTTCTTCCTTTTGACTATAGTAATCTTGCCTATTCTTTTGGAGGCGGAGAAGTTACCGATTATTCTTATGAAAAGAATGTGATTACTGCTTCTAAAGAGGGAGATTGGGGATTAATTACTTTGGATAATGGAACAGAGAAGATTCCTTGTCAATATGATGATATCTACTATAATGGGCTAGAGGTAGTAGCTGTTAAAGATACCGGTTTGTGGTACTTACTTGATCTTCAAGGCAATCCTGTTTTAGAGGGTGGATATGACATGATTATTCCTCTAGAAAGTTATCTACTTGTCTCTCAAAATAATGCTTTTATGATTTTAAATTATCAAGGAGAGAGAGTCATTCAACAAGATATCCCTACTTATTTAAAAGGATTTAGAGGAAGATTGGTAAAAGAAGTTCCTTGCTTTAAAATTGAACAGGACGGAACGATGGTTACCATTTATATCATGGAATCAGAGACAGATGAAACCTTATATGACCTTTATAGGTTTAATACTGTGAATGGAGAATTAAGCGCTATTATTCGATAAGGACTACTTAGTAGCCCTTTTCTTTGACGATGCGATAAAACTGGAAAAAAGTGATAAATTTATTTGCAAACAATCAACTTTGTGATACAATGGTTTTGTTTTTAGAAAAGGAAAAGATTATGAAAAAATTATTATTGATTAAATATGGAGAATTGACAACCAAAAAGGGAAATCGCAATACATTTATTAAGTTATTAGTAAAAAATATTCGTGCTGTTTTAATAGATGAAGAATATGAACTTCATTATGATCGAGTACGAATGTATGTCGAAACATCTCATACTGATAGAATTATTTCTAAATTAGAGAAAGTATTTGGTATTCACAGTATAGTAGAATGTTTCCAAGTAAATACTAATATGGAAGAAATATCTTCTTCGCTAGTAGAATTGTTAAAAGAGATTCCTTTTCAAACATTCAAGGTAGAAACGAAAAGAGCTGATAAAAATTTTCCTATTCCTAGTATGGAATGTAGTCGTCTTCTAGGAGGAGTTATTTTAAAGAATTTTCCTTGTAAGGTAGATGTTCATCACCCAGAACTGACGGTTAAGGTAGAAATCCGAAAAGAAGGGGCTTTCCTTTATATTCGAGAACTCCCAGGAATTGGAGGATATCCTGTCGGTATTCAAGGAAAAGGATTATTGATGCTTAGTGGAGGCATCGATTCTCCGGTAGCGGGATATCTATCTTTAAAAAGGGGAGTAGACTTGGAATGTCTCTATTTTGAATCTCCTCCGCATACTAGTTTAGAAGCTAAAAATAAAGTTTTGAAATTAGCGACAATCATCAATGAATATTCTGGAAATATCAAGGTTCATGTAGTTCCTTTTACGAAATTGCAAGAAGAAATTTATAAGAATGTTCCAGAAAGTTATGTAATCACCATCATGCGGCGAATGATGTATCGGATTGCGCAACGAGTGGTAGATAGAAGAAAATTAAAAATTATTTTGAATGGAGAAAGCATTGGACAAGTGGCTAGTCAAACTTTGGATAGCATGCGTGTCATTAATAGTGTAACCAATCTTCCTGTAATTAGACCTGTTGCTTGTATGGATAAATTAGAAATTATTGAGATTGCTAAAAAAATTGGAACTTATGAAACGAGTATTCTTCCATTTGAGGATTGCTGTACCATCTTTTTACCAAAGCATCCTGTTATTAATCCTAATTTGGAAAAATGTATAGAATATGAATCGAGAATGGATTATGAAAAATATATAGAGGAATGTATCATGAATATAGAGACAGTTTCTCTTCATCAAGAGTCCGTTGATGATTTATTATAACCAATAATTACCAGGTATGAAACCATCTTTTGTACACATGATATTAGTGTACAGGAGGTGAGAATAATGAGTAACAACAGTAATACAAATAAATTAGTTGTACCAGGAGCAAAACAAGCTATCGAAAAAATGAAATACGAAATCGCTTCTGAGTTAGGTGTTGCTATGGGTCCAGATGCTACTTCCAGAGCTAACGGTTCTGTTGGTGGAGAAATTACTAAAAGATTAGTAAAAATGGGTGAACAACAATTAGGAATGAATAACTTCCAAAAGTAATTAAAAAAAGATAGATATCTATCTTTTTTTCGTCTAAGAGGGAGCTTTGCTTGATAAAAATAAGGATATATGATACCATTGAGTAGTGGAAGTGATTGTATGAATTTACCAAATTTAAAAGAGGCAGGAAAAAGAACGAAACAGCAAGTTCCTTTTATAACAGAGGAATATGTTTTACCAGAATCTCTTCAAACATTAGGACTAGGAAGAAAATATTTTATTAAGACTTATGGATGTCAGATGAACGTTCATGATTCAGAAAATATAAAAGCTATTCTAGAGATGATGTCTTTTCAGGAGACCGATGATTTTGAAGATGCTGATTTCATTTTGCTAAATACTTGTGCAATTCGGGAAAATGCTCATAATAAAATGTTTGGTTTTCTAGGAAGAGTCAAACACTTAAAAGAGACGAAACCTCATATTATTACCGCAATTTGTGGATGTATGGCTCAAGAAGAAAGTGTTGTGGACTCTTTACAGAAACAATATAAGTGGGTAGATATTATTTTTGGAACGCACAACATTCATCGGCTCCCTTATATATTAGAAAGAGCAATGTCTAGAAAAGAACAAGAAATTGAAGTATATAGTAAAGAGGGAGAAGTCGTTGAGAATATTCCGGTAAAAAGAGATTCTCTTTATAAAGCATGGGTAAATATTATGTTTGGGTGTGATAAATTCTGTACGTATTGTATCGTTCCTTATACAAGAGGAAAACAGAGAAGTCGTAAGAAAGAATTTATTGTGGAAGAAGTAAAAGAACTTGTGAAAAAAGGGTACCAAGAAGTAACGTTATTAGGACAGAATGTCAATGCCTATGGAAAAGATTTAGAAGAGGATACTTCGATGGGAGACTTATTAGAGAGTGTTGCGCAAACAGGGATTTCTCGCATTCGCTTTATGACAAGTCATCCTTGGGATTTTGATGATAAAATGATTGATGTCATTGGTACTTATGATAATATTATGCCTTATGTTCATCTGCCTTTACAGAGTGGATCCAATCGCATTTTAAAGTTAATGGGTAGACGATATACGAAAGAACAATATTTAGAACTAGTATCTAAATTAAAGAAGAAGATTCCTAATCTCGCTCTTACAACAGATATCATTGTTGGCTTTCCTGGTGAGACAGAAGAAGATTTTGAAGAAACTTTAGAAGTAGTTCGCCAGTGTGAATACGATTCTGCATTCACCTTCATCTTTTCTCCACGAGAGGGTACGCCAGCTGCCCGTATGGAAGATAAAACGCCAATGGAAGAAAAGAATCGTCGACTTTATGCATTAAATGATTTGGTAAATGAGTATGCTAATAAAAAGAATCAAACTTATTTAGGAAAAACAGTTAAAGTTCTGATTGAAGGTCCATCCGAAAAAGGAAATTGGATGGGGTATACGGATACGATGAAATTAGTGAATGTGGATGGAAAAGAAGATATTCTCGGTAAGATTGTAGAAGTAGAAATTACCGATGTGAAGACATGGAGCTTAGATGGTAAAGTGGTATAAAAATCTATCCCCTAAAAAGAAATTCCTATGGGCTTTTAGTGTCCTTGGTGTTATAGGTTTCTTTTTATGGATTGGTAATTATTGTTATCCTAGATGGATGTTATTACATACAGTAGAAAATTTAAAAGAAGTGAATTCTGTCTCTATTAATGGAACTGCTAATGTTTCGATTTCTTCGACGAAATTAAAATTAAAAGGAACTGCAAATATGACCAGAAACACGAGCAAATTAGATGTTACTTATCCTCTTTTTGGAATTCCTGTTTCTAATCAAATATATATTCAAACAGGAGAAAAGAAAGTATCTATCTACTATGGCATGCAAGGCATCAATCTATGGAATAAAACGGACATTGAAAAGACTAGTGGTGAGAATTCTTCTCTTTCTTATTCCGATATTTCTTATGAAATTCTTTCGTATCAAAAAGATTCTGCCCATGTTTGTTTCCTCATCGATGGGGATTTACAGGCATTTTTATCGAAATATGGTTTACAGGTTTTGAATTCTTCTAAAATCGAAGTATGGATCAAACAGGGATACGTTGTTCGTTTAAAGATGGATAGTGGTCGTGTTAGTTTTAAACACTATCCAGAAATTCAGATTGATGGATTTGATTTAAATCTTTCTCAGTATAATCAATCTTCGACCGTAGAAATTCCTGAGGATATCCTAAAAAGTACAGGAAATGTCTAAAAAGTGAAAAAATATCAAAAAGATGACAAATATAGGAAAAACTTATGATATAATGTAAGTGGAGGTAGAAAATGAAAAAAGTAAAATATTTGGGAGTAGTTTTACTCGTTATGTTATGTTTAACAGGATGTGGAAAAGATAGTAAGAAAGAAGAAAGTAATACTAATTCAAACACTGATACCAATACTAGTTCTAATGCTAGTGGAAATGTAGAGTATATCGGAACAAAAGCAGAGGAAAATGCGGATTTAGATGGCGCATTTGCTAATATGAAGAATATTACTAGTTTCAACATGAAGACAACCATGGAAATGGAAATGGCCGGTATGGCTTATACAGTAGAATTAGCAGGAGATTTCATTGCTACTAATGAAACTGCTCACTATACCATGAATACATCACAATTAGGACAACAAACTGCTATGGAGGTTTATACCGTTGTTAAGGATGGTAAATTGTATACTTATATGACCATGGATGGTGGAAACAACTGGATAGTAACAGAGGGCGAATCTGATTATGATGATGGTACCGTTGGTGAGTTTAGTGAAGTTTCAGAAACAGCTTCTGAATACGAATCTGTTATCGAAGTAAAATCAGATATACCAGGAACGAAAAAGTATGAAATTACCATTTCTAAAGATGCTTTGAATGAAGAATCAAGTGATGAAACACTCATTGCTAACGATATGGTTATGTATGTCTATACGAAAGATGGATATGTAAGTCGTATTACTGCTGATTTAGGAAACGTATTTAATGGTGGAGAAGAACTTGCTATTACAAAATATGTCATGACATTCGACATTTCTAATTACAATAACGTTTCTGAAATTGTTGTTCCAGAGGATGTTGTGAAAAAAGCAGTACATATGGATACAGAAGGATAAAAGAAGAGAAATCTTCTTTTTTTTCTGTCTTTGTTTGACTTTTTAATCTTTTTTTTATAAGATAGGTAGCAAAAGAAAGGGGATGGATAGAAAATGATCAAGAAAATAGGGATTATTTTTTTGGTGATTGTTTTATTGTGGAGTCCTCTTTTTCCTGTCATGAATTCTATGGCTTATACGAAAAAGCAAGTGGTGGAGTTAACGCATGCTCCAGAATTTTATGGTACGACTGCTATCCGTGTTCCCGTCGGTACTAAAATAGATGTGAAAACAGATGCTCGTTTTCGTATTTTTGCACGTGATTTAGAAGATGGAGATTTAACGAGTCAAATTGTTGTTACGAAGAATACGGTTCAAACGAATAAAGTGGGAAACTACCAGATATCTTATCAAGTAACGGATACTAATCATCATACAACCAAGATTACAGTTCCTGTATCAGTCGTTTCCGATATAACAGAAATATGGATGGAAAAAACCATGTATACTCTTCCTAATCTAGAGTATTTAGAAGATTTAGGATATTATCGAGGAAATCATCAAGACCGACAAATGATTGGACTTTATTTAGAGCCAGGTGGTTCTTTTGAAATGAGAAAAACATCTGGTCAACAGCCATTAGAAGTAAAACTACAAAATAATAATGCTCAATATGAATCTTCTATGAAAATCTCCGATACCGTGAAAAGTGAAGAGGATACAGGATGGGTGACTATTCAAAATACGGTTAAAAAGGAAGAAGAACGAGATAGATATCGTAGTGTTCCTACGGTGAAGACCTTATTTCAAGAAGAAAAGGTAACCTATGAAGTAAAATATGATAAGAAAAATGAGCAAGTAAAAGTTTTACCTTATTATCACCAAAAAGATGGAAGTAGTAGACAAAAAGAATTTTTCAAAGAATGGGATAGTATTCCTCAATCCTATGCTTTCCTAGAAGGACAATCTGTTGTTATTCTTTTGACACCTGAGGATAGAGAAAAATTGTTTTATAAGGATAATGTCTACAATAAACCGTTTACTTCCCTAGAGGATATGTTTTCTTGGTGGGATGATGTTACGGAGCAATATGACCGATTGATTGGTTTATCTTCGACGGCCAACAAATATTGGAATCAACAAATCAAAACTAAGTATTTTGTCAAAGCCAATGAAAATGGTTATGAGGATATCTACTATGATTACTCTGATTACATTGGTATTGGCAAATCTGTCGTATGGCCTATTTTCCAAAAAAGTTTTCGTACTCTTCAAGTGATTGCTCAAGGGTATCAAGGAATCAATAACAGTACGGATATTACAGAAGTCATACCAGAATTTTTTGCTTACTATATTCAGGAAAACACAAAATTATTTCCATATTCGGAAAGTGCGTTAGGAGATATCGATAAACAAGAGGAAACACTTCAATCTTCGCGAATACAGAATTCCAAAAACAATCAGGAAATGGGAAAAACCGAACTGTTATACAGTATCGTTAATCTTTTTCAAAATGTAGGAAATGCTAGAGAAATCTATGCTACTACACAACAATATTATCGAGAAACTTACGTGACAACTGGTAGGAGATTATCAATGATGGATGCTTTAATAGTGACATTATCAAAGCATTACCATGTGGATACGATTCCCTATTGGCAATCATGGAATAAAGAGATTTCCGAAGAAGTGCATGATGAGGTATTATTGATGGATACCGATATTCTCTATTATTTAAAAGATTTGGTGAGTGATGATTCCCTTGCTACTTCTTTCAAAAAGAAATATCATAAAGAGGGAGAATATAGTTTAGTATCCTCTCAAGAATTAGCGCATGAAAAACTAACTGGTACCGTAGAACTTTCTTTTCAAATTAGTCGTTTTTCAGATATTCAAGGAAAATATATCACAATTCAAGATGGTTCTCATACGATTAAAAAAGTAAAAATTACGGGAGAAAAACTTACTATCCAACTTCCCGTTGGAGTATATAAACTCGCACTTCCTACTCCTCAGCACGCTTATGATTATGAACATAGCTACCTTATCGTAACGAATCAAGCGACTACGCAAAAGAAGATTGTCTATCGTGATATCGATGATATTTCCTATGAAAACGATATTCTCATTCGCCTATCTGGATATTATGGTACGAATTATCCTTTGCAAGTAGAAATCAAAGGAAAAAAATTACAGTTTACGTATCATGGGACAATGCTAAAGAGTGGTGCTGTAAGTGGAGATACTATCTTTTCTAAAGTTACGGTATTGGATTTGCAAGATCATACTATCTATGAAAAAAGTGTCAATGGTGCCTATCAAACTTGGGTGAAGAATACCTCTGTGAAAGAGGAGGTTGCTATAGAACTTGGATATAAAATTCGTCTTTATTATGCAGGAGATCCGCATGATTTTTCCTTTATAAGTACTTTAACAGAGGAACGATTAGAGGACTATGCGATAACAAATAAAGAACGGACATACATAGTGACAGAATATGGGTTAGTACCAGAAGAAATTTATCAAGATAAAGAGACTATCTATCAGGCTTATCGGAATCGATTAGAACACTATCTAGTTACTTCTATAGATGGCAAACAAACGAAAGAACTACGCAATCCTTTTGTGAGTCCAAAAAAGAAAATGACGATTCTAACATCGATGGAAAAACTAAAAGAAGAGGATAAGAAATCCTATCAAACGATAGCAGATGAAATTGTAACTGGGGGAGTACCGGAAATTCGTGTGACGAAAGATCACTATGAATGGGATACCAGCGTGCAGAAGTCATTAGATTATTTTACGAAGCAAATTTCCATTGTCGATGAAGAAGATGGAAAAATATCGACTTCCAGTGACAATGTCACGATTACCTCCAACATTAAATGGGGAACAGTGGGAACTTATGAAGTGTCCGTTAGAGCTGTCGATAGTGAGGGAAATCCGTCTACTAAGATTATAAAAGTAGATATTGTAGAAGAAAATATTGATTCAGAAGAAATGCCTCATGATAAGAAACCCGATGAGATAAAATCGCCAATGTCAGTAGAACCGACGAATTCTTATTTGCAAAAAGAAGATACCATGGCTTTCCTAGGAATGATTGGAACGGCTATTCTTCTTGTTCTTCTAGAATTTTGTTGGGGAAAACGAAAAGTATAGAACTTACCTTGTGGTAAGTTTTTTTGGTACATTTTCATGACTTACGCATACATTAAAGTGAGGAGTGATGATATGGCAGCCTATAAAGAAATTGTAACTAAAGCAATTATCGGAAAAGGGAAGAAAAGTTTTAAGAATAATTATGATTTAGAAGTGGAAGAAACACCTTCAACAGTTCTTGGATGCTGGGTTATTAATCATAAATTTAAAGGATATAAAACAGGGGAACAAGTAGGGGTATCGGGAAGTTATGATGTGAATATTTGGTACTCTTATGATCACGATAGTAAAACGATGGTGGCAAATAAGAAAGTGGAATACAATGACACCTTTAATGTACGATTGCGCAATCAAGCAGATTTGTCTGATGAGACAGATATTATTGTAAGAACCTTATATCAACCAAATTGTTCTGATGTGCGTATCGATGGCAATAAGATTTCATTCACGATTGAGAAAGAATTGGGTGTCGAAATTGTGGGAGAAACGAAAATGAAGATAGCGATTGAAGAAGAGGAAGACCCATGGGATGTAATTGAGGATGATGTGAAAGAAGAAGATTTAGAGAAAATAGACGAAGAAGTTCAGGAGGAATATTTATAGTATGTCAACCAAAAATAGTTGACATACTTTTTCTTTTGTGTTATTATCTTATAGAAACGGAGGAAAATAGTATGGCAGTTAAATTAAGATTAAGAAGAATGGGAGCTAAGAAGAGACCATTTTATCGTATTGTAGCAGCAGATTCTAGAAGCCCTAGAGATGGAAGATTTATTGAAGAAATTGGATATTACAATCCAATTGAAACTCCTGCAGTTATTAAAATTGATGAAGAACGTGCTCTTGCTTGGTTACACAATGGTGCTACTCCTACTGATACAGTGAGAGACTTATTTAGTAGTGAGGGAATTATGAAAAAATTCCATGAATCTAAAATGACAAAGAAAGAAGATAAATAATGAATTTAGTAGAATTGACAGAATATTTAGTAAAAAATATTGTGAAAGATCCTGCTAGCGTATCTGTTACCAAAAATGAAGAGGATGATTCTATCATTGAAGTATTAGTGGCAGAAGAGGATTTAGGAGCTGTCATTGGCAGATCTGGAAAAGTTGCGAATTCTATTCGGACATTGGTACAAGCAGCCGCTTATACCAACAAAGAGGGAAGAGTAAGAGTAAATATTGATGCGAAAAAGTAGTGGAAACACTACTTTTTTGAATCTATCTTTCCAATAAAAGAGAATTATGCTATAATGGTATCGAGATAAAACATGGGAGGAAACATGAGTGATGAGAATTTGAAAATACCTAATCATGTTGCGTTCATCTTAGATGGAAATGGTCGTTGGGCCCAAGAGAGAGGTTTAACGAGAAGTCAAGGCCATGAAGCGGGATTTGAAAATTTAAAACGATTGAGTGAATATATATTTTCTAGAGGCGTGAAAGTTTTAAGCGTTTATGCTTTTTCAACGGAAAACTTTAAGAGAAGTGAACAAGAAGTAAGTTTCTTGATGAATCTTTTTGAACAGAAATTTAAAGAGTATGCCGAGTTGATGAAAAAGAAAAATATTAAAGTTGTCTTTTCTGGAAAGAAAGAGAATCCACTACCTGCTAAAGTCATTCAATTAATGGTAGAAATCGAGGAAGAAACGAGACAAAATACAAGTGGTATTTTAAATATCTGCGTCAATTATGGTGGACATTTGGAAATTGTGGAAGCAACTAAAAAGATAAGTCGTTTAGTGAAAGAGGGAAAACTAAATGTAGAAGATATTACAGAAGATAGTTTTTACCATTATCTCTTTCAAGATTTACCACCAGTTGATTTCTTGATTCGCACTAGTGGAGAACTTCGTGTTAGTAATTTCATGTTATATCAAATTAGCTATGCAGAGATGTATTTTCCTAAAGTATATTTTCCTGCATTTAATGAACAGTGTTTTGATGAGGCTATTTTAGTCTATAATCATAGAGAGCGTAGGTTTGGAGGTATTATAGATGGTAAGAATTTTTAGTGCGATAATTGCATTATTAATCGTCATCCCGTTATTTTTAATGGGGGGACTTGCTTATTCCATTGGCGTTTTAGTGGTAGCTATGTTAGCATTAAAAGAGTATTTGGATATGAAGGAGCATAAGAAAGAAATTCCTATGTTTATCAAATTGTTAGCGTATCTATTTATTCCGTTAATTCTTCTTACGGTCAAAGTAGACAAACAGTTTTTATTGGTCATTGACTTTCGTATATTAAGTGGTATCTTCTTGGTATTATTATTGCCATTAGTATTATTCCATGAACGAAAAATCTATAGTATTAATGATGCTTGTTATGTGACTTCAGGAGTTCTTTTTATTGGCTTTTCGATGTCTTACTTAATCACTTATTACAATTGGAATCGTGATATTTTAATTTATCTATTTTTAATTACTATTTTTACGGATACTTTCGCTCTTATTACCGGTATGTTAGTGGGTAGACATAAACTACTAGAAGTCGTTTCCCCTAAGAAAACTTGGGAAGGATTTATAGGAGGAAGTTTCATGGGAACTTTTGTCGGTGTGATGTTTTATAAGACGGTAATCAATCCAGAGGTAGTACTTTCTTCTTTGATAGCACTAACGTTATTCTTAAGTTGCATTGGACAATTAGGAGATTTATTTTTCTCCGCTATTAAGAGATATTATGATCAAAAAGATTTTTCCAATATTATGCCTGGACATGGGGGTATTTTGGATCGATTAGATAGCATTATTTTTGTGATGTTAGCATATAGTTTATTTATTACGTTGTTATAGGAGGAACTGCATGACACTTATCTATTTTATATTAATCTTAGGAATTGTGGTCTTTATTCATGAATTTGGACATTTTCTATTTGCCAAAAGGGCAGGAATCTACGTTTATGAATTTTCGATTGGAATGGGCCCTAGACTCTTCAAATTTAATCGTAAGAAAAAAGTAAAAAATAAAAAGGGAAAAATAACATACGTACCAGATGAAACAGATTATTCGATTCGTCTTTTACCGATTGGTGGATATGTACAAATGGCGGGAGAAGAGGTTGAAGCGGATGAAAAGATTCCCGAAGATCAACGCCTACAATCGAAACCTTGGATAGCTCGTTTTATGACGATGGTAGCAGGTGTTTTATTCAACTTTTTATTAGCGATTGTCTTATTATTCCTCATTGGCGTTTTTAATGATGTAACGTTAGATAGTACTAAATTAACAGAGATTGACCCACAACTTTATCCTACTTTGAAAGAGGGAGATCGTATCTTAAAAGTTGGTGGAAAAAGAATCAATAACTATGATAAATTAGCGTTAGAATTAACGGTTCAAGGGGATAAAGAATTTACGATGGAAGTTCGGCATGCGAACGATAAAAAAGAAACCGTAACGGTTATGCCAAAGGCTGTGAATGATGAAGAGGGAAATCTCTTAGGATATGAATATGGTTTTAAAGTAGATGGAGATACCTATCACAGTTTATGGGGAGCAATCCGTTTTGCGTTTGGAAAATTCTTTAGTATGATTGAGCAAATGTTTTTTACCATCCTTTATTTATGTACTGGAAAATTGAGTCTCAATATGTTATCTGGACCAGTTGGCATTTACAATGTTGTCGGTTCTGCTAGTGAACAGGGATTCTTAAGTTTAGTATCCTTATTAGCGATGATTAGTGTCAATGTTGGTTTTATCAATATTTTACCTCTTCCTGCATTCGATGGTGGGCATGCTTTATTCCTTATTATTGAAAAGATAAAAGGTAGTCCAGTCAGTCCAAAAGTAGAGAATACCATCCATAATATTGGATTTATTCTATTAATGATTTTAATGGTATATATCACATATCATGATATTTTACGATTCTTTTAGTAGGTGATGTTATGTTAAAAGTAGAACATATTACCAAATACTATGGTGATTTTAAAGCAGTGGATGATTTGTCATTTGAAGTAAAAGAAGGGGAAATCTTCGGCCTTTTAGGAGTGAATGGTGCTGGAAAAACAACAACCTTTCGCATGATTATGGGATTGTTAGAAATCGATCAAGGAAAGATTACCCTAGACGGTAAACCAATTGATTATTCAGTAACTGATAAGATTGGGTTCTTGACAGAAGAAAGAAGTCTTCTTACCAAATTGACGGTTCAAGAACAAGCACTATTCTTTGGTGCTTTAAAAGGAATGAGCAATAAACAAATTATAAAACGATTAGATGAGTTACTAGAACGATTCTCTATTGCAGAATATAAACATAAAAAGATTAAAGAACTATCAAAAGGAAATCAACAGAAAGTACAGTTTATTATGGCTATTTTAAATCATCCTCAACTCCTCATTTTGGATGAACCGTTTTCTGGATTAGATCCTTTTAATATTGAATTATTTAAAGAAGAAATTTTGAAATTATCAGAAGCGGGAAGTATGATTATTTTCTCTTCTCATCGAATGGATCATGTTGAGTTATTCTGTAAAAAATTAGTAATTTTGGTGAATGGAAAATCCGTTATTTCTGGATATATTAAAGATATCAAACATGACTACCGAAAGAAAAATATTCGGATAAAGGGAAATGTATCAAAAGAAGAACTACTAAAAATTGGAGGCGTATTAGATGTTATCGAGTATGCTGATGAGGTAGAGGTAAAAATTGAGTCAGAACAAATTGTTGATAAAGTATTTGATTATGTGAAAAAGAAAAAACATATCACGAAGTTTGTGGTGGAAGAACCGAGTCTTAATGAAATTTTTGTAGCTAAAGTAGGTGAATCTTATGAGAAGTAAATTGAATTTTTTAATAGGAGTTAGCCTAAAGCGAAAGATTAAGACAAAATGGTTTGTGGTAGCGCAAATTATTTTACTTCTTCTTTTAGTTGGTATGTTTAATTTAGATATCATTATTCGTGCTGTCGGTGGGGATTTTGATGAAGAGATGAATATCTATGTAGTGGATGACACAGATGTCTCTTATGAACTCTTTAAAGAATCTTTTCTTTTAAATGAGAAAAATCTTTATGGAGAGGATTCTTCTTCTTATCATTTGGAAGAGAAAGAGAACGTAGAGGATGTTACTTCTATCGTAGAAGAGGATGGAGGAATTATTGTGCATATTCTTCCTTCTAGTGTCAATACGATTGAAGTGGAATTGATTTCTAAGACAACGGTCGATACCTACGATTATTCTCTTCTCAACAGCTCTTTAAATAGTGTCAAAGTTGTTTTAGTGATGAATGAATTAGGATTGACTGCTGATGACTATTCGAAGATTATGTCGAATGTAGAAATTAAAACTTCTCTAATTAATGAGGATAATAAGAATGAAGAAGAGAGTATGGATATGATTATGACGACTGTCTTTCCACTCTTTATCTTACCAATCTTCATGTTGTCATTATTCTTAGTACAGATGATTGGAGCAGAGGTAAATGATGAGAAAACGACGAAAGCGATGGAGGTAATCATTTCGAATGTTTCGCCACAAACACATTTCTTTGCAAAAGTAATTGCGGGTAATTTGTTTGTCGTGTTCCAAGCCGTGTTAACCGTTCTTTATGGAGCAATCGGAATTGGTATTCGTAGTATACTCAGTCAGGGTGGTGCGAACACGTCTTCTTTCTTTAGTGAATTGGGACCTATCTTTAAGAGTCTACTAGATAGTTCTATTGGTGATAAATTAATTTATATCTTACCTGCGACAATTATCCTTATTCTTTTGACTTTTGTTGCATATGCTTTATTAGCAGGAGTGTTGGCATCTATGACGACAACAACAGAAGATTACCAACAAGTTCAAATGCCAATTATTATCATTTCATTATTAGGATATTATTTAGGAGTAATGGCTGGTATGTTTAAAGGTTCTATTGTGATTAAAATCTGTTCCTTTCTACCATTCATTTCCGCAATACTTTCTCCCTCTTTACTCGTTTTAGGGCAGATTGGTTTGATAGAAGTGATTCTAGCGATTGTAGTGATGATTGTTACGAATTATCTATTGATTAAATATGGTCTTCGTATTTATAAAGTTGGTATTTTGAACTATTCTTCTAGCGGTTTATGGAAGAAAATGGCAAAAGCCTTAAGAAAATGATTCCATTAGATAGGAGATTATGATTCCTAAAATTACCCTGAAAGATTTACCTTTCTATCAGGAACAGGGAGCTATCTTGATTGATGTAAGAGATCCTATGGAATATCAGATGGGTCATTTACCAAATGCCTATAATATTCCTTATGACCATATTATTGAAGGTACTAAAAAGTATTTGAAAGATACTCCAATGGTTTTATATTGTTCGTCTGGAACGAGGAGTAGAATGGCTGCCCATCTTTTAAATAGTATGGGATATACGCATGTTTATGATTTAGGAAAGGTAACATGGAAGAGTTGACAATAGTTGACTCTTTTTTTGTAAAGTAACTATTTGACATTATAGTAAACTAAGTATATAATGTATTGTAGTAGGAGAGTATATATGAAAGATAGAAAAGCATTTTTATTCAGCTTTTTATGGATAATTGGGGCAATCTCAATATTCCTAAATAGTGCGTTTGCCCAAGAATTATTTGCGCCAAAAGAAGTTCATTATGATGAGTTAGAAGAAGGAGAGGTTATTCCTTTTGATTCCTCATTAGGAATTGATGCCTTTTTTCCAAGTAAAAATTATCTTGAAGGAACACTGATGGATACTGTTGATGGACCTATGGGTAATTTAGTTGTATCTGGTTCTATTAATTTGTATTGGTGTAAAGATGAAACGTGTCTTGAAAATGAAATTTATGATGTTCAAAAGAAAGTACTAGAGATAGGTGTCATCCATTCTGAACGTGTGTATGATGATAATCTTTACTTTGATGGAAGTGCGACTGTTAATGTTTCTAATTATAAGGATGTATTTCAAGAACAAGGCAGTGAGTATGTAGGATGGGAAGTCCATTTTGTGGATTCCGGAGTCCTTCAAGTACATTATACATTTGGTACTGGATTTTGGGGAGATGTAAAGCAAGTAGGAAATTACCAAAATATTGTTTTAACTCCAGTAACGAGAGAATATGTGGATTGTGTAAATAGAGATGATGTGGATATCGAATATTATGTAGAGAAGAAAGTAGATATTACGGATAGTCCTTGGTATAAAGATAATGTAATCAATGATTATGAGGCTTTATCTGATCCAGTAAATCTTACTTCATGGGAAAAACCAGCTAATTTTTCATTTGAAGCAGATAAAGGGGATAAGTTAGTATTACGATTAAAAACGGATACCCCTAATTTAAAAATTACCTTAGATGGAGTAGAACAACCACTTCCAGAAATCTTTTATCAAGACGAGGAATTGTCTTGTGAGAATATTAATCCAAATCGTTATTATGATTATGAGGTTGCAATTCTATCCACAGGAAAACATACTTTTGAGATAACATACTTAGGAAAAGATACATTTAGTTTCCCGTATATTTACTTGGAAGATTTAAAAATATTAAAACCTATTCAGGTAGAAGAGGTAACGGAAGATGAGTATACTTTAGAAGTAAAAACTTGTCCAAATGGCTATCAAGTAAAAGATTATCATGGAGAGAGAAATGATGAGACTGCTGGTGGAGTAGTAGATGGTAATGCTGCTGACAAAGTGGATACGCCAAATACGATGGATAATGTTTTGATTTTTGTTCTTACTATGGGAATAGGAATCTGTTTAACGGGATGGAGTCTAATCCTTAGAAGAAAAATCGTTAGTTCAAACAAGTAGGGTGATTGTATGAAGAAATATAAATTTTTACTAGGAGTTTTATTGGTAATAGGAACGGTTTCTATTTTCCTAAATGGTGCGTTTGCCGAAGAATTATTCGCTCCGAAAGAAGTACTTTATGAGGAATTAGAAGAGGGAGAAATTATTCCTTTTGATTCTAAACTTTCTATCGATGCCTTTTTCCCTGTCGGTGAAGTAACAGAAAATGGTGATCACTATTCATCTCCTGGTTATTTAGGTGGGTGTGTGACACGTTCTGGATATGAGGCCATGCATTTATATTATTGTAAAGATGAGAATTGTTTAGAGACGGAAGTTTATGATAAAAGTCATGAGGTTCTTTATCCCACATATAAGGATTCTAGTTTAGTTTTTGAGAATCAAGCAGAACTGGATGTTTCTAATTATCAAGAGGTTTTTGGAGAAACAGATGATACTTATATTGGATGGAAAGTCCATTTTGTGGATTCTGGAGTTTTATATTGGGAAACAAGTTGTGGTACAGTAGCATATGATATCTATAGAGCTCGTCGAATTGGTAATTATCAAAATATCGTTTTGACACCAGTTACACAAGAATATGTGGATTGCGTAAATCGAGATGATGCGACAGTTGACCATTATTTGGTAAAAGAAATAGGTATAGAAGATAGTTCTTGGTATAAAGATAACGTTATCAATGATTATGAATATTTAGTAGATGACAAAAATATCACTTCATGGGAAAAACCAGCTAGATTTTCATTTACAGCAGATAAAGGAGATACGTTAGCATTGACTTTGAGGACAGATACTTCTCAATTTAAAATAACGATAGATGGCAAAGAACAAAAACTTTCATCCGATTTCTACAATGAAAATGAGAAAATAATTGGGGATGAGATTAATCCAAATCGTTATTATGATTATGAGTTTGTGATTCCATCTAGTGGAAAACATACTTTCCAAATAGAATATTTAGGAGATGCATATTTATATTTTCCATATATCTATCTAAAAGAACTGAAAGTTTTAAAACCAATTGCAGCAGAAGAAGTAACGGAGGATGAGTATACTTT
This sequence comes from uncultured Bacilli bacterium, assembly GCA_947629315.1. Classification (GTDB taxonomy): domain Bacteria; phylum Bacillota_I; class Bacilli_A; order RF39; family UBA660; genus UBA5578. Next base: position 72,053 of record CANRDB010000003.1, read on the forward strand.
AGAAGTAAAAACTTGTCCAAATGGTTATCAAGTAAAGGGGTATTACGGAGAAAGAAATGATGGTAATGTAGATGGCAATGCCAACGATAAAGTAAATACTCCCAATACTTTGGATACCGTTTGGCAATATGGTCTACTTTTAGGATTTGGTTCATTATTCATTCTTGTCAGTTATTTTGTTCGAAAAAAGGTAAATAGTTAATATTTACCTTTTTTGAGAGAGGGGGAATATTGTTTGAAAAAACAAAATGTTGTTTGTTATATCGTTTCTTATTTCTTTACATTCATGATTCATTTAAGTCTTTATATGACAAGTTATGCGGATAAGCAAATCCGTATGAGTTTTATTTCCAATTTTCATTTTTCGTTTTCATTCTTTTTTCTGACTGCTCTTTTGAGTGTTCCTGTTTTTGTCCTATTCTACTATATATTTACTTATATTAGTAAGATTCATTTGAAAAAAAGTACTTTTTCAGGAAATATGAAAAAGGTAAAATATATTATTTTTTTCAGTATTTTTTTAACAGGACTTCTCATGTTAATCACTTATTATCCTGGTAACAACTTAAATGATACGATGTACATTTTGAGTAGTCCTATCGGAAAGGGAAATCAATTTCCTAGAATTTATAGTTTGTTATTAGCGCTTTTTTATCGTATTTTTATGGCAATCTTTCATTCCCCAAACTTTTCTTTTTTCTTAATGGAAGTCGGACAATTATGTTTAGTTTCTGCTATTTTAACTTATGCGATTCTATGGTTTTATCGTACTTTTCAAAATAAATATGGAACAATCTTTTTAACTCTTTATTTTAGTGTTCTACCGATATTTTCCAATTATCATTCCGTATTATTAAGAGATCCTATTTTCGCAATTTGTATTCTTTTAAGTATCATCTTTTTATATGAAATTATCGATTCAAAAGGAAAATGGTTAGAAAATGATAAACATGTGATTTGGTTCATTCTAGTGTTAGGAAGTAGTTGTCTTGTGCGGAACAATGGAATTTATGCTTCTCTTCTCGTTATCCTTATTTTGTGGATTTGGTATAAAAAATATTGGAAACAAGTTCTCTTTTTAATGGTAGGAGTATTGTTAGTAGGAAATCTCCATCTTTTTCTACCAAAGAAATTTCAAAGTCATATCTTATTTCAAGAGGGAGTTGCTGTTCCTATTCAGCAACTAGCCTATACTTTGAAATATGAAGATTTAAAAGAATCAGATAAAAAATTCTTAAATCAGATTATGCCAAATGAATTAATGAAGTTTGGATATCACCCTTTTTACGTTGATCGATTAAAGTGGAATGATTATTTCAATAATGACTTTTTAGATGAACATAAAGGGGAGTTTATGAAAGTTTGGTGGAACAATTTAGGTCCTCATTTTGAGGGATATGTCAAAGCATATTTGTATGCTACTTATGATTTATGGTCTATTCAAAGATTTTCTTTCAATCAAAGTCGTTTCTTAGGACTCAATTGGCTAGACCCAGATGTCTATCTCGATTTTCCAGGTTTTGAAAAGTCTCCTATTTTCCCTAAAGGGATACAGCAGGCAATGGAAAAATTTTATGAAGTAACAACTATTTTTGTCAATAATGCGACCTTATTTTGGATAGCCATCTTCTTTTTATTAGTGACTTTATATCGTAAGGAACAGGAGAAAATATTGCTTTTTGTACCACTATTTAGTATATGGTTTACTTTGATGTTGGCTGTCCCTATGTCGGAAGCATTCCGCTATATGTGCTATTTCGGATATTGTTTACCATTCGTTGGTTTGATTACCTTTTATCAGAAAGAGAGATAGTAGAAATAACTATCTTTTTCTTTGACAAAGATGGTATAATATTTTTGGTGGTAATATGGAAGAAACACTTATTCTAACTAGTAAGGAAAATAAAAAGAAATATTTGGAGAAGTCTAGTTTGACACTGTCTCCTAGAAAAGTAATGACCTTTTCAGAACTCAAAGAAAAATTGACTTTTTCTTATGATGAAAGGGCTATCTATGAAGTGATGAAGGAAACGGGAGTCTCTTATGGTATTTCTAAACTCTATTTGGAAAATTTGACGAATATAGAAGTTCCTAGTTCTAAGATTCAACTTTTAAATCAGTTGTATCAGATGTTAGAGGAAAAGGGACTTCTTCAACATACTTCGTTATTTGCGCATGCCTTACAACATAAAAAAATAATGATATATGGAAAAGAACATTTGACAAAAGAGGAAAAAAATCTATTAAAGGGATATTCCTATACCGTTCAAGAATTCCCATTCTATGAAAGAGAATCTTATCCACTATATATACTAGATACCGCCGAGGAAGAGGTATATTTTCTTGCTTGTCAGATTGCCCAATTATTAAAAAATAAGGTAAGACCTAAAAATATTAAAATAGTTAATTTAGATGACGAATACCGTTTATTAATCGAAAAGATATTTGCTTGGTATCATATTCCTACGAATATTCAAGTAGAATATGCTATCTATGGTACGAAGTTAGTCAAAACCTTTTTATCGTACTCTTCTTGGGAGGAGGGTTTTTTAGTGCTTTCGCAACAAGTGCATACTCCACTGGAAGAAAAAATAATGGATGTTTTAAAGAACTTGGTAAGTCGTTATAGCGATTTACCACAAGATGATATTACGCGTGCCATGATGAGAGAAGAATTAAAACAAGTCCGTTTCTCTTCTTCACACAAGGAAGATGCTGTTGAGGAAGGCAGTATGGATACTCTCTATGAGGATACAGATTATATTTTTCTAGTGGGCTGTAATGAGGGTGTTCTTCCCCATACGTATAAAGATGAAGACTATCTTCGAGATGTAGAGAAAGAAGCATTGGGAAGAATGACATCACTTGAGAAAAATCAAGCAGAACAAGAGAAATTGATGTATTTTTTAAAACATACTAAAAATGTTACATTAAGTTACAAGAAAAGAACATGGACGGATAGTTATTATCCTGCTTCCTTTTTAGAGAAAATTCCAGTTACGCATGAGAATTTTACCATGACATATCAAGATAGTCATTTGGTTAATCAACTCTTTTTAGGGAAGATGTTAGATTCTTATTATAAATACAATTTAAAATCTCCAGATTTAGAGAATTTATATGAATCTTATCCTCATATTCCATACAACGTTTATGATAATCAATACACTAAGATACCTCCTCAAAAAATTATGGATGCTCTTCATCAAAAATTGGTGCTTTCGTATTCTAGTTTAGATACTTATAATCGTTGTAGTTTTCGCTATTATGTAGAAAAAGTATTAAAGGTAGATCCTTTTGATAGGACTTTTTTAACGGATATAGGAACTCTTTTTCACTATGTTTTATCTAAGGCATTTCAAAAAGACTTTGATTTTGAAAAAGAATGGCATAGTTCTATAGAAGAGAATCAAATGGGGAAAACCAAAAAAGAACAGTTCTTCTTAAACAAATTAAAAGAGGAATTAAAATTTGTTATTGCCGAAATTCAAAGACAATATGGTTATACCAATTTAAAAGATGCTTTTTATGAGGAGAAGATTTATACTCATCCAACAAATGAAGAATCTATTACATTTATGGGAATTATCGATAAAATTTTATACAATGAGAAGACCCATACAGTAGCGGTGATTGACTATAAGACGGGCAATCCAAATCTTCAACTAGAAAATATTCCTTATGGTATTGAGATGCAGTTACCAATTTATCTTTATTTAATTCATCATTTTGATAAAATTCCAAATCCTACTATTGCCGGATTCTATCTTCAAAAAATTCTCCATAATGAGGTTGTAAGAACGGAAGAAAAATCTTATGAACAGTTAAAGCGAGAAAATCTATTGTTACAAGGATATAGTGTGCGGGATTTATCCGTTTTAGAGGAATGGGATTCGACGTATGAAAATAGTATGATAATTAAGAGTCTAAGAATGAGTTCAAAAGGATTTTATGCCTACAGCAAAGTTTTATCGAAACGAGAAATGGAGAAAATGATTCAACTAGTAGAAAAGAAGATTAAAGAGGGAATTGCTTCAATTGTTAGTGGAAACTTTTCTATTAATCCAAAACGGATTGGAACCGATAATGTAGGATGTGAGTTTTGTACTTATCATGATTTATGTTATCATGTGGAGAATAATATAGTGAATTTACCAAAGACAACAGATTTATCTTTTTTAGGAGGGGATTGCGATGCCGACATGGACTAAAGAACAGCAGGAAGCCATTGATCACGATGGAGAAAACATTATTGTCAGTGCGGGAGCCGGTAGTGGAAAGACAGCCGTTTTAACGGAAAGAGTGATTCAAAAACTATTAAAAGGAGTCCACATTGATCAACTCCTAATCCTTACTTTCACAAAGGCTGCAGCAGGGGAAATGAAAGATCGTATTCGCAAGGCGATTAAAGAAATCCCTAGTTTAGCGTCAGAACTTGTCAATCTAGATCAAGCTTACATTACGACATTTGATAGTTTTTCACTATCGGTTTTGAAGAAGTATCACTATGTATTAGGAGTGGATAAAAATATTGGGATTACGGAATCTTCCTTGTTAACAGTTGAAAAAACTAGGATATTCCATCAAATTTTTGAAGAATTCTATGAAGAAGAAAATCCACTATTTCAGTCTCTCATTCGTACATTTTGTACAAAGGATGATCAAAATATTCGAACCTCTCTTCTTGCGATGATTCAAAAATTAGAACTCCGCTATGGGGTAGAAGAATATTTGAACCATTATTTAGAAGAGTATTATCAAGAGGATACCTTTCAAAAATATTTACGAGAATTCTACCATCGTATAGAAGAAAATCAACAAAAAATAAAGACAGTTCGAGACGAATTATCTTATTTGGTAGATGGTAATTACTTAACCAAAGTAGATGCCTACCTAGATTCTATTCTTCATGGAAAATCCATTGATGATATTTTAATCCTCCTAGAGAATCGTTTTCCATCTGTTCCGAGAGGAAGTACTGAAGAGGTAAAAAAAGCCAAGGAAAACTTAATGGACGCTTTAGAATCGTTAGAACATCTTCTCAGTTATGGGGATGAAGAGGCGATGCGAAAACAGTTCTATGAAACGAAAGAAACCGCTACTATCGTGATTGAAATTTTAAAACGGTACTTTCATAAAGTGAATCAATTTAAGATGGAAAATTCTTTTTATGAATTTTCAGATATTGCCTTTATGGCTATCTCTATTTTAGAAAAAGAAAAATCTATCCGAGAGGAATTAAAAAATTCTTTTGTCGAAATTTTAGTGGATGAATATCAAGATACGAATGATTTACAAGAAACGTTTATTTCTTATATTGCTCGAAATAATGTATATATGGTAGGAGATGTGAAACAATCCATCTATCGGTTTCGAAATGCAAATCCGCACATTTTTAGAAAGAAATATGATGCTTATCAAAAACATGATGGTGGCGCTAAAATTGACTTGGTGAAAAACTTTCGCTCTCGTCGGGAAGTACTAGAAGATATCAATACGATTTTTCGACAAATCATGGATCATCAAGTTGGAGGAGCAGACTATGAAGCAACTCATCAGATGGTATTTGGCCTAACAAACTATGATTCTGTTGGACACAAAGAAGAAAGCAGTAAAAGTGAATTTTTAACGTATGATTCTTTACGAAAAAAAGGGTATGCCGATGAAGAGGTAGAGGCATTTATCGTTGCTTTTGATATTCAAAAGAAAGTTCAAGAACACTATACCATTTATGATAAAGAATTAAAGCACAATAGAGAAGCACGTTATTCCGATTTCGTTATCTTAATGGATAGAGCAACCAATTTTGATCTTTATAAAAAGATTTTTGAATATCTCCATGTACCACTAGATGTCTATAAAGATGAACATCTAGAAACGGGAGAAGATTTACCACTCATTAAAAATATGATTGATTTTGTCATTCGTCTTTCTCATCAAGATTTTGATACATCACTGGAATATGATTTTGTCAGTATTGCGAGAAGTTTTCTATATCGTCTAAAAGATGAGGATATTCTAGATACCGTTCAGAATAAGAAAATCCCAGAAAATGTGGTTTATCACGATTTAAAAGGAATGACTGATTTGTTGGAGAGTTGTGATATCTATCACTTTTTACAAGAACTTTTCCGATGCGTACACTTTTATGAAAAAAGTATCGAATCCTCAGAGATTGTGAAACGAGAAATTCGTATGCAAAAAATATTAGAACTAGGTCGAAGTCTTGACCAAAGTGGTTATAGTATTTATGAATTTTGTGATTATATAAAAGAGATTTTGGAAAATGGACACCGTATTCAATACAAAATGAATATGGATACGGGAGATAGTGTGAAGATTATGACGATTCACCTATCGAAAGGGTTAGAATATCCCGTCTGTTATTTTACAGGACTTACGAAACCATTTAATATTTCCGATGTCAAAGACCGGTTCTTATATCATGAAACTTACGGTTTCATCGTTCCTTATTTTGAGGAGGGAATCGCCGAAAATTTCATGAAGTATTTAATGAAAGCCTCTTATATGGAAGAAGAAGTATCAGAGAAAATTCGTCTACTTTATGTGGCGCTTACCCGGGCTCGTGAAAAAATGATTTTTGTCCTTCCTGCTCAAGAATTACCTGACCGAAAAGAACAATTGTTATCTGCTATGGAGCGAACGAAATATAAGAGTTTTGCGAATATTCTCTATTCGTTAGGAGGAGAAATTCAAAAACAATTCTATAAACAGGAATATACAGAAGCAGACTTCACGAAAGACTATCTATATCCTCCGGTGATTGTTCCCGTAGAGTTTCATTCTAAACAAAAACTAGTGGTAGAGGAATTAGAGGAACAAGCACAAGAAATCGAAGAAAAACATTTCTCTAAAAATGGTACTCTTCCGACGAAAGAGGAAAAGGAAGCGATGCGTTTCGGTAGCGAGATTCATGAAATTTTGGAATATTTAGATTTTAAAAATCCTTTGCTAGAGGAGATTTCCAATTCTTTTGTTCGTCAAAAAATTAAACAGTTTTTAAATCATCCTCTTTTGCAAAATAGAAACCAGGCTACTATTTATAAAGAACAGGAATTTATCTATGAAGAGAATCATGTAGAATATCATGGTATTATTGACTGTATGTTAGAATATGAAGATAGAATTGATGTCATTGATTATAAACTAAAGCATGTAGTAGATGCAGCCTATCAAAAACAATTAGAGGGATATAAAACGTATTTAGAAAAAGTAACCGACAAAACTGTAAAACTTTATCTTTATTCTATCCTGGATAATCAAGTAGAAGAAGTCAAGGTATAAAAAGAAAAGATTCGTTCATTCTAATAGGGAAAGGAAGAGTTTATGAACGTTAATACCGAACTATTAGAATATATTTACGAATCTAGTGAAATGGGAGTAGTCTCCCTCACGAATTTACTGAAAGATTTAAATGACAAAGAAAATAAATTAAAACCCGTAATTAGCGATGAATTGAGTTTTTATGAAAAGTATCAGAAAAAAGCAAAGAAGGCATTAGAACAGTTTAAGGTTTCTCCTAAACATAATTCGATGATGACCAAGATGATGTCTAAAATGGGAATCTCAAAAGAAGTAAAAAGTGATAACAGCGATGCTTCGATTGCACATATGTTAGTAGAGGGATTAACGATGGGGGTTGTCGATATGGAAACTAAAATCAAAAATTACGAGAAAGATGCCGAACAAAAAATTCTAACATTAGCTAGTGAATATTTAAAATTTCAGCAGAATGAAATTGAAAAGTTGAAAACCTATTTGTAGAGAGAGTGATTGACTCTCTTTTTTTATTCTTCTAATATACTAATCATCAACAGAATGCATCAAAAACCAAAATCTATGATATAATGAATGAAGAGAGGAGTCTTTTATGATTAAAACGAAAAAACAAGGATCGCTAATTATTATTTCGGGAACAACCTGCGCTGGCAAGGGTACGGTTATTAAGAAACTATTAGAACGTCATAATGATATTGTATTATCGATTTCTTATACTTCTCGTCCTAAAAGAGAAAGTGAAATCGATGGTGTGGATTACTATTTTGTTACCAAAGAAGAATTTGAAAGAAAAATTGCTGAGGATGATTTCTTAGAGTATGCACAAGTACAATATGGAGCTTATTATGGAACCCCAAAAGCAGAAATTATCAAACAATTAGATACAGGAAAAGATGTTATCTTAGAGATTGATGTACAAGGCGCTAAACAGATTAAGGAGAAGTTCCC
>CANRDB010000004.1 GCA_947629315.1 uncultured Bacilli bacterium
ACGGCACGCTAACGTGTTTAGCGTTTTCATATAGATGGAAAGATTTTTTCTTTCCTTTTTTTATTTTTGTGGTATAATACGTAACAATTCGTATGAAATGAAAAAATTTTTTGTCAAAAAAAAGGAAATGGACAAGTTTTCTCGTATATTATAAATGTAGGGTCTTTTTAGGAAGTGATGGGAATGCTGGATAATAATGTGATTAATGATATCCGAAATAGTGTGGATATTGTGGAAGTCATTTCTGATCGAGTTCCTTTAACTGCTCGTGGAAAAAATTATTTTGGAGTATGTCCTTTTCACGATGATCACTCTCCTAGTATGAGTGTTTCTCGGGAAAAGCAGATTTATACCTGTTTCTCTTGTGGAGCGACAGGAAATGTCTTTAAATTTTTACAGGACTTTGAAAATATTTCTTTTATAGAGGCTGTTCAGTGGTGTGCGGATTTAGCGGGAATTCCTTTTCAATTAACGCGTACTCATGAAAAGAAGAACGAGAAATTTCAAACTCTATATGATATTTATGAGATCGCCCAGAAATTTTATCAAAATAATATGAATAGTAAAGAGGCCAAGGACGCTAAACAGTATTTAAAAGACCGGGCCTTGTCTGATGAGGCTATTAAGACATTTGAAATTGGTTTATCCCTTGAAAAGGGCAATTTATTAACCAATTTATTAAAACAGAAAAATTATGAAGATAAAGATTTATTAGCGAGTGGCTTGGTAGGGGAACAAGAAAATAGCATGCAATTGTATGACTTATATCGTAATCGTATCATGTTTCCACTACATGATGCGCGAGGTCGTCTTGTAGGATATAATGGTCGTGCTTATCATGGAGAAACTACTAATAAATATGTCAATAGTAAAGAGAGTCCAATTTTTAAAAAGAGGGAAATTCTCTATAATTATCACCGAGCGAAAGAAGCGGTTCGCACTAAGAAATGTGTCATCATCGTGGAAGGACCGATGGATGTTATCCGCGCTTATACGATTGGATTTTCCAATGTAGTAGCATCCCTTGGAACTGCTTTTGGAAGTGAACAAGCACTGTTAGTGAGAAAACTTTCTAGTAATGTGATTCTTTGCTTCGATGGAGATGAAGCAGGATTAAAAGCAACGAAATCAGCATTAGAAGAATTTGCTAAAATTGGCATTGATCCCAAAATAGTCCGGCTTGAGGAGAACATGGACCCAGACGAGTACATTCTCAAGTATGGGCATGATGCTTTTGCTGCTAAAATTGCGAATGCGATGAATCCTGTCGAGTTTAAAGAATTTTTATTGAAAGCAAACATGGATTTGAGTAACAGTGTCGATATGGCTAACTACGCCAATGCGATGATGGAAGAAATTAAAAAGATGAAAGATGAAGTTCTTCGTGAGGTTAGTATTACCAAACTGAGTGAAGATACGCATTTATCTTTAGAGTTTTTAAAAAGTAGGATTGGTCAGTCGAATGAACCAAAGACGATACCTGTTTTCGAACAACCAAAAAAGAAATTAGGAAAATATGAGAAATCAGAGAGAAATTTGTTGTACTATATGTTACGATTTCCCAATGCGATTCGAATGTATGATAAAAAGATAACACATATGCCAACTGATCGATATCGGGATTTGGGTTTTCAAATTAGTTCGTTCTTTCGCAAGTATGGATATATTGATGTTGCCGATTTATTGACAGAATTACGAGAGGATTCAGAGACGGTTTCCACGATAGGGGAAATTTCGATGTTACCACTAAAAGAAGAATTAAATGTCGATGAAATCGAGGATTATTTACGAAATATTAAAGAATATAATGAGAAAATATTAATGGATAGTTATCGAAAGGAACTTGCCAAGTCTGATAATTTTGATCGTAAAATAGAATTAGCGCAAAAGTTAGTAACATATAAAAAGAGGAGTGAAGAGGAAAATGGAAGAGATTAAGACGTATGAGGCTAGAAAATCGGAGTTAGTAGCCAAAGGAAAAGAGAAAGGTTTTATTACTTATGAGGAATTAGCGGCTTCCTTAAAAGGATTGGATTTAGATGCTGATTCTTTGGATGATTTATATAATGTCTTTAATGAAAATAACATTGCTATTGTTTCTGAGGATGATGAACAAGGTGGTGGGGATAAACTATTATTAGATGATAGTACCCTTACCAAAGATTTAACGATTAATGATCCTGTTCGAATGTATCTAAAAGAGATCGGACAGATTAAGTTATTGACATTGGAAGAGGAAGCAGCATTGGCAGATCGTATTTTGGAGGGAGACCCTGAAGCTAAAAATATTTTGGCAGAGGCGAATCTTCGTTTAGTGGTTAGTATTGCTAAAAGATATGTAGGAAGAGGAATGCTATTCTTAGATTTAATTCAAGAGGGAAATATTGGATTGATGAAAGCAGTCGATAAGTTTGATGTTTCTAAAGGGTATAAGTTTTCTACTTATGCGACTTGGTGGATTAGACAAGCTATCACTCGTGCGATTGCCGATCAAGCACGTACGATTCGTGTTCCTGTTCACATGGTAGAAACAATCAATAAGTTAGCTCGTGTGCAACGTCAACTTACGTTGGAATTAAATCGAGAGCCAAGTGAGGAAGAATTGGCAAAGAAGATGAATACTAGCGTTGATAAAATCAGAGAAATTTATAAGATTAGTCAAGATCCAGTAAGTTTAGAGACTCCTATTGGAGAAGAGGATGATTCTCATTTAGGAGATTTCATCAAGGATGAGAGAAATTTAAGTCCAGAAGAGTTTGCAACGAATGAGATGTTAAAAGATGAAATTAGTGAGGTTTTGTTAACACTTACAGAACGGGAAGAAAAAGTGGTACGGTTACGTTTTGGTTTAGAGGATGGAAAACCAAGAACACTCGAAGAGGTTGGTCAAATGTTTGGAGTTACTAGGGAAAGAATTAGACAAATTGAAGCGAAGGCTTTAAGAAAGTTACGTCACCCATCAAGAAGTCGCAAATTACGGGATTATATGGCGGAATAATGAAAATATCTAGACGATTAGAAACGATTGCGGAGATGATTCCTAGTGGTTCTCGCGTAATCGATGTAGGTTGTGACCATGCCTTATTAGATATCTATCTATCTTTAGAAAAACAATGTGAGTGTGTAGCAGCAGATATTAATGCTAATGCTTTAGATCAAGCTAGATATAACATTTTACGTTTCCAAGTCAAATCGATTACCCCTGTTTTAACGGATGGCTTAGAGGGTATTTCGGTTGGAGAGAATGATATTGTTGTCATCTCTGGAATGGGAACGTCAACGATTGAACATATTCTTACGAATCGAAAATTACCAAATCATATGATTATTGGAACTCATACCGATTTTGCCGATTTAAGAAAATATGTCGTATCTTTAGGATATGCGATTCAAGATGAGAAATATGTAGAAGAAAAGAAAAAAGCCTATATTATTATAGACTTCATAAAGGATAACGCTACTTATACAGAAGAGGATTTTCAATATGGTCCTATTTTAAAACACAATATAAGATATATTGAAAATGAACGAGAAAAAGTGTTGGAAATTATTTCTCGTATTCCTCATGATGATGAAGATTTAGTGAGAAAGAAAAAGATTTTAGAAGAATTAGAGACATTACGAAAAAAGAATCTCTAATTCTTTTTTATTAGATAAAGAATGTAGGTCCATTGGTGTGGTAGGTGGTAGAGAAAGTAGGTTCTTTTATACTTTCGGAAATAGAATCGGTAGGAGTGTCCGTCTTTTTAAATTCATTCATAATCTGAAACATCGTTTTCATATTTTTCATCATCGGAGAAATTTGTTTGACCATGGGAATGGCTTGATTCGCAAAATTAAGAACACGTGTTGTTCCGTTTAGGATAGAACCAAGATTGAGTCGACTGAGGAAACTAGTGGAAGTAGCAGCAGGAACGGTATATAGATAAGGATTATAAAAATTCATATTAACCTCCTTTTTTGGACATTTCTAAAATATTGTATGCATTTTGTAAAAAATGTTTTCTATTTGTCGAAAATATGCTATAATCATTGTAGTGTAGAATAAAAAGGACGGTGTACGTAGTGGCAGCAATCATAGAAATTTTATTATCTATTATTTTGTTACCAGTAACGATTGTTCAAGCAATCATAAAGGCTTGCAAAAAGTTAGGAAGAATCATTAGTCGCAAGTGGAAAAAGGTTGGCGGTAAAATTATGGATGTCATCCTATTCCCTTGCATTGTGATTTATCACTTTTTCCGATATGCCTTTATTGGTTTTTCTCTTCCTTTTGTTATCATATTTGAGGCTTTAGGAAAGCTGTATCTGACGTTATTGGACTACCAAAATAAAGCGAAAATCAAGCGCGAACAGGCGATGATGAAAAAAGAGGCTAAACGAAGAGAAGCGAGAGCGAAGAAATTAGCCGCTGATAAAGCGAAACATCCAGAAAAATATAAACCAAAAGAAAAGAAAAAGTTATCAGCTGAAGAAGAGAAATTAAAAGGTTTGCGAATGGATTCGCTAATCAAACCTGAAAAGATAGAACCTAAAAAAGAAGAAGAAAAGACAGCAAAAGAGACCGCCAAAAAAGATGATTTCGTTTATATTTCAGATGATTATGAACAACATAAAAAAGGAATTGGGGACTATATTAATGATGGTTTGGAAAAGATTATTTCCATTCCAAAGAATATGGTTCAGAAGGTAAAAAAATCTTATGAAAATTCTACCTTTATGAAACAAGCTCGTAATAAAAAAGATGTCAATAGACAGGCTTTGATGATTGACTTTGAAGGTGCGGATGCCGAAAAAGAAGAGAAAAAAGTCATGTGGGAATATGTCTGTAGAACTCCTGAAGGAAAGACCGTCAAAGGTTATTTCGCAGCTTATTCTAGACTAGAGGTTCACTCTTTCCTAATGAGTGAGGGAATGACTGTTTATAGTATTCGTACGAATAAATGGATTCAAACGATGTATAGTAGCGTAAATGGTAATGGTGCGAAGATGAAGAGAAAGGATTTAATCTTCTTCTTAACACAATTATCTACTTATGTGAAGGCAGGTATCCCTCTAGTAGAATCTATGAATATCCTAACAAGACAGTTTAAAGATAAGAATTATCAGAGAATGTTCCGTTCTATGATGTATGATTTGACAATGGGTGAAAATTTTTCCAAAGCTATGGAAAACCAAGGAGATTCTTTTCCACCTATCTTAATCAACATGGTAAAGTCTTCTGAGTTGACTGGTGAGTTGCCAGAGGCACTAGATGATATGAGTGAGTACTTCAGTCAATTGGAAGCTACTCATAAAGAGATGGTCAGTGCGATGACCTATCCATGTATCGTATTCGTTATGGCAATCGGTGTAACTATTTTCATGATGGTATATATTGTTCCACAGTTCGTTGAAATTTATGAATCTATGGATGCTTCTAAAATACCGGCATTCACGAAATGGGTTATGGCGGCCAGTGACTTCCTGAAACATAATATGTTATGGATTATCATATGGGTAGTGGTAGGACTTACCGTAATTATGTATTGTTATCGAAACATTAAAGTGTTAAGAACCTTTATGCAATGGGTAATGATGCATATTCCAGTTTTAAAAAATATTATGATTTATAATGAAGTAACGATGTTTAGTAAAACGTTTGCATCTTTACTTTCTCACAACGTATTCATTACGGATAGTATGAATATATTAAAGAAAATAACAAATAATGAAATTTATAAGATGATGATTCTAGATACCGTTAATAACTTAGCATCTGGTGAGAAGATATCAACTGCTTTCAAAGATCACTGGGCTTTTCCAATCCCTGCTTATGAAATGATTGTAACAGGTGAGAAGACAGGTCAATTAGCAGAGATGATGGCGAAAGTATCTGCTTACTATCAAGATGAACATAAAAACAGTGTAGCGAGAGTAAAAGCATTAATGGAACCACTTATTATTGTGTTCTTGACGTGTATCGTTGGTGTTATCGTACTTGCGATTGTTATTCCAATGTTCAGCATGTATGAAACTGTACAAAGCATGGGGTGATAAAATTGATTATCTATTATTCCATAGTATTCTTTATATTTGGATTAATATTTGGGTCGTTCTACAATGTGGTAGGATACCGTTTACCGAAGAAGGAATCCCTAGTGTTTCCTTCTTCTCATTGTACGGTATGTGGACATAGATTAGGAGCCTTAGAATTGATTCCTGTCTTTTCATTCCTCATTCAAGGAGGGAAATGTAAGCATTGCAAAGCAAAGATATCTTGGTATTATACCATCTTTGAATTGTTGACAGGTATTTTATTCTTCTTATCGTATTGGATATTTGGATTTAGTGCTTCTTGCTTTATGGCATTAGTTCTTTCTTCCATTTTAGTAATCATTATTATTAGTGATTATAAGTATTATATTATTCCAGATGAGATTATTGTAATAGGCATTTTTTTGTTAGCAGTCGGTGCCTTTTTCTTAGGAGGAGGCTCTCTACAACATTTTCAATGGGGAAAAGCTTTTTATCAAGTTTGGATTGCTTTGCGTGATGGATTTGCTGCTTTTCTTCTCATGTATTGCCTAAAGTTATTTGGTGACTTTCTATTTAAGAAAGAATCTATGGGTGGGGGAGATATCAAGTTAATGTTTATCGTTGGCATGGTATTAGGTTTTCCACTAGCAGTTGTTTCCATCTTTGTCGCTAGTATCATCGGTTTACCAATTGCCCTTATTATTTTAAAAATGAAGTCTACCCATGTCATTCCGTTTGGACCATTTTTGAGTGTAGCGACTTTGCTTCTATTTTTTCTCCAGTGGGATTGGTTAGATTTTCTATTCATTTTTGCCAAGTAAAAAGAATGGATTTGATTTCCATTCTTTTTTATTTTAACAATTCTCGCAAGTCATCTTGAGAAATACCATCTGTATCTCCTAAATCAATGCCGGATAGAATATCTTCAATTTCCCCAGTACGATCGATGATTTCTTCATCACTTTCTGGTTGACTATTTCCAGTAGGAAAATCAATATTTAAAGATTTTAAAGCATCTAGCAATTCTTCATCCGTATCAGCTTTTGGAGGTTCTTCTTTTTGTTCTGCTTCTTGAGATATTTCTTGTTCTCTTGGTTCTTGAGTCTCTTCCTCTTTCTGTTCTTTTTCTAATCTTTCTTGTTCTAGTTCTTTTTCTTCCTGGATTAATTGTTGCTCATGTTCTTCGGCAAGACGTAGAGATTCTTTTAGACCAATGGCATTTTCTTGACTAGTCTCATCATTTTCCAAATCGATTAATTTTAATAACTCTTCTACAGTAGTCAATCCTTGTTCTACTTTTTCAAGACCGTCCTGTAAAAGGGAAGTTACATCTTGAGAATATACTAATTTTCGTAATTCATCTTTTCGTAAGTTTGCGGTAATACCATCTCGGATAATCGTATTGATAAGAAGTACTTCGTGAATAGGAATACGTCCTTTATAACCATGGTGACAATTCTCACAACCAGTAGCGGAATATAGGTAGTCTACTTCTTTATGAAGGGCTCTTCGGAATAGGTCTTTTTCATAATCCGTAGCAGGTCTTTTCTTACGACATTTATCACATAATTTACGAGCTAACTTCTGAGCGATGATTCCCTCTAGCGCACTCGCTAACAAATATCGTTCTACATCCATATCTAGTAAACGTTCAATGGTATTCAAAGCGTCGTTGGTGTGGATAGTAGAAAGAACTAAGTGTCCAGTAATAGAAGCACGTACGGCTATTTTGGCTGTTTCGGTATCACGAATCTCTCCAATCATGATAACGTTAGGGTCCTGACGTAAGATAGAACGAAGAACAGTGGCGAAGTCTAGACCAATTTCACTGTTTGTCTGTACTTGGTTAATTCCTTCAATGTTCATTTCGACTGGGTCCTCAACGGAGATGATATTGGTATCTTCTTTATTTAATCTTTGTAACATGGCATAAACGGTTGTAGATTTACCAGAACCAGTCGCACCAGTTACCATGATAATACCATTCGGTAACGATAACATTTTTAGTATTTTATCATAATTAGATTTGGAGAAACCTAAGTTTTCAATACCTGTACCACTTAAACTATAGTCCATGATACGAATAACGATCTTCTCTCCTAAATTAGTTGGTAAAACAGAAACACGCATATCCAAGTTTGTTCCTTGTAGATTGGCTTTAATCGCACCATCCTGAGGAAGTCTAGATTCCGTAATGTTCATTCCGGAAATAATTTTTACACGAGTTACTAGATTCTTTTGAAATAGGGCAGGTACTTCTGCATAATCGATGAGAGCACCATCGATACGGATACGAATGACCATATCGTCTTTATGAGGGTCGAAGTGAATATCACTGGCGCCTCTTTTAGAAGCATCTAACATAATGTCGTTTACAATTTCGACGACAGGTATTTTCTCGTAGTCAAATACTCTAAGCATATCCTCAATCCCTTCTTATTTTGTATTCTTTTATTCTTTAGGACTAGCATTTATCCTAAATATATTATATAATATTTTTATAGTGAATACAATACGAGGAGTGACAATTCTATGAAAAAAAATACTCGATTAGACACAAAAGGGTTTCTACTCATGGAAACACTTTTGGTGTCATTAACGATTGCGGGAGTTTTGGTTTACATGTTTGTACAATATTCTTCTATCAGCGATAATTATCAACGGTTTTATCGTTATAATAGCGTGGAAGGTGTCTATAAAGCAGGAGTAATTAAAAAGTTTATGTTGGAAACAGGAACGGAGGCTTTATTTACTGCCTTGGATAGTGGAGTGGTCGAGATTAATGGTTCTAGTGCCTATTTTAGTGACGGTCTATGGAGTCAGTTAAGTACTTCTCTAGGTTTATCAAAAATGTACCTTATGAAAGTGAAAGATTCTGTCGATATTAAGGAAGAAATAGGCAGAAAAGATAGTACGTTTCGTGCTTTTCTAGATACGATTGCGATTCCAAAGGAAAGCGCTGCCGAAGAGGATATTTATGTGTTAGTAGCAAAATACAACGATAAGTCATTTTCTAGTATTGCTTTTACAAGGACAGGGTTGGGTGTTTAAGTATGAAGAATAAAAAGATGGGTTTTACAATCATTGAATTATTGACTGCTTTTTCACTAGCTTCTGTAGTCATGGTAATGTTATTTAACATTTTAGTGATGGTAAAGAAGACGTACACACAAAAATCTATTCAAAGTGAACTTTGGATGGGACAAGCTCTTTTAGCACGTGAACTCTATCATGATACGTATGAGTATACCCTAGAGACAGTGAGTGGATCAAAAAATAATTATACGTTAACATTTCAAAAACAGGATGGTACCACTTTAACCAAGACACTTAAGATTACTGAAACAGCGATTACTTATGGGGACTATCAGTATAAGGTTCCTAATAATTCGGAGGCAAAGATTTCCATATCTAGTCCACAAATGACGAATCATACGGGTAGTACCCATGGATATGTATTATTGAATATTCCTATTTATTCTAGTGTGACTGGTGAAAAAAAGAACTATGGGGTAAATGTCATTTATTTATATACCAATGGGAAAGTAACCATTAGTATTACTAGTTAAAATAATATCCAGGCGATTCCAAAAGAGAGTGTCGCATGGCATAGTCTTGTGAGAAAATAAGGAAAATAGGGTAGATGCCATTCTGATAGAATGCCAAATGTTTGTAAATGGACACTGAAGCCACCAAAGGATAACAGAAAGGCAGCTAAAGAGACAAATAATTGTGGAGATAGGGGGAGTTGCTCTAGATAGTATAGTCCTTGCGATAGTTCTAAGACGAACTTAAAAATAGGAATGGGAAAAACTCCATTTAATAAAAAGAAAAAGGTAACAACTCCTAGAATAAAGATACTATTATGCATGGCATTGGTAATAGCAGAGGTAAAGATTGAAAAGAATTTTTCCGGTTTGGGAAGAGTTCTTTTTATTTTGGTAGTGGGAGTGTCTTTTCGATAACGAAGTACCATACCAATCAAAAAATTTCCTAGATAATGAGCAGTCAGTACTAGATAAGGTTTGGTAGATACCATCGATAAAATAAAGATAGGATTAGAAAAATGGGAAAATAAAAGAGTATGGAATGCTTCCTCCTTGGTAAGAAGGTGATTGCTTTCTAATTCTTTTGCGTAGTTCGCACTACTAGGAAATCCTGATAACATGCTCATCAAGAATAGATAGGAACCATTTTCCGATATCCGAAAGAGAATCCGAAAGATAGGACCTAAATACTTTTGAATGTAGTAGCAAAATCCGTATTGAATGAGAAAGGGGGAAATTACTAAAAAAGGAAATAAACTAGGAAAGATGCGTGATTGAAATAGCGATACCGCCTGTACGATTTGAGTAGATACATTTTTTTGACAGAATAAAATCATACTGATGAATACTAGGCATATCCCAAAATATAATTTTGATTTCATAATAAATTGTATTTGTGTCGTAAAAAAACTTGACTATTTTGTCAAAAAATTATAAACTTTTATTAGGCTAGGAATATATGAAACTAGAGTGAGTAAAGGAAGGCGACTATTGAGATATGAAATTTGATAATGTGAATGTGTCAGCCCTTAAAGGTATATTAAATGGAACCCGTAGAGTAAATTCCAGTAATCAAGCTGCATTAAGACCAGTTACCATTCAAAAGAATGAGGGTAGCGCAAGATTGCAGAAAATGGTTTTAGCGGGAGCAGGTGTGTTACAGTTAACGACTTTGTTAACGGGATGTATTTCTAAACAGGCGACCCCTACAGACGATGCATCTGTAGTAATGGAACAAACGGATGAAGTGACGGGTCAATATCAAGCCCCAGATGGAACCTATTGGAATAGTGAGGAAGACTATCAAGATTACCTCAACGGTTCTGCGGAGTTAACAGAACAGGTAGAACAAGATGAAGATGATCTCTTGGATTTTTTGAGTACGTTTGAAGATGTCGATGGTGGAATGAGTGACAACCAAAAAACAGAGGGAGAAGTATTGTCAGGAGATGAGCATGTAACCTATACTGATAATACCTATACCGATCCAGAAACGGGAACCCATTGGGTAAGTGAGGAAGACTACCAACAAGCAAAAGATGCTGGTATTGTGAATCAGACAAATGAGAGTACGGTTGTATCAACAGATACGAATGCATGGCAAGCTCCAGACGGATCTTATTGGCAAAGTGAAGAGGAATATCAAGAATATGT
The DNA here is from genome assembly GCA_947629315.1 of uncultured Bacilli bacterium. Taxonomy (GTDB): domain Bacteria; phylum Bacillota_I; class Bacilli_A; order RF39; family UBA660; genus UBA5578. The sequence goes on from CANRDB010000004.1 coordinate 11,220, forward strand.
GAATTCTCAAAATCAAAATGAAACGGTTGTATCAACAGATACAAATGCATGGCAGGCTCCAGATGGATCTTACTGGTCTAGTGAAGAAGAATATAATAAATATAACGCTAGTTCTAATACCGTTGTTAGTTCAGACGGAATTGTGCCTGGTCCAGGGGTTCCAAGTGTGACTGCCTATGGTCCTGGAGAAGAAGTATCAGAAACAGAAGAAAACTTTCAAGCTCCAGATGGATCTTACTGGTCTAGTGAAGCGGATTATGAAGCCTATATGAATAGTTTTAATACATTCGTAGAGGAATATGACAGTAGTGATGTTTATAGCGATGATATGAATCAGTATCAGGCTCCAGATGGTTCTTATTGGGAAAGTGAGGAAGCTTATCAAGATTTCATCAATGATTTTTCAAGTCTTACGGATGAATATGATGCATCCCATGAAGAATATGTATCAGGAGAAGATACGGATGATTACTTTGTGGCTCCAGATGGCTCTTACTGGGTCAGTGAAGAGGAATACCAAGATTTTTTAAATAGCGAAGTAAATAGCATTTCCACTGCTCCAGAAGGAATAACGGAAACTTTTGGGGATATTGTAGAAGTATCTACTCTTTCTTCGAATCCAGTAGAACAAGAAGAGAATATTGAGGAAGAAATCACTCCTGCGTATGAAGATAGTGAGGAAACTATTGCAGAAGATACGGATGATTACTTTGTAGCTCCAGATGGCTCTTACTGGGTCAGTGAAGAAGAATACCAAGAATCTTTAAATAGTGGAGTAGATAGCATTTCTGCTGCTCCAGAAGAAACTACGGAAGTTTTTAGTGGGGTTGAAGAGGCAGCTGATTTTTCCTCTGATTCCATAGAAAGTGAAGAAATGACTCAGGAAGAAGTTGCTCCTACTTATGAAAATAGCGAGGAAGTTAGTATGGAAGATAACGAATGGTTTCAAGCTCCAGATGGAACCTATTGGGTCAGTGAAGAAGACTACCTAGAATTTATGGAAATGCAAAATGGAAAATCATTATAGAGAGTAATACTCTCTTTTCTTTTGAATTGAGAGGAATCTCTTGAATAAAAAGAAGTTTTGTGGTATGCTGTTAATAGATAAAATAAGAGAGTACGGAAAGAAAGAGGGATGTTCATGACAAGTTACCGAAGGTATCGAACAATTATTTTATCCATTACCGCAGTGGCAGTTGTGATGATGGTTTATATTAGTTTCGGTGGTTATGATTCCATTATGACGAGAATTACCAATCAAGGAAAAGAGATTGATCAAACTTTTTATAATGAACATACAGGAGAATTTTGGATTAATCAAGACACCTATGAAGACTATACCGAGGCTAAAAATGAAGAAGATTATTATCGTGCCCCTGATCAAAGTTTGTGGGAAAATGAATATCGTTATTTAGAGTCTATTCAATAGATTCTTTTTTTTGATACAAAAGATTTGACAAATCAGAAAAAAAGTGATATTATATGGCACGTCTTGATGAAGAAGGGGGATTTTATTATGAAATTATCAAATTTAAATTTAGATTCAGTAAGAAGAGTATTTCAATCTCAAGATACCAATGCTGACGGTGTTGGAGAGAACAATGTTAGGAGATTATCAGTTTCTAGAGTATTCAATAGAAAGCGTGTTTTTCAATCAGCAATTTTGCTTGGTATTGGTGTAACACAGGCATTTGTTTTATTATCAGGATGTTCTAAAGGGAAAGATGATGCACCAAGTACAGTCATTGTAGAAGAAGTTCCAGCGGATGAAGAAATGGATGAAACGGAACAAGATGTTTTACCAGAAAAAGAGGAAGAGGAACAAGTAGATCTTCTTGGACAATTCGGTTCTATTGATGGTTGGATGACAGATAATCAAAAAACCGAAGCTCAAATTTTTGGAAATAGTGGAACCACTACTACTAGTAAGAATACTAGTAATAAAGGTGAAACTTCCAAAAATCAATCCACTTCAAGTTCTACTGGAACAGGTACTGCAACAGAAACTGTTCAGGTAGAAAATGGTTATCTTGCCCCAGATGGATATATTTATGAAAATGAAGCAGAATATTTAGAATATATCGCTGGTCAAAATGCTAACAATCAAAACACCAATACTCAAAACACTACTGGAATGGGTTCTGGAGATGTTAGTCTTGAAGGACCAAATCCAAATACTCCAAATATGACTCCAGTAGGTCCTGGCGGATCAACTGGTCCATTAAGTCCTACTGGTGGCCCTGGAAGTGCTCCTAGTTATGGTCCAGGTATGGGAACCAACTATGGTCCAGGAATGGAAAATAACTATGGTTCAGGAGTAGGTACTGTTGTTGGAGTAGATAGAGGATGGGTTGGACCAGACGGAAATGTTTGGGATAGTGAAGCAGAATACTTAGAATTCATCTATGGAAGAAATCATAATTACGATTATGATTACGATTATGATTACGATTATGGAAATGATGACGTTATAACAGGTTCTGATATAGATGGTGACTATGATTATGAAAACGATGGTGTTATAACCGGTTCTGAGATAGGCGGTACTGTAGATGAGACGGTAGACGATACAGTAGATGGTACATTCGATATTACAGAGGGTTATATAGACACTGATCAAGGAAGAAAATATTACGCAGAAGGTGGCTGTTGGGATTCTAAAGAAGAATATGAAGCTTATAAAAATAGCCAAAAAAATGCTGAAGAAGAAAACAATGATGATGTAATTACTGATGGTGGTATTGTTGATGAGGATATCGTTGATGATGGTATCGTTGGCGAAGAAGTTGTCGGTGAATATGTTGATGAAGTTACTTATGGAGATGTGATTGAAGTAGAACCTATGTTACTCCGTAGTGAACCGCTTCCAGCTTCTGAAGAAGAAGTTGTTAATGAAATTGTTGGGGAAGAAGTAACAGGAGAAGAAGTAAAGACTACTACTGATGAGGTTGTACCTATGTCTGCAACATCTGAAGAACAATTGCTTGAAGTAGCAACTATAGAGAATGTAGTAACAGATTCCTCTGAGGATACTGAAGAAGAACTTAAGGTTGATGAGAGTGCTCCACTTCCTATCGAATGGGAAGAAGAAATCATTCATGTAGAACCTATATTACTTCACAGTGATCCACTTCCAGCTGACGAAGAAGTTGTTGATGAAATTGTCGGGGAAGAAATAACAGGAGAAGAAGTAGAAAACTCTATTGTAGAACAAGCTATCGAAGAAGTAATTACAGAAGTAGCTACAGAACTTTATGAATCAGGAGAGACTATCGGTGTAGAAGAAATTTCTGCTGAAGAAGTTGCTGTTGAGGAAGAAGAATCTGTAAAGGTTCTAAGTTTATAAGATAAGTAAGGGGGAAATAAAAACCGAGAGAAATTCTTGGTTTTTATTTTGTCTTCTTTGGTTGTTTTGCGTGTCAAAATGTGGTATGATAACAATGTAGTAGATTAGAAAAGAGAGAAATAAATTTCTAAAATGTGAGTAGAATAGAATGGGTGAAACAATGAAAAAAGTACAAAATTTTCTGAAAGAACATCGTCTTTTTCTAACGATTTATGTCCTTCTTATTCTGTCAGCCTTTATTAAGATTCCTTATTATATTGATGCTCCTGGAGGATTGATTGATGTTGGAAAGCGTATTCAAGTAGAAGGAGGATATGAGTCTAAGGGATCCCTAAATTTAGCTTATGTATCAGAATATGAGGCTACGATTCCTTTAGCAGTTCTTTCTTATATCATTCCTGGATGGGATTTATATCCTAAGAATACGGGTTCTACTACAAACGATAATTATGAAGATATTTTAGCAAGAGATAAATTATGGATGCAAGAAGCCTATGCGAATGCGGTAATTGTAGCTTATCAAAAAGCGGGAAAAGAAATCACGATTACTGATAAAGATGTGTTTGTATTATATGTTTATGAAGAGGCCAATACCGATTTACGAGTTGGCGATAAAATTGTTGCCGCAGATGGAAAACAGATTACTTCTCGTGAGGATTTAATCTCTTTCATTGAATCGAAAGAGGTTGGAGATGTCATCCTCCTTGATGTTTTACATGATGAAAAGCCTTATCAAAGAAAGGCGGAAGTATTCCAAGTTGAAAATCGAAAGTTAATCGGCATTATGCAGGAAGAACTTTGTCATTATGAAGAAACTCCCAAAATTCAAATTTCTTATGGAGATTCCGAATCAGGACCTAGTGGTGGATTGATGGTTTCTTTAGCAATCTATAATGCTTTGGTACCAGAAGATATTACAGGTGGATTAAGAATTGTTGGAACAGGCACTTTAGATAGTGAGGGCAACGTCGGTGAGATAGGGGGAGTTGCTTATAAATTAAAGGGCGCGGTTCATAAAAAGGCAGATTTATTTTTTGTACCTGCGGGAGAAAACTATGAAGAAGCCATGGAATTAAAGAAGAAAAAACACTATGATATTACGATTGTTCCTGTCTCTACTTTTGAGGAAGCATTAGATTATTTAAAAAAGAATGTTTATTGATTTGCCAACATTCTTTTTTTGTGGTAGAATATACGACTCAGGGGATGATATGAATGGAAAAAGGTCAATTTCACATGCCAGGGGAATATGCGTATGTTGCTTACGATAAAAATTGGGGTTATCACGAGAAAGAAGATTCTTTTACAGCGCCCGATGGACAATCTTGGGCGGATGAGAGTCACTATCAGGCTTATGCGGCTTTTATGAATATTGTATATGAATGTAGTGATGGGTCATTAGCGAATTCTTATCTAGAATTTAAAGATTGGGAGAGAATGTTAGCATATCATCCAAACGAACCCGTATGTAAGACTTATGCAGGAAATGAAAAGAACTTATCGGAACTTTATCATTTAGAGCATTCTGTCGATGGTACTATTTGGAGAGATGAGACGTTGTTAGAAGAATTCTTGCAGTGGAAGAAGAATCATGCACAGATGGGAGTCTATACAGGACATTATGGAATTGCTTCTAATTTTCCAGAGTATGCGAAAATTTATAATGCTGCTTATTTCGTCAATCAGGGTTTGATGCGTCCTTGCCAATTTGTTGGTGCTTATGGGTTCTTTTATAGTACGCCAGAACAGGCAAAACATTCTTTAGAGATGAAGGATACTTTTCAAATGAAAATGAAAGTAGAATCTAAATAAAAATAGTCGTTTATTTTGAATAGTAAGGGGAATTTCACATGGACTTTCCTCTTATTTTTTGCTACAATGTAGGTGGTGGTTGTATGAAAATGAATGAAGTAGATGACAGCAAAATAACGCCCATGATGCGTCAATATATCGAAATTAAAAAGAGTCATCCTGACGTGATTGTGTTATTCCGTTTAGGAGATTTCTATGAGGTATTTTTTGAGGATGCGGCTCTAGTATCTCGAGAACTAGAATTAACTCTCACTGGTAGAAATGCGGGATTAGAGGAGAGAGTTCCAATGTGTGGAGTACCTCATCATGCTGTTTCTGTCTATATTGAAAAATTGATTGAAAAAGGGTATAAAGTAGGAATTTGTGAGCAGTTAGAAGATCCAGCCACAGCGAAGGGATTAGTAGAGAGAGGCCTTACTCAGATTATTAGTAAAGGAACCATCATGAGTGGGGAATCTCTTGCGGAAAATGATTTTAACTATATTGGTGGTGTTCTCGATTTTGAACATGTCTATGGTATTAGTTATGCCGATATATCAACTGGTTTCTTAGCGGTTTTGTTAGTGCCTCATCAAGCTACGAAATTAGTAAGTGAAATTGTTTCTCTCGATTTAAAAGAGGTAGTAGTCTCTTCTAAAGTCGATAAAAGTGTCATAACCCTGTTGGAGAATCAATTTCAAATTTTAGTAACGGTAAGTGATCATATGGAAGAGGAGCCAGAATATCGTTCTCTTTATGATGGTATTTCTGATCAACGCTTAGTGGAGACTATTCAATTTTTACTTACCTATATCACGGAAACCCAGATGAAAACGCTAGAGCATATGCAAAAGGCGATTATCAAAGAAAATAAGAAAATCTTAAAGATGGATATGCATACGAAACGGAATCTAGAATTAACCGAAACAATCCGTTTGAAGCAACGCAATTTTTCGTTAATTTGGTTATTGGATAAAACGAAGACTGCGATGGGGTCTCGTATGTTAAAAAGTTATATTGAAAATCCATTGATTGAAAAAGATAAGATTGAAGAGCGTTATCAAGTCGTTGAAAAATTGTTAGAGGAATTTTTACTCAAAGAAGATTTAAAGAATCTTTTATATGAGGTTTACGACTTAGAGAGATTGAGTGGAAGAATTGCTTTTGGAAATGCGAATGCGAGAGATTTATTACAGTTAAAAGATAGTTTGAAAGTGCTTCCAGATATTGTAAATATTTTGAATGCTCTTTCTTTTCCTAGTTTTGAACCACCTACCGATTTATATGAGTTATTAGAAAAGAGTATCTGTGAAAATCCACCAATCAGTATTAAAGAGGGTTCTATTATTAAGAGTGGGTATTCGCAAGAATTAGATGAATTAAAAGATTTACGGAAAGGTGGAAAAGATTTTGTTGCTCGTTTTGAAGCTGAAGAGAAAGAACGAACGGGTATCAAAACATTAAAAGTTGGCTACAATAAAGTTTTTGGGTACTATATTGAAGTATCAAAAGGCGCTGTTGGATTAGTCAAAGAAGAATATGGATATGAAAGAAAACAGACATTAACGAATTGTGAACGATATATTAGTCCTATTTTAAAAGAAAAAGAGGCCTTGATTTTAAATGCCGAAGAACGCATTATCGAACTAGAGTATCAATTGTTTACAGAAATTCGTGAAAAGACAAAATCGTATATTCCTGTATTGCAAGAAATTTCTAAAATTATTAGTGAAATTGATGTGTTACAGTCTTTTGCGACTGTGACAGAGGAAAATAATTATGTTAGACCACAACTGACTGAAAAGCGAGAAGTTCGTTTAGTGGAAAATCGCCATGCGGTAGTAGAGAAAGTACTAGACCAAGAATATGTATCTAATGATATTGTCATGGAAGAGGGTACTGATATTCTTTTGATTACAGGACCGAATATGGCTGGAAAAAGTACTTATATGCGACAGTTTGCCATTACTGTCATTATGGCCCAAATAGGTTGTTTCGTACCAGCTAAAGAAGCATTGTTGCCTATTTTTGATGCGATTTATACGAGAATTGGAGCAAGTGATGACTTAGTCAGTGGAGAATCTACCTTTATGGTAGAGATGAAAGAAGCAAATGACGCCATCAGTAATGCAACAGAACATAGTCTAGTCTTATTTGATGAATTAGGAAGAGGAACAGCTACCTTTGATGGGATGGCTCTTGCGCAAGCAATCATTGAATATATTCATGACCATATTCATTGTAAGACATTATTTTCTACCCATTATCATGAATTGACTGATTTAGAAAATACTTTAGCGCATCTTAAAAACATTCATGTAAGTGCTTATGAGGAAAATGGAATGATTACTTTTCTTCATAAAATAAAAGAGGGTAGTGTCGATAAGAGTTATGGGATACATGTTGCTCGTTTAGCGGATTTGCCAAGTTCGTTGATTGCACGGGCAACAAAAATCTTACAGGTTTATGAAAATAAAGAGAAAAAACGGGATAAAAATATTCAAGAAGCCTTACCACTAGATGAACTTATGAATCAGGAAGATGAACTACGCAATCGCTTGAAAGAAATCAATCCGTTAGAAGTGACACCTATGGAAGCTTTAACGATTTTAGTGGAATTAAAGGAATTGAGTAAAAAAAATGGGTAAAGGAAAGGAATTCACCTTTCCTTTCTTGACATTCTGGACGACTTTTTTTATAATGATATTGGTGATAATATGAAGGATAAAGGGTTTACTCTAGTGGAGATGTTAGCGGTTATTACGATTATTGGTCTTTTAGCGCTTACGACACTGGAAGCGATGGATATTGTAAACCGAAAAAATAAAGAAAGTGCTTTTGAAGTACAAGTAGATAGTATCTTAAATTCTGCGATTTCGTATGTACCAACCAGTCAAATTTTGTTACCAACAATTTCCAAATCTTCTGGTTGTAAATCTTTAATTTATAATAATGTGACAGATCACACTAGTGAAACAAGTGATAATTTATGTGAGGTAAAGGTTTCTTTGCAAGCCCTTTATAAAGAGGGTGTTTTAAGTAAGGAAATTAATAATCCAAAGACTGGCAAACCACTCGTTTTGTCGGCTTCTTATATTGTGATTACGTATGGAAAAGATAGTAAGGCAGAAGAGGATTTGTATGAGTATGATGGGTTATATCTTTATCGGTTAGAGTATAAGTAGGAGGATTTTTATGAAAAAAGAAGGATTTACCTTAGTCGAGATGTTAGCGGTTGTCGTTATTTTAGGGTTAGTGGCATTAGTAACGATTCCTGCTGTTAGTAAGTCTATTCGTGACGCTAGAGCCGACAAAGAAAATGTAAATATCGATACTATTTTAAATACTGGATATGATTTTGTTCAACAAAATTTGGATTATATGCCAGAGTTACCAGAAGAACTGACGAGTAGTACAGTTGTAACCGGACGAAAAATTTGTACGCAACAGTTGATTTGCGCTGGACTTTTAAAGGAAGAAATCGCAACAGGAGATGCGGTTAAAGATTTTAAAAGCCATTCCATTACGGTAACTTATTATGGAACCGCACCAAGTGAAGAGATTCCCAACAGTAAGTTTTTTGGCAAATATCTTTTAAAATATGAAGAAGATTCTTCCTGTGCTACCTATACCTGTACGAATCCAACGTAAAAGCCAAATTTTGGCTTTTTTCTTTTTTTGTTTGTGTCCCACTCTAAAATTTGATATAATGTTGTAAGGTGAAAAGTATGGCAAAATATGATGAAAGTTCAATTAAGATATTAGAGGGGTTAGAAGCAGTTCGCAAACGTCCAGGAATGTACATTGGTTCTACGGATAAAAAGGGACTTCATCACCTTGTTTGGGAGATTGTAGATAATTCCATTGATGAGGCCATTAATGGGTATGGAAATAAGATTCGGATTATTCTTCATGCGGACCATAGTGTCAGTGTCGAAGATGAAGGACGTGGTATTCCTGTCGGTAAACATGCCAATGGCATGGATACGCCAGAAGTAATTTATACCATATTACATGCGGGAGGAAAATTTGAATCGAGTGGGTATACTGTCTCTGGAGGACTCCATGGAGTAGGTGCTTCTGTTGTGAATGCCTTATCAAAATGGATGAAAGTGACCATTAAAAAGGATGGCTATGAATACTTTATCTCTTTTAAAGATGGAGGAAAAGTCGACCAAAAATTAACCCGCTTGGATAAGACATCTAAAACCGGTACGAAAGTCCAATTTATGCCAGATGATGAGATATTCCAAACGACGATGTTTTCTTTTACGACCATCTGTGAGAGGATGCAAGAAAGTGCCTTTTTATTACAGGGACTAACGATTGAGGTAATCGATGAAGAAGACCATAAACAAGAAGTATTCCACTATGAAGATGGCCTAAAGGCTTTTGTAGAATACATGAATGAAGATAAAGAATGTCTTCATAATGTGGTAGTCTTTCAAGGTGAAAAAAATAAAATCAATGTCTCTATTGCTTTTCAGTACAATACGACTTATTCCGAGAGTATCATTTCGTTTGTCAATAATGTAAAGACAACGGATGGTGGTTCTCATGAGGTCGGTTTTAAAACTGCACTGACGAAAGTGTTTAATGATTATGCGAAAGAAAATGGATTCTTAAAAAACAAAGATAAAAATTTAGAAGGCCCAGATACGAGAGAGGGACTAACAGCCATCATCAGTTTAAAGATACCAGAGAATTTATTACAGTTTGAAGGACAAACAAAATCGAAGCTAGGGACTCCAATTGCTCGTACTGTGGTAGAAGCGATTGCTACGGAACAGTTAGAGTATTTTCTAGAGGAAAATAAGGAGGCTGCTACGAATATTCTCAATAAGATGTTAAAGAGTAAGTTAGCAAGGGAAGCTGCTCGAAAAGCAAGAGATGAAGCCCGTAGTGGAAAAGATAAACAGAAAAAAGAGAGAATCTTAAGTGGTAAGTTAACACCTGCTCAATCCAAGAATCCTTCCATCAATGAATTATTCTTAGTCGAGGGAGATTCTGCCGGAGGTTCTGCCAAATCTGGACGAGACCGAAAATACCAAGCGGTTTTACCTCTTCGTGGAAAAGTATTAAATACAGAGAAAGCATCTTTAGAGGAAGCTTATAAGAATGAAGAAATTAATACGATGATTCATGCGATTGGGGCTGGCGTTGGTAGTAACTTTGATGTCGAAGATAGCAATTATGATAAAGTAATTATCATGACGGATGCGGATGTGGATGGTTCCCATATTCAAATTTTGTTATTGACCTTTTTCTATCGTTATATGAAACCTTTGATTGAAGGAGGACATCTTTATATTGCTATGCCTCCTCTTTATAAGATTGAGTGTGGCAAAGAAGGGGAATATGCTTGGACAGAAGAAGACCGAAAAAATCTATTGGAAAAGTTTAAAGGAAAACCAACCAAAACGCAGCGCTACAAAGGATTAGGAGAGATGGATGCAGCACAATTGTGGGAAACAACGATGGATCCGAAAACGAGAAGTCTTATCAAAGTAAGTATTCAAGATGCTGCTTTAGCAGAGAGAAGAGTATCGATTTTAATGGGCGATAAAGTAGCGCCACGAAAAGACTGGATTGAAGAGAATGTGGAGTTCTCTTTAGAGGATAACTATAAGATTAATTGAGGTGACGTATGAGAAAAAAAACAGAAGAACAAGAAACCATTTTAGGAAAAATATATGATTATACGTTAGAAGATATTATGGGAGAGCGTTTTGGTCAGTACGCGAAAGATATTATTCAAAATCGTGCGATTCCGGATGTTCGTGATGGATTAAAACCCGTTCAAAGACGTATCTTATATGCGATGTTTCGTGATCGAAATACTTATGATAAAGCTCATAAGAAATCAGCGACAGCAGTTGGAAATGTAATGGGTCATTATCACCCACATGGAGATTCTTCTATCTATGAAGCCATGGTTCATATGAGTCAATGGTGGAAACAGAATGAATGTTATATTGACATGCATGGAAATAATGGTTCGATGGATGGCGATGGAGCAGCTGCTATGCGTTATACGGAAGCTCGTCTTTCTAAAATTAGTGGAGAACTTTTAAAAGATATCGATAAAAATACGATTGAATGGGCTCCCAATTTTGATGATACCTTATATGAACCAATCGTTTTACCAGCAAAATATCCCAATTTATTAGTGAATGGTTCTAAAGGAATTAGTGCGGGTTATGCAACGGAAATTCCTCCTCATAATTTAGGAGAAGTGATAGATGCTACCATCAAACGAATCGATAGTCCGAATTGTCATCTAGAGACTATTTTAGATATTGTTAAAGGACCTGATTTTCCTACTGGTGCGATTGTTGAGGGCAAAAAAGAAATTGAAGAGGCCCTTCGTACTGGGCGAGGAAAAGTAGTGGTACGGGCAAAATATGAGATAGTGGACGATAAGAGTAAAAAACAAATTATCTTCCATGAAATTCCTTTTGAAGTAAATAAGGCCTTGTTAGTCAAGCGAATTTCTGATTTCATTTACGATAAAAAGTTAGAGGGGTTAACGGAAATTCGGGATGAGTCTGACCGAGAAGAATCTGTGCGCATTGTTTTGGATGTGAAAAAAGATGCGAATCCAGATGTCATTTTGAACTACTTATTTAAAAATACAGAATTACAAATTAATTACAATTATAATATGGTGGCTATTGTCAATCGTAGACCGATGGTCATTGGTATTCTAGAGGCTTTGGATGCTTATATTGCTTTTCAAAAGGAAGTCATTACTAAAAGAACAGAATTTGATTTAGAACATGCAAAAGCTAGAATGCATATTGTTGAGGGATTAATTAAGGCTATTGATATTCTAGATGAAGTAATTCAAACGATTCGAAAAAGTAAAAATAAGACGGATGCCATTGAAAATTTGGTTAGTGAATACGATTTTACGGATAAACAGGCAGAGGCTATTGTCAATTTACAACTCTATCGGTTAACGAATACGGATGTGGATGTCTTAAAAGAAGAATACAATAATCTTCTCATTATTATTAAAGGACTAGAAGCTATTTTAGCGGATGAGAATAAATTGAAGAGTGTTATGAAAGAGGAACTTAGAAAGATTCGTAGTGAGTATGCTACTCCACGAAAGACGGAAATTAAAGAGGAAGTAACAGAAATTAAAGTGGATACGATTTCGATGATTCCTAAGGAAGATTGCGTTGTCGCTGTGACACATGATGGTTATGTGAAGAGAGTTTCTATGCGTAGTTATGCTGCTACGAATGAGAATACGACTGTTAAAGAGGGAGATTATGTCATTGGTCTTTATGAATTGAATACTCTCGATACCATCCTGTTATTTACCGATTTGGGAAATTATCTTTTCGTACCTGTTCATGAACTTCCTGATTTAAAATGGAAAGATATGGGAAAACATATCAGCAATATCATTCAAATTAGTACCGGAGAAAATATCATCGCCAGTATTCCTGTTAAGAAATTTAGTGAGAAACAAGCAATTACTTTGGTTACTCGCGATGGAATGATTAAGAGAACCCTTCTTTCTGAATTCAAAGTACAACGGTATACGAAACCGATGATCTGTATGAAATTAAAGGAAGGGGATAGAGTGGTGGATGCTACACTATCTCAAGGCAAGAATCTCTTCTTAACGACACATAGTGGATATGGGCTTTGGTATACGACTAGTGAAGTTCCTATTACCGGAGTAAGAAGTAGTGGCGTAAAGGCAATCTCCTTAAAAAATGATTTTGTTGTGAGTGTATCGCAATTTGAGACGGGAGAGTTCCTTCTTGTTCTTACGAGTAAAGGAACTGGTAAACGAGTAAAATTATCAGAGTTTGAAATCATGAGTCGAGCTCGTAAAGGAACTTTGATTATCCGTGATGTCAAGACGAATCCTTATTATATCTTAAAGAGTTTCGTCATTACGGGAAAACCGATAATTGGTTTAAAAACGCAAAATGATTTATTAGAAATGAAAGTATCAGAGTTACCAATTGCCGATCGTTATTCTACGGGAACGACTCTTACCAAACAAAAAATAGAAGATGCTTATCTAGTGGCTAATTTGTCAGAAGAAACAGAACTAGAAGAGGAAGAAGAAATTACTGATGTTTCTCTTCCGGATGTGGATGAGAGAATTATGACGATTGATGATTTTCTAGATCAAGTGGAACAAGAAGAAAAGTAGTAGGTGAAAACAAGTTCGTTTTCACCTTTTTTGGAAAATGAGTTTTCAAAAAAAAAAGAATATGTTATAATGAAAAAAATAGGAGTGACAGAATGAAGAAAGAAAAAAAAGAAACGCAAAAGTACACGATTGAATTTTATCGTCATCTATGTTTCTTCGTAGTCGTCTTTTTAGCGACACTTATCGTTGGTGTGATTATGAAAGATAGTCTTCAGTATACCCCAACCATCTATGTTTTATCTTCTTATGAGAACCAGGATATCGCGAAACAGTTAAAGAAAAAATTTGCAGAACAACATATCGATGTTCATTTTGACTATGCGAGTGATTTAGAGATTATTGATACTTTAAATCACGATTTATATATTTATAATGCCGTTTGGTTATCCAATTCGACATGGCTCTATCAACTAGATAATAGTAGTGTTGTGAGCGATTCAAAATCCATCAGTGTTACTCCCGTTGTGATGGGAATCCGTTTATCGAAAGCACAAGAATTAGGATTTACCGATCGCAAAATTACGAATAATGATATTTTAGAAGCCATTCGTTCTAAAAAATTGAATTATGTGATGTCCTCTGCTGTGAAGACAAATAGTGGAGCTACTTCTTATTTAGGATTCTTGAATGTCCTTGCGGGAAATCCAGAGGTACTAACTTTAGAACATTTAAAAGATCCGACTGTCATTCAAGATATGAAAGATTTTTTTACCGGAGTGAATCGTGTATCAGGTGATGAGGACTATCTAGAAGAACTCTTTTTAAAAGATCCAAATCAAGATGCGATTATTGCGAGTGAGACAACCCTCATCCGCATGAATCAGTCATTAGAAGCCGAAGAGAAAGAACCCCTATATTTGGTTTATCCTACTGATGGTGTTGCCATCAATGATTCGCCATTACTCTATATTCCAGAAAATGGGGATGAGTACATGCGAGAACTCTTTTTAAAGATGCAACAGTATCTATTGAGTGAGGAAGGTCAACAATTCCTTCAACAATATGGAAGAAGAACATGGTACGGGGGAACGAGTAATCAAGTGGATCAAACCATATTCAATCCAGATTGGGGAATTCATACAGAAGATTATTTGATTCCCTTAAATTATCCATCGAAAGAGGTAATGGATGCCGCTTTTGTACTCTATGTGGAAGAGTTACGAAAACCAACTTTCACGGTATTCTGTTTAGACTTTTCCGGTAGTATGTATGGTCGAGGAAACGAAGAATTACAAGATGCGATGAGATATATTTTAAATTATGAAGAGGCCAGTAAAGAATTAATTCAGTTTTCTACTCATGATGCGATTATGGTGATTCCGTTTGCGGATAGAGTATTTTCTCCTTATGTGACCTGGAATGGCCGTTCGACATACACGTTAACAAGTTATCTATCATCCCTAGAACCTATTGGAGGAACCAATCTCTATGGTGCTATTGAAGAGGCTTTAGCGCGATTAGAAAAAGTAAGTGATGAGTATATGAAAATGATTATTGTGATGACCGATGGACAGGCTAATATTGGGACATTTCAATCGTTAGAACGGTATTATCGACAGCTATCCTCCGATGTTCCTATTTACAGTATTACGTTTGGGGATGCCGATCGAAATCAATTATTAGAGATTGCTGATCTTTCCAATGGAAAAGTCTTTGATGGAACGAGTAATTTGTTAGCGGCATTTAAAGAAGTAAGGAGTTATAACTAATGAAACAGAGTGTAAAGAAAAGTGTTCGATATATTTATGCAAGTGTGTTGGCAGGAGTTTTATTTCTTATCTTCTATGTTCTGATTCGACTCTCTTTTGTTCTATCCCTTGTGGGGATGTTAGGAGCCTATGTCGCAGGAATTTTCTTATTCCGAAAGAAAGATGTAATCTCTTATGATCCAAAATTATTGATGGAATATAGTTTTGAAGCATCTCGTATTCAAAATTTTGCTACTCAGTTTCAAGAGGAAGGAGTAGTAAAAGACTTAAAAAGTATCTGTCAAACTAGTGAGAAACTACTAAATATGCTAGAACAAAAAAAAGAAAAAGCGACGCAACTTTATCGATTTTTTGATTACTATTTGGATTTAACTCTTGCCTTTTGTACTCAATATAAAATGTTGCTTGAAAAGCCATCTTTAACGGATAAGGAACAGGAACTTGTAGATAACATCCCGACATACTTTTCTCATATTAAAGAACAGTTTGATAAACAAGTAGAAAATATGTACCGTAAGAAAATGATTGATATGGAAGAAGAGATTCGTCTCTTTAAGAAATTAGTACCAGTACCAGATAAGAGTAAGGAGGGTGAATAATATGGCAAAGGTAGATATCAAAGAGAAAGCCATTAGTCTTGTTATTCTCACCGCTTTTCTCATTTTGGGAATTTTTCTTCGGCAACTTACAAATGGTTGGTTATCCAAAGTTCGGGCCACCAAAGTTTATGCAGCAGTTGGAGGAGGAAAGGAAGACTTTCTAAGTGATCCGGATGTTCAAAATATCTTTTTAGAGAAATATGGAGTAAACTTAGTGAATGACAGTTGGAGTAATGGAAAACTAGTCGTTGACCCTGTTACTCGCAAAGATGGAACACCCTATGATTTAATCTTTTTCTCTGATCAACGTTTTTATGATTATTACAAGTTATCTCCAAAAGTAGGAGAAGCGGATCGGCAATACGTCGTAGATGGGGGATTAACACTCAATACGCCAATTGTCATTTATAGTTGGGATATCGTTGTCGATGCCTTAATGCGAGAAAATATTGTCACTATGAAAAACGATGTCTATTATATTACTGATATGGAAAAATTAATTGACTATATTTTAGAGGGGAAAAAATGGAGTGATATCGGATTAGATATTTATGGACATATTAATATCGATTCAACGGATCCGGTTACTTCTTCTCCAGGAGCCACTTACTATGGTCTTTTACTATCGATTATGAGTGGTGGAGATGTGACAGAAGAAAATATTGAACAAGCTCTTCCTAAATTAAAAGAGTTTTATAAAAAATCCGGATATATGAATAATACACCGGCGGATTTATTTGAACTCTTTTTGAAGACAGGAGTAGGGGCAAAACCAATGATTGTAGACTATGAAAAAAGTTTGATTGAATTTAAAAATTCAAATCCAGATGGTTGGGAACAAGTCAAAGATAAAGTAAGAATATTGTATCCAACTCCAACGATATGGAATTCGCATTGTATTGCGGCATTCAATGATAATGGAGTAAAATTCTTAAATGCTTTTCAAGATAAAGAACTCCAACAGATTGCATGGTCTAAATATGGATTCCGAGTAGGAATTACAGGAGGAAACTATGATGTTTCAAAACTTGGTATCAAAGGGATTCCTCAAACTATTGATAGTGTTACTTCAGGATTAAAAATGGAAGTATATAATCGCTTTATAGAATATTTGTCCAGTTAGAAAGAAGGTATAGTATGGGTTTTATTAAAGCAATTGCAACGGCTGCTACCAGCCAGTATCATGATCAGTTTCGTGATATCATTAGTTATCAAAATGTAGATAATGATTTATTAGTGAAAAGAGTAGTTCCAGAAAGTGGTGTGATTCAAGATCAGTCTAGATTGTTTGTCAATCCTGGTCAATGTGCTATTTATACGGATAATGGGGCGATTAAGGATATCATTACCGAGCCAGGAATGTATTTTATGGATACTTCTTCTCCCACTTTGTTTCAAGTAAATATTTTTAAAGGAATGACGGATACATTCCTAACCACTATGAAACGGATTGCTTATGAGGGTTCAGAGATTAATCGTCAAGCTGTTTATTTTATCAGTTTAACAGAGAAAATAGGATTGAAGTTTGGTACACCAACACCAATTATGTTCCGTGATCCAGAATGGGGTCCTATCAGTGTCAAAGTATCTGGTACTTATGGCGTAAAAGTTACCAATCCTGTCAATTTACTTACCAATATTGTAGGAGATGTAGATACTTACCATGTAGCGGAGTTGACGACGCAAGTAACGTCTCATATGGTAGCGGAATTATCGGAATCCATTGGTAAATTAGGGGTTTCGTTTGATCAAATCTCTTCTCATCAGACGGAAGTGGCAGATTCCTTGATGCCAGCGATGAATGAACATTTAGAGGAAATGGGATTGGAACTATCTCAAGTAGCCATTCACTCTGTTACTGTTGATGAAGAAATTCAAGATTCTATGAATGAGAGAATTGGTATTAAGATGAAAGCTACTTCTGTAGATAATGAGGGCGCTGATATCTATACGAAACTCAACACGGCAGAAGCGATGAAAGATTTAGCGAATAATCCAAATAATAGTGGCGCTACGATTATGGGAATGAATGTTGGAAATACGATGGCAGGCATGATTAATGGACAAATTCAAAATAATAATGCGAACCAATCGAATAATTCTGGAAATAATCAATAAGATAGTTCAAAAAACTATCTTTTTTCATATAATAAATTAGGTGGTAATATGTCGAAAGAAGCCTTTAAGGAATTTGTGAAGAAGAATCCTAGTTTAGTGACACATGTGAATCAGGGGGAGATTTCTTGGCAAAAGTTCTATGAGATGTACGATTTATATGGGGAAGAACAGGAGATTTGGACTCCTTATATCACCCCTAAACGAGAAGATAAGGCGAAGACTGATTTCATGGATTATTTTAAAAATATCAATTTAGATTCTGTTCAAGAGTCTATTGCTAGTGTCCAACGAGTATTAGGAGTATTAGGGGATTTAGTGGTCAATAAAGAAGTCGACAATAAAGGCTATGAACCGAAACCAATCTATAAGCATTTTGATGACTAATGAATTATGATTTACAGATGAAATTAAAAGAGAATCCTCTGTATCAAAAATACTTACGAGAACATTCTATTTGGTATAAAAAATTAATTCGTCATCCGGAACTTTTTTCACAGTTTCGAGAAGAAATGAGAACAGTCTATCAATTACGACCAACGGATAAAATGAATAAAGCACTAGATGCTTTTGAATTTCTTTCCAATGTGATGAAGAGTATGGTATAATATTCTTGGTGATTCCATGCGGGTAATTAGTGGGAAATATAAAGGTAAAAAATTAGAGGGATTTACCGTGGAAGGTACAAGACCAACGATGGACCGAGTAAAAGAATCTCTCTTTGGAATGATTCAAAGTCGATTGCGGGATGCGATTGTTTTAGATTTGTTTGCGGGGAGTGGAGCTCTTGGCATAGAAGCATTATCGGAGGGCGCCAAAGAAGCCTATTTCGTAGAATCAGGAAATCGTATTTTTTCAATTTTAAAGAACAATACCAAAGAAATTGCTAATTGTCATCTGTTTTTGAGTGATTATCAAGTAGCTTTACAACAGTTTCAAAGAGAACAACAGAAGTTTGACATCGTATTTTTAGATCCTCCTTATTCTCTTCATCTCATTACTCCTGTTCTTCAAAAGATAACGCCTCTATTAAAGAATCATAGTTTACTAGTATGCGAGTGGGAAACGGAAAAAATAGAAGTAGATGCCCACTACCGATTATGGAAAGAAAAAAAATATGGAGAGAAACATATTTCCATTTATGAATATTTGGTGTAAAAAGGAAAGGAGACTTTCTTTTTTTGATAGGTTTTGGTATAATGATTACATATGGTAGGTGGTTGTATGAAGCAAAAAACATATTGGTTTTTATTCTTTGTTCTTTTTCTACTTTCACCTTTAGTAGTAAAAGCAGACTATCAAGCAAGATTTGTTGCCACAGGTACTTGTAGTCTCAGTTCTTCTTCTACTGGCAATTGTGTTTATAAGGATACGAAATTTAAGTCTGTGGTAACAGGAGTTTACTGGTTGGACACAGGGGATGAAGTGACGGTTATTGAGAGTGTAAAACCAGTCGCTGCTCCTACCTCAGGAACTGGTAGTGAATGTAAGAGTACCTATTCTTACATTAGTACCGTTTACAAAAATGTAACCTATAAAGGATATGTATGTACCGATAATTTAAAGACAGTGAATTTAACTGATGAAGTCAAAAAGGAATTGTCAGATGCCGGATTTCCAGAGAGTTATTGGGAGTCTTTAGCGCTCTTAAAAGAGATGCATCCTACTTGGCATTTTGTAGCGATTCCAACGAATCTTCGTTTTAGTACAGTTGTCGATAATGAAGATTCTGGAAATAAGAGTCTCATTCAATCTACAAGTAGCAGTACGCAAGGATATCTTTCAACTGCAACAGGAAACTATAATTGGAATTCCGATACATTTACGGTTTATGATGGTTCTTCTTGGTATGCTGCTAATGATGAGACGATTGCTTACTATTTAGACCCGAGAAACTTTTTAGCGGATGCCTATATCTTTCAATTTGAATCTTTGTCCTATACAGAGGGGGTTCAAACCGAAGGGGCCGTAAAAGCTCTACTAGGAAGTGCCTATATTAGTAAGTTTGCAGATTTATTTATGAAAGCGGCGATAGAAACGGGAGTCAATCCTATCTATTTAGCGTCTTTATCTAGACAGGAAATGGGTTCTTCTAAAGAGGCTGGAATGGCTGTTAGTGGAGAAC
Organism: uncultured Bacilli bacterium; assembly: GCA_947629315.1. GTDB lineage: Bacteria > Bacillota_I > Bacilli_A > RF39 > UBA660 > UBA5578. The sequence goes on from CANRDB010000004.1 coordinate 31,087, forward strand.
AATTTACCTATGATGGAAAAAAATATAAAGGACTCTATAATTTCTATAATATTGGAGCAACTTCTGGTGTAGGTGGTTCAACGGCGCGTGGATTAGTTTACGCCAATGGGGGAGCAGATGGAAAAGATACTTCCTACGATAGACCATGGACTACCGAAGAAAAAGCCATTATTGGTGGAGCGAAATTTATCAATAATGGATATATTCGTTATGGTCAGAATACGAGTTATTTTCAAAAATGGAATACCGTCTACAATTATGCTAGTAAAAACGGGATAAAGGATGCTAAAAAGAATTATACGCATCAATATATGCAAAATATTCAAGCACCTAGTACGGAGGCTAGAACAACGTATCGTTCTTATCAAAATCTAGATGCCCTAGATGCTCCTTTTGTCTTCTATATTCCTGTCTATGAAGATATGCCCGAAAAGACCTCTCTACCACCGACAGGAAATCCAAATAATCGATTAAAAAATATTCAAATAGATGGAAAAAATATAGAAGGATTTAGTTCTTCTACTTGGAATTATAAAATATATGTGGATTATCCTACAGAATCTATTAAATTAACTGCGAAGACAATCAATTCCGGAGCAACGGTTACAGGAACGGGAACAATTTCCCTACAAGTAGGAGATAATGTTTTGACGTTAAAAGTAAAAGCCCAAAATGGAGATGTTCAAAACTATCAAGTGACCGTAGTAAGAAGTGAAGATGATGGTTCTATCGTCTATCCAACGGTTGATGAAGTGTTGGATGAAGCCAAAGTAAGTCGTCATGAGGGATATATTGTTGGATTGACACAGACATCGAAAGTGACGGATTTTAAGACTTCTATTCAAAATGCTAGTCATACTGCTAAAGTCGTGATTACCAGTAATGGAAAAGAGAAAACAACAGGAGAGTTAAGAACTGGCGATATCGTTTCTATTACGAGTGGCGAAGAAACCAAACAGTATGAGATTGTCCTATATGGAGATCCTAGTGGGGATGGAAGCATTACGATTCTTGATTTATTAATGGTACAAAAAAATATCTTAAAGACTTCTACGTTAACGGGAGCTTATAAAGCCGCTGCGGATGTCAATAAAGATGGAAATGTGACGGTTTTGGACTTATTGATGGTACAAAGACATATATTAGGAACAACCATTATCAGTCAAAAATAGGAGGAATAAAAGTGAAAATGAAAAAATTATGGATAGCAGTATTATTCTTTGGACTTTTCTTTTTTCTAAAAAGTGATAGGGTATTTGCTGCCAGTGCGAAGATTACGGTATCTGGTTCTCCTAAAACCGTTGTCGTTGGGAATAAAGTAACAGTCACGATTACCGTATCCTCTAGTAGTGCTTTAGGAAGTTGGTATTTCGATTTAAAATATGATACTGCGAAACTAAAATTAGTCAGTTCTAATCTAGAGACTAGTACTCGTTCTGCTGGTGTAGTTTCAAACGGTAGTACCAAGACCAAGAAATATACGGTGACCTTTACAGCTAAGTCTTCTGGTAGTGCGAAAGTATGGGTAGCCAATTCAGAAGTATATGGATACAATTTTAATGAAATGAGTTCTAGTGAGGGAAGTTATACGTTTAATGTCATTACGCAACAACAATTAGAAGCGAGTTATTCTAAAAATAACTATCTTAAAAGTTTGACCGTCGATGGACAAGAATTCACTCCTAAATTTGATAAAAATACGTTAGAATATCAATTAGAATTAGAAAACGATGTCGAAGCAATCACCATTCATGCAGAGGCAGAAGATAAGAAATCCAGTGTGAGTGGAGAGGGTACGAAGACCGTTGTTGAGGGAGACAATAAATTTACCATTCGTGTTACCGCGGAAAATGGAAGTGTCCGAAATTACGTGATTAATGCTCATGTGAAAGAGTTAAATCCTATCGAAATTACGATTGATGGGGAAATCTATTCTGTCGTTCGAAAAACAGAGGGTATCTCTTCGTCATCGACGTTTTTAGAGACAACCACCTTTATTGATGGGGAAGAAGTTCCTGCCTATGAGTCTTCGATTACGCAATATCTTCTCATTGTTGTAAAAGATCAACAAGGAAATATTTTGTTTTATCGAGTAAATGAGGATGGTTCTTATACTCGTTATGAAGAATTCTTATTTCATGGTATTACTTTATCTTCTTTAGAACCACCAACGATTCCAAGAGGATATTCAACGGAGAAAGAAATCGTGATTGATGATCAAAAAATGATAGCATATGTTTCTAAACAGAATCCATATCCTATTATTTATGGAATGAATGTAGAAACAGGGGATGCGAATTGGTATTCCTATGATGAAACAGAGGGAACGGTTCAGAAGTTTGAAAATACGAGAATTGAAGAGTTAACCGTTATTAACTCTAGATTGTTGTTACTAATCGTCTTACTAAGTGGATCTAGTTTAGTGATTATGGTCTTCTTACTTATCTTATGTGCGAAAGTGAAAAAGAAGAGTGAACAGGAAATCAAGTAAAGATTTCTTGTTTTTTCTTTTCTTAACCTTTAGGAACATGGTATAATGAGGTAGGAGTATATTATGAAAAAGAATATTCAAGTGATACTGTATAGTATCTTTTTATCTATTTTATTTTTAGGAATTGCTAGTAAATCATCCCCCCTTTATCCGATGAATGATTGGTTGGATGCGAATGCCTTTTTTACGGTTGGCAAAGGATGGATGCATGGACTGATTCCGTACCGTGATTTATTTGAACAAAAAGGACCTCTTTTATATCTACTCTATGGGATAGGTTCTCTATGTTTTCCCCATAGTTTTTTTGGTATCTTTTTGTTAGAAGTACTAGCGATGACCATCAATTTATGGATGGTTTATCGCATCGTAAAACTCTATCACCAGGAACAGCGTTTTCCTTGGATTTCTATCTTGTTTGTGATGATGATTGTCAGTATGAAAGCCTTTTTTCATGGAGGAAGTTGTGAGGAGTTTACCTTGCCATTCTTCCTTATGAGTCTCTATTCATTTCTTTGGTTATTAGAAGAAGAGCGATATAAAAACCATTATCCTAAAGTCTATTTCTTAAATGGATTGTTAACGGGAATTGTCTTTTGGATGAAATATAATTTATTAGGCTTTTGGATTGGCTTTTGGCTTGTCTTGGGATTGTTAAAAATTCGTCATCAAAAATTGCAAGACTTATGTTCTTCCTTCTTCTTTTATCTAATGGGTTTTGTACTGGTGGCGATTCCTATCATCCTCTATTTTGGAATAGTAGGAGCATTAGATGATTTATGGCAGGGATATTTTTACTTTAATATTTTTCTTTATCACGCACCTTCTATGGGAGAAACGACATGGTTAGAGAAACTAGGAATTATCTATTATCTTTTGACTGTCAATCTTCAAAAAGATTGGCTCTATACGATTTTCTATGGACTTGGTATTTGGTATATTGTAAGATATTTTAAAAAAGGAAATCCTACGAAATGGGCCATTGTTCTTTTGTTTTTCTGTTTTTATTTTTTTGCCTATCTAGGTTGTGTCAATTATCCTTATTACTTTTTAATCATGAGTCCTTTTACTATCTTTGGTTTACTATGGGTCAGTCAATATCTACAGGACTATCACTTAGAAAAGAAAGTGTTTTTACCAGTCCTCCTTGTTCTAGCATGGCTATTTGTCTATGCTCATAATCAAAATATATCATTTCTATCCTATGCAAAAGAGTCGTTAGCGCAATATCGATTCGCCGAGATAATTAATCAGTATCCAGACTCCAAAATTCTTTACTATGGAGGAATCGATGCGGGATTTTATTTGAGTAGTAATCGCTTGCCAAGTGAGCGCTATTTTCAAAGAATTAATGTCAGTTATGATGCCTATCCAGAAAATATGGATGGTCAAATCAAGGCCATTCAAGAAAAAAGGATTGATTTTGTCATTCTAGAGGTCGAAAATCGCTATGTCCCTTATTTAGAAGAGAACTATCTTTTGTTAGAAAAACAAGAACAGTACTATACGGAATACCCTCGGACATATGCCCTATATGGATTACGAGAACTAGTTGAAAGATAATGGAAAAGATGCTATACTTTTTGATAGAAAGTGTGAGAAAAAATAAGTAGAAAAAGAGGTTAAACGAATGAAAAAAGAATTAATATCATTAGTCGTTCCTTGTTTTAATGAGGAGGAAAATATTCCTCTCTTTTATCAAGAGACAGAAAAAATTATGAAGAGTATGAACATGGTTTCGTTTGAGATGATTTTTGTCAATGATGGGTCAAAAGATCATTCTCTATTGGAGATGAAAAAACTAAGAAAACAAGATAAGAGAGTTCGCTATATTTCTTTTTCACGAAACTTTGGAAAAGAAGCTGCTATGCTCGCTGGACTACAGTATGCCAAAGGAGATTATGTAGCGATTATGGATGTGGATTTACAAGATCCGCCTAGTCTAATTCCCGAGATGTATCGTGCGATTATGGAAGAGGGGTATGACTGTGTTGCTGCTAAAAGTGTAAGCCGTCATGGGTATTCTTTTTTCCGAAAATTATTTACTGGTTGGTTTTATAAAATTATTGCCAAAATATCGAATGTCGAAATGGTAGCGGGTGCTAGAGATTTCCGCCTTATGAAGCGAAAAATGGTAGATGCTATCATTGAGACACAGGAATATAATCGATATTCCAAAGGATTGTTTAGTTTTGTCGGATTCGATACGAAATGGATAGAGTTTGAAAATCAAGAACGGGCAGCAGGAACTTCTAAATTTAATTTTCCCAAACTATTTTCTTATGCCATAGAGGGAATTGTTGCTTTTTCAACGACTCCTCTTATGATATCTGCTATCTTTGGTATATTATTCTGCTTTATTGCTTTTGTTGCGATTATTGTCATTATAGTAAAAACATTGATATGGGGAGATCCAGTTGCGGGATGGCCCTCTATGGTGTGTATCCTATTTTTCTTAAGTGGCATCCAACTTTTTTGTACCGGAATCATGGGAGAATATCTTGCGAAGACGTATTTAGAGACGAAAAAGCGTCCCATCTATATTGTGAAAGAAACTGAGGACGATTGCTGATTCATTGACAAAATAAGAAAAATTATGTAGAATGGATTTGTTACATTGTGAGGGATTACCTTGAAAAGGAAAAAAAATAAACAAACGGAATATCAAAAAGAAAAAAGTAAAAAGAAGTGGGAACATTATCGATGGGTAGCCAAATTAACGGGGTTAGCTTTCGCAATTTCTTTTTCGTTTTCCTTTTTTTCAGAAGTGGCTTTAAAAAAAGCAAGTCTTTGTCTTAGTATGACGATTGTATTGCTCTTTGTTTTGATAGGTGTCTTATTTGACATGGTAGGAATGGCAGTAGCAACCGCCGATGAAGCACCTTTTCATTCGATGAGTTCTCGTAAAATTAAATCGGCTAAAGTAGCGGTTTCCTTAAAAAGGAACGCTAATAAAGTATCTTCGTTTTGTCAGGATGTCATAGGAGACATTTGTGGAATTATCTCCGGTTCAGCCGGAGTAGTGATTGCTACTTCGGTAGCATCGATGTGGGATATTTCGTTATTGGTATCGTCTCTTTTTACGACTGCTACCATTGCGGCCTTGACGATTGGGGGAAAGGCCTTGGAAAAAACGATAGCCATTCAAAAGAGTAATGAGATTTTACACCAGTTTGCGAAAATACTGAGTATCTTTTATATAGGAAAGTAGGGATAGCTTGAAAAAATTTATATATAATATCAAGAAGTACTATAAATATGCTATTTATTCTGCGAAAGCAGAATTGAAAAGTGAAGTGGCAGATTCCTATTTAAATTGGCTTTGGTGGGTAATTGAACCATTCAGTTTTATGCTCATTTATACGTTTATCTTTGGTACGGTATTTTCCAATGATGAAAAGTATTTTGCTTCTTTTGTATTTTTAGGATTATTAGCTTGGGAATTTTTTAATCGAATGATTAATGGTAGTGTGAAATTGATTATCAGTAATCGCGATTTAGTTACGAAAGTCTATATTCCTAAATATATTTTATTATTATCGAAATCATTCACTTATCTATTTAAAATGGGAATCTCCCTTATGATTTTAGTTCCTCTTATGATTTATCAAGGAGTACCTTTTACTTGGTATATGTTATTATGTATTCCTATTTTTATCGTATTATATATTTTAACATTTGGTATTGGGATGATTCTCATGCATTTTGGTGTTACCCTAAATGACTTAGGAAATTTAACGAATATTGGACTGAAAATGGTATTTTATCTATCCGGTGTTTTCTATAACATTCAAAAAAGATTGAAGAAGAAACCAACTTTATCGTTCTATTTATTGCGTGTTAATCCAATTGCTTTTTGTATGAATGAACTTAGAAAAGTATTTTTATATCAAAAACTTCCTAGTGTGGAAGGGTTACTGGTATGGTTAGGAATTGGACTTGTGCTATGTGCTATCGGAATCCATGTCATTCATAAAAACGAAAATAGTTATGCGAAGGTGATTTAATGAGAGCGATGAAAAAGAAAACAGAAAGTACAAAATCAGAATCCAAAAAGAGAATTGCCCTTACTGTTCAGGATTTACATATTACCTATCGTGGTTTAAAAAAGACTTCGATTCGGGCAATATGGACGAAGTTAGGTTCTCGTGTGGAACGCTTTCATGCTTTAAAGGGTGTTAGTTTCGAGTTAGAGGAAGGGAAAATACTAGGTATTGTCGGTAAGAATGGTTCTGGTAAATCGACGATGTTACGGGCGATTGCTGGTATCTTTTCTCCTGATAAAGGATTTATCGATTTACATGGCAATACGATTTCTCTTCTATCTATCGGTGTTGGTTTTAATAAAAAATTAACTGGTAAAGAAAATATCTATCTATCTGGTATGCTTCTTGGATTTTCAGAAGAGGAAATTCGCGCTAAGGAAAAAGAGATTATCACTTTTGCGGATATTGGAGATTTTATCGACCGACCAGTAAAGACGTATTCTTCTGGTATGTATTCGAAATTAGCGTTTGCGATTACCGCTATTTTAGAGACCGATATCATTTTAATTGATGAAGTATTGAGTGTAGGAGATGCTCAATTTAAAGAGAAGAGTTATAATAAGATGAAAGAACTCATCTCCGATGAACATAGAACCGTTCTTATCGTTTCTCATAGTCTCGATACGATTGCTTCTCTTTGTGATATTGTGTTATGGCTGAATGATGGAGATTTGATGGAGCTAGGACCAGTAGATGAGGTTTTACCGAAGTATAAAGAGTTTATGGCTAATATGACAAATGCTAAAAAATAGGTTGTGTAAAGCAACCTATTTTTCATGAAAAATGATTTCTAGGAGTGACAACTTGACACCAATTTGTGTAAAATATGTAAAATAATGAAGTTTTTGTTGGAAACTACTACTTTTTTGCTATAATTAAGGTAGAGAGTAGCGGAAAGCTACTAGACAATTTGAGGTGAAGATATGAGTACCATTATGGATGGAGAAACATTAAGTTTAAAAATACAGGACGAGATGAAACATAAATTGAAAAATTGTATGATACGTCCAAGCGTGGCAGTCCTTCAAGTAGGAAGTGATGCAGCTAGTGATTCTTACATTAAGAGAAAAGAAAAAGCTTGTAATAGTGTAGGTGTTTATTTCAGACATTATAAATTTGAAGAGGATACACCAGAATTAACGATTATTAATAAAATTAAAGAATTAAATAATGATGAATATGTCAATGGAATTTTGGTCCAGTTACCACTACCAGCGCGATATAATGAAAAGAGAATTTTAAATTCTATTAGTAATAGTAAAGATGTCGATGGTCTTACGGATATCAATACTGGACGGATGATTAATGGAAGAAAGACACTTGTTCCTTGTACTCCTCTTGGCATCATGCGAATTTTAAAAGAATATGAAATTCCTATTGAGGGAAAACATGTAGTCATTGTAGGACGTAGCAAGTTAGTAGGAAGACCATTGATGAGTTTGATGTTAGCAGAAAATGCTACGGTGACGATTTGTCATAGTCATACCGAAGATTTAAAATCGTATACGAAACAAGCCGATATTTTAGTATGTGCAGTAGGAAGTCCTAAAATGATTACTGCTGATATGGTAAAAGAAGGAGCTGTAGTCGTAGATGTTGGAATTAACCGAGTTGACGATAAGATCTGTGGGGATGTAGATTTTGAGAAAGTATCGAAAAAAGCATCTTACATTACTCCTGTTCCAAAAGGGATTGGTCCTATGACAGTTGCCATGTTATTAGAAAACATCATTACTTGCTATGAGAATAAACCTGTTCAAAAATAGCCATTTGGCTATTTTTTTTGTAGACATTTTTGAATTTTCCATCCTGCGTAACAAACGGTAAAAAGAATATTGATGGCTAAAGCGATGAGAAGTCCATATAGACCGATAGAACAGTAAGTAAGGAGGGAAAGAAGGACGGTCCGAATTAAAAAATTGATGGAAGAAATATAAAGATTACTCTTCGCTTGATTCATCGCTTGTAGAGTACTTAAAAGAGGACTTTCTAGGTAGTAGAAGAAAAAGATAGGAAGTAAAAAGAGAATATAGGAAGAACCTTCCTGCGAGTGATAGAGAACTTCTAAAAGTATAGGATGATAGAAGTAACAGAGAATAGAATACCCAATGCCAATGAATGCGGAAAATAAGAGAACTTGTTTGAGTTTTCGTTTCACATAGGCATAATTCTTTTTAAAATAATACTTACTAATGATGGGAAGTAATGCTGAAGAAATGGCATTGGTAAAAAAGGATGGTAATAGTAATAAAGGAAGTACATACCCATTGATGATGCCATATTCTTGAATAATATACGTTTTATCGTATCCTAACTTTAATAGGATAGTAGTTAATAAAATGGGTTCTAAAAAATAAGTCATAGAACCAATTAGTCTTGATAGGGTGGTTGGAATAGCAATTTGAAAGATAGCTTTGAAGTTTTTTTTAGAAAACGCTAAATCTTTTTTGGTAATATGAAACTTTGGAAATCGAAAGAGAAAGATAAAAATGGACGAACATTCACAAGCGATATTCGTAAGCATTAAAAATGTAAGCGCACTTTCCATTCGCTTTAAGAATAAATGTAGGAAAAAGTAAATGAGAATGAGTTTGATGAAATCTTCTAAAACATTACTGATGACATGAGGAAGCATGCGTTCTTTGGCAAAATAATAACTGCGAAAAATGTTAGAGATACTAATGAAAGGAAGAACAAATGCAATAGCAAGGATAGGATAAAGTAGAAGTGGTTCATGTAAAAGAGTAGTGGCAATCCAATTCCCACCTAAAAAAAGGAAAATAGCAATTCCAACATCGATTAAAAGAGAGATGACAAGTGAGGTAAAAAGTAAATTTTTATTATTATATTGATTCGTAGCAATTAAAACATTTAAAGCCGTTGATAATCCCCTTCCACTAATCGATAATAGTAAGAGAAAAGTAGGCATTAAAAGAGAATAAAGACCCATTCCTAACGAACCTAATTCTCGCGTTAAGACAATTTTAACAATCATTCCTAATATTTTGGTGAAAAAACCGCCAATAAGTAGTAAGATACTAGACTGAATAAATTTACTTTTTTTCATATTTTTCCTTTCAAAAGCCATTATTTTAGTATATAATATTGTATGTGAAAGCGTGGAGGATTAGTCGTGGATATTGAATTTGAGTCATTAGAACAACTTTATCATCGTGTAGAACCTGCTCTTATGAGTAAGGTTTCTGATTTACAACGCAATGATTATATGGATATTTCTAAAGAAGACGTATGGGATTATTTATCTGTAAACAAATGGATGCATGCGGAAAATTTATTATTACATGAGATGGTCAATGATATTTTGCACGCTGATAATGAAGCAATTAGTCAATATGTAAAACAAAATAGATAGGGTGAGAAGTATGGCAAACAGAAAAAAAAGACAACCAGCAAAAACGGTTGCTCCAAAAAAAATAGAAAAGAAAAAAGAAACGGAAGAACAAGTCGTTGTGGATGAGAAAGTAGAACGAGAAGTCGCACAGGCCAAAGCAGATGTAAAAAGCAAAAAGACGACGGTTTCTCCAAAACAACAGGAAAAAGAAAAACGAACGAAGAAGGCACGTCGTAAGACATTTATTCATTCCACATTGGTAACAATTTTAGTTACTGCTTTCGTGATTGCTTCCTTATATCCAATTTTAAAAGCTACAAAATTTGGATTGGATTTACAAGGTGGTTTTGAAATTGTTTATAAAATAACGAAAGAAAATGGCGAAGAAGCCAAAAAAGCAGATATTGAGGCGACCCAAGTCATTCTAGAAAGACGTATTAATAGTTTGGGTGTTGCAGAACCAGAAATTATCGAGGAAGGCTCTAACCTTCGAATTCAACTTCCAGGAGTGGAGGATGAAGAGACTGCGAAAAATACGCTTGGACAAGTTGCTCAGTTAACATTCCGCAATATAAAGGATGAAAAAATTTTAGATGCAGATGTCTTAGAACCAAATAGTGTAAGAGTGGCAACAAATCCGGATAAACCTGGAACTTATATGCTTACGATTGGTATTAAAGATATTGAAAAGTTTTATACAGAAACGAAAAAATTATATGATGCTGGAACACCGATGGTAGCATGGCTTGACTTTGAAGAGGGAGTCGATTCTTATACGGATGCAAGTATTCCTGATCATTGTGGAGCTGGATCTAATACGCATTGTATTTCCATTGCCTATATTAATGGAGAGTTAACAGGAGATAGTGTACAGTTAACAGGTAATTTTACACAGCAAGAAGCAGAGGATTTAGCAAATCTTCTGAATTCTGGTAGTTTACCAACGAAGATGGAAGAAATTTCTTCTAGAACTGTTGATCCTACTTTTGGAGAAGATGCTTTACATAAAACATTCTTAGCAGGTGTTGTTGGTATTATTATCATTATTCTATTCTTAACAGCCGTATATCGTTTTAGTGGTGTGATTACTGGTGTTGGAATTCTCATTTATACGGCTCTTGTCTTCTTAATATTTAACTTGTTAGGAGCAAGACTTACCTTACCATCAATTGCCGCAGTTGTCATTGGTATCGGTATGGCTGTAGATGCTTGTATCATTAGTTTTTCGAGAATTAAAGAGGAATTAAGAGAAAAGAAAACATTGGAAGAAGCCTTTAAAAAGGGAAATAAAAATTCATTAAGTTCTATCTTGGATGCCAATATTACAACATTGATAGCAGCTGTCATTCTCTTCAATAAGGGAACTGGTAGTGTCAAAGGTTTTGCAACCATGTTAATTATCAGTATCTTTGTTACCTTATTTGTTATGGTTTACTTGATGAGAATTCTTCTTGGTATGTTTGTAAAAAGTGGTATTTTTGAAGGACATTATCGTGCATTCTTAGGAATGAAGAGTTTGGAAAAGAAAGATACATCGAAAGTCAATCTTGCAAAATGGATGCCAAGATTATTTACGGCAACCGTAGTGATTTTAGTAGTAGGTGGTATTTGTTCTTACTTCCGTGGTTTCCATATGGGAATTGATTTCCAAGGAGGTTCTAGTATCACGATTCAATCGACGGATACTTTGGAAGCTGTGAAATTAGAGAAAGATTTAACAGAACTACAATATGATGTCGCTAGAGTAGAAATCTTTAACGATGATCATAGTGCCTATATTACGTTATCTGATTTTGTAGATAAAGATGATGAAGTAGAAATTAAAAAGGTTTTTGCTAAGTATTCAGATGTAGCGACAGATATTTCTGCTATCTCTAATCTAGAAAAGGAAAAGTTAATTCGCAATGCTATCGAGTCATTAATTTATGCTTGCCTTGGTCTTATTCTCTATGTGACATTACGTTTTACTTTCAGTTATGGAATCAGTGCTGTATGCGCTTTAATTCACGATGTTGCAATAGTGATAATTGCCTTTAGTTTATTCCATTTGGAAGTATCTAGTATCTTTGTAGCAGCGATTCTTTCTATCATTGGATATTCTATCAATGATACGATTGTTGCCTTTGATAGAATTCGTGAAAATAAAAAGAAATTATATCATAATCAAATCAAAACAAAAGAGGAACTAAAAGAATTAGTTCAAGTTACGTTAAAAGAAGTCATTGGTCGAAGTTTACTTACTTCTATTACGACTTTAATTCCCGTAATAGCGCTCATTTTCTTAGGTTCTCGTGAAATTCTTACGTTCAATTATGCTTTGCTCATTGGTTTGATTGCCGGAACTTATTCTTCTCTTTTTGTAGCCCTTCAACTTTGGTATATTTTAGAACGAAAAAATGTTGGTAAAAAAGAGAAAAAGAAATGGTATGAAGTAGACGACAAAGATGATGTCGAAGAATTAAAAGTAAAAGGAATTAATTGCTAATTCCTTTTTTTGTAGTTTTTACTATCGATTATTACCAAAAAATACGATGATATTTATATTCTGAAAAGAACTGTCAATTCTTTTTAAAATATTGCAAAATATAAGCACAAATGATTTATTTTGGTTGACAACATATATGGAAAAATTTATAATATTAGAGAATATTATTTTAAAGGAGGTCAAAAATGAAAAGTAAAATAATGTTTATGTTCGTTACTTTATTTGGTGTTTTGTTGCTAGCGCCTTATGGAGTATCAGCAGTAAGTTATCCAAAAGTAACTAACGATACAAAAGAAGATACTTTAGTGGATGAAGGTACTATTCAAGTAACTGGTTCAGAGGCAATTAATGTATTTGTTAGTGGTTCAACCTTTAAACTACTGGAAGCTGGAACAGACCCACAAGAAGGAGCAACCGGTGGAAGTACAACAAGACCAGCGGGTTATGCATGGATTGGGTTACATTTTAAATTTGAAAGTGAAGTAGAAGAAGTTAAAATCGGACCAGCAGAAGGTTTTGATGAGAAAGCGACAACATTTAATAGCAACGATTTTACGGAATATTTCGGTATTTCAGTAGCAGATTTAAAGGCAGCAGCAAAAGATAAAATAAATTGCACCAAAAAATATGTTGCCAAATGGACTGATGCTGAAGGAAAAGAACAAGAGTTACCAATTCAGATTATGGTAGTAACTGAAAATGTTAAGTTATTATCATCAGATGGTGGGACGGAAGAGTGGAATCATGAAAAGTACTTAGATGAATCAAACCAATGGGAAATTCATTATACTGTCTTTGATGATGAAGATGTATTTAATAATACAATTTTGTGGGATAAAGACACTCCATTAACAGCAAAAGATGTTGAAGAATGGGTAAAATTATTCGACGGATATCATGAGAAAAGTTCTTCTCTTTTAGGTACTTATACTTCTCAAGAAAAAGAAGAAAAATTTGTTTTAGGAAAAACGTTAGAGGATAATACAACTATTTATGTTGAAGTAGGTCCTAAAAAAGAAACAGTAAAGAATCCAGAAACAGGAGATCAGGCAACTACCTATATGGCTTTGATGATGATGACTCTTATCTTATCATTTGGATCAATTCTTTACTTAAGAAAAGAAAATAATTAATCATGATAAAAGAATAGAAATCTCTAGATTTTTTCTAGAGATTTTCTTATGAAAAAATTTTTTCATTTTTTGAAAACTTATATGAAAGTCAGGTTTGTAAGGAATCATTTTTAGACAATATTTTTGATAAGAGAAAAGACATTGTCTAAAAATGTCTAACCAATGAATTGTTAATTCCTTTGTATTTATTCTTTATTAATTAGGGCAGTTGTGATATAATTTTTACTAAGGTGGTAGTGTGAAAGATAAGTTTCATAAGTCTTGGATAATCTTGCTTTTGTTTTTAATCTTACTCGCTGTCTTTTATACAGCAATCATTCTTACAAATTCTAGAATATTAGAGATTATTGGCTTAGGAATTTCTCTGTTCCTCTTTTGTTTTCACAGTTATTATATTGTGGAGAATCAATCAATATGGAATCAATCTCAAAACTCTATTTCAGCAGAAGAGGGAAGTCTTACAACCTCACCTTTAGATGGTTTTGCCCTAGATAGAATAAGAAAACAGAACCGTCTAGTGGTCACAAAAGAAGCGCTAGAAGCAGAATGGTTTTATGAAATTTCTCAAGGAAATATTGTTTTGGAACATCAAGTATTTTATTTGAATCCCAAAAAGGATTACCAAAAACTAACGAATGGGGAACTTCTCTTTTTGGAAACTCTCTTTTTAGAGGAAAAAGATTATCGTAAAAATAAAGATATGAGAAAAAATCGATTATTATCGATGCAGAAGATGAATGTAGGAATCTCTAAAGAAACTGCTCAAGAACAGATGATGAGGAATTCTCAATTGCCGACGATGAGGGAACTTTTTTTAGATATCCAAAAGGAATATTTAGAGGATGAGACCAATCATTGGATTGCCATTGTGACTATTCTATCTGGCTTTTTAGCAATCTTGGAGGTCATATTATCTATAGCCTCTATCCAGGAAGCGACTCTTTATAATTTCTATTTGCCATTAATGAGTGCTATTTTGTTATTGGCAGTGATTTTTCATAAAAATCATGAACGAATGATTTTCAAAAAAGAAAAGCAAAAGGAGTTAGGGGCGTTCATGTATCATTGTTACCAACAGAAAGATTTATATGCCTATGCCTGTGATGGATTAACGTTAGAGGAGAAAAATCAAATTCAAAAAGATTTTCAATTAGAATAAGGTGAAAGAATGAGAAAGGATAATCCAAAATTAACATTTGATGAATTATTGGAGAAAGTTTCTACCTATATTACCAAAGAAGAGGAACGAAAACTAATCTCGAAAGCTTATTTATTTGCTTATGAAAAGCATTTTGGCCAAACGAGATTGACGGGGGAAGCCTATATTGTTCACCCACTAAATGTAGCTTATATTTTATCTGATATTCATGCCGATACGGCGACTATTTGTGCAGCTATTCTCCATGATACTATCGAGGATTGCGATTGTAGTTATGAAGAAGTGGAAAGCAAATTTGGAAAAGAGATTGCTAGTTTAGTAAGTGGTGTTACCAAAATCAATAAATTGAAATTTACGTGTGATAATGAAGCGATGATTGCGAATCATCGAAAGATTCTCGTTGGACTTTCCGAAGATGTTAGAATTTTGATTATCAAGTTAGCGGATCGTCTTCACAATATGCGTACATTATGGATTTTATCGGAGAAGAAACAAAAAGATAAAGCCAAAGAAACTTTAGATATTCTAACGCCGATTGCTCATCGTCTTGGTATGAATCAAATCAAAAGTGAACTAGAGGATTTATCTCTTCGATACTATAAACCGGATATCTATTTTTCAATTGTTGAAAAGTTAAATCAAACGCGAAAAGAACGAGATCGAATCGTTAATGAAATGATGGAAAAAGTTAGTGATTTACTAAATAAAAATGGCTTGAAACATCAAATCAAAGGAAGAGCAAAAAGTATCTATAGTATTTATAAGAAATTGGATAAAGGAAAAAGATTTAGCGATATTTATGATTTACTTGCCCTCCGTGTTTTCGTCGATACGGAACAAGAGTGTTATCAAGCACTCGGTATTATTCATTCCCAATATCGTCCAATTCCTAAACGATTTAAAGATTATATTGCGATGCCAAAGACGAATATGTATCAATCTCTTCATACGACCGTATTTGGTTTAGAGGGATATCTCTTTGAGATTCAAATTCGTACATATGAGATGGATGAAGTGGCAGAACACGGAATTGCTTCCCATTGGTCTTATAAAGAAAAAGGAAGCAATGTCAAGGCTAGCATGCAAAATGCAATGGAACAAAAACTACAATTCTTCCGAGAGATTATGGAATTGAAAGAGGAAGAATCGAATGATGAGGAATTTGTAAGAAGTGTTCAAGAGGACGTCTTAAAAAATACCATCTATGTCTTTACTCCTAAAGGGGATGTCATTGAACTTCCTCAAGGGGCAACACCGATTGATTTTGCTTATCGTGTACATAGTGGTGTTGGAGATACGATGGTCGGAGCTTTAGTAAATGGAAATATCGTTCCTTTAGATTATGTCTTAAATGATGGCGATATCATCAAAATTAATACGAATAAAAATTCTTCTGGTCCTTCTCGCGAATGGATTGACATGGCTTTTACTTCACAAGCCAAAAATAAAATTAAGAGTTTCTATAACCGGATTGATAAAGAAGAATATTTAAAAAACGGTACAGAAGCATTACAAAAAGAGGTACGAAAAAGAAAAATACCATTTGCGGAATTCTTCAGTAATGAAAATATGGAAAAAATTTTAGAAGAATTTCATATGAGTGATACCAATGAACTTTATATTGCTTTAGGAAATGGTAAGTTGACAGCGCTAACCGTAGTCAACAGTTATAGTAACGATAATCGTACGAAACAAGAATTAATTCTCGATAAAGTTACCAAAGCAGAACAGAAAAAAATTCAAGTGAAAAATGATATTGTGGTAGAGGGTATTGATGAGATTAAAGTGAATGTCGCTGCTTGTTGTAAACCAATTCCTGGTGATGATATCGTAGGTTATATTTCCAAGGGAAATGGTATTAATGTTCATCGTGTCATCTGTCCGAATATCATCGACTTAGAGGAACGAATTATTGATGTTTCTTGGAATAGTGAGGTAACGAAAAAATATTCGACAGATATTTTAGTCCATGCTAGTGAGAATAAGGATTTATTGTTAGCGATTATCTCCAAGACGTCTGGTTCCGATATTACCATTCAAAGTATTAATACGTTAGAATCGAGTGGAAGTTATCTATATACGATTAATGTTTTAGTAGATAATACCGAAAAATTAAAAAAATTTATGGATGATTTATTAATGATACCTAGTATTACACAGATAGAAAGAGTGATTCATTAATGAGAATAGTAGTACAGCGTAGTCTAGTTTCCTCCGTATCTGTAGAGGGAAAAGAAGTAGGCGCTATTACCAAAGGACTCGTTTTGTTAGTAGGATTTCACGTTGATGATACAGAGCAAGATATGGATTATTTAGTAAAGAAAGTGTTAAATTTACGTATCTTTGACGATGAAGAGGGAGTGATGAACCGTTCCCTTTTAGAGGTAGGAGGTTCTATTCTCAGTATCTCTCAATTTACATTATACGGAGACACCAAGAAAGGAAATCGTCCTAGTTATATCAAAGCGATGGCAGGAGAACAAGCAAAACCAATGTATCATGCTTTCAACGACAAATTAAGAGAGCATGGAGTTACAGTAGAAGAAGGAATATTTGGGGCGGATATGAAAGTATCGATTACGAATGATGGACCGATTACGATTCTATTAGAAAGTAGGGAAGAACGATGATAAAAAAAGAAAAAGTGGATTATAAATTAGTAAATATTGCCTTAATTGCTTTGACAATCTTTTTGATATATCGAACAGGAAATTTATGGATTGATGGCGTTAATAAATTTATTGCGATTATTACTCCCTTTGTGTTAGCTTTTGCTCTTGCTTATGCGACACAACCATTGGTTGAAAAAATGCAATCGAAAGGGATTCCCAAAGGGATAGCTATCGCCATTTTATTATTTGTCTTGCTATCGCTCATTATTTTTACTGGTTATATTATCACGAGTATGCTAGTGTCTCAATTGTCAGATCTATTTGGAGGAATTAATACCTTTTTAGAGGAACTATCGACGAAAGATTGGAATGTGAATATTTCTGGTCTTCAACATTCCATTAGTGACGGATTACAATCCATCATGAAAGATGTTACTACTTATGTATCGAATGGAGCTATTAACTTAATTAGCAGTTCCATTGATTTTATCGGAAAACTCTTTTTTGGAATTGCTGCCTATATCTATTTCTTGATTGATATGGATAAGATTCGTGCAGAAGTGAAGAAGTTCTTTAAAACGAAAAAGAAGAAAACTTATAACTATGTAAAAGCCCTTGATCAGGGGATGAAAAACTATTTGAGTGGTCTTGTCGAAGTAATGTTTATCTCTGTTATTGAGTATGCATTTGCTTACTATATTATTGGACATCCAAATGCGATATTACTTGGCTTTTTAGCGGGAATTGCCAATATGATTCCTTATTTTGGAGGAATTGCTTGTAATATTATTGCTGCGATTACTGCTTTTGTAGTCAGCCCTGGATTGTTTGTAAGAACTCTTATTACTTTCTTCATCTTATCGAGTGTCGATAGTTACGTGATTAATCCAGCTGTCTATGGGAAAACGAATAATATTCATCCACTTCTTACCATATTTGCTATGTCAGCTGGTAGTATGCTATTTGGTATTATGGGAATTTTCATTTCCTTCCCAGTAGCGATTATTATCGTTACGACTTATAAGCATTATCGAGATGAGATAAGCGATAGTATGGAAAAAATGAAAGAGATTAAAGGATAGGCGAAAGCCTTTTTCTTGTTATTTTTAGGAACGTATGTTATAATAACGTCGAAAGAGGATAATATGACGATAGAACCAATTTTAGGCATTCAAAAACAGGATAAAATTATATCCGAGCGAGAATTTGAATTTTTTCATATTTTTTCCACAAAGGCATTGTTGGAAAATTATTTCAAAAACTATGGATATCATTTTGTGGGTTTTTATGCGGAAAATCCGGAATATCTAGTTGTGCGTAACCACAATTACGAACTAGAAGTTTTAGTAGGAAATCCCAATCTTTATCGTGTCATTGAATATCGCACTGGAGAACTCATCAAAGATAATTTGTCTATGAATGAAGTCGTTAACAATAAATTTTCCGATAGGAATGTATCTCTTACGCCGTATTTAAAATATCGTATAGAGGGGGATAATCCTGTCCAATTGATTGAAAAAGCAAATTCTCAAGTATTGATAACCGCTGATTGGATTCGTTTTCTTTCCAATACCATATTTCTCTATTCTATCTGTGGATTAGAGTACATATACGATGAAACGACTCATACTAGTTATCCTCTCATGAAAAAAGAATCACAAATCTATGTTGGAAAAGAGGAAGATTTCGTTGATTTACGAAAGGCGATGTTCTTCTATTACAATAACACGATTCAACTGTTATCTCTCGACTGTGTCAATTTATTAGAATTGGTAAGGGAGTATCCTTATTCTGAGCAGTTAGGAAATCGCATGAGGTTGTTATCGTTGCCACTAAAGTACGGTGTGTTTTACCAACATGGCAGTATGAGTGAGATTAAGTGGTTTGATAAGGAAGAAGAACAACGTCTTTTATTTCAAGAAATCAAACAACATATGGAAATGGTTTTCCATCCTGAAACAGAAAAACAAAAAACGATTGGGACAACTCCCAAAATAGATACAGAATTATAAAGAGGTGGCTATATGACAGTAAAAGAGTGGGTTAAAAAATTTTATGAGGTGTTCTTTCGACACGGTAGCATGTACTAAAAAGAAAATAGGAGAAAGGATGAAAGAATATGACAAATAAAGTGGAACCAAAAACCTTACCCGGTTTTATGGAATTATTACCACCAGATCAAATTTTATTCAATGAGATGGTTGATACCATTCGAGGTGTCTATGAA
Organism: uncultured Bacilli bacterium; assembly: GCA_947629315.1. Lineage (GTDB taxonomy): Bacteria > Bacillota_I > Bacilli_A > RF39 > UBA660 > UBA5578. The sequence goes on from CANRDB010000004.1 coordinate 50,589, forward strand.
GAGTTTGGTTTTTTACCACTCGATACTCCTACCATTGAACTTTCTGAAGTTTTATTAGCGAAAGCTGGGGGAGAAACAGAAAAACAAATTTATCGTTTTATGAAAGGTGATAACGACTTATCATTACGATTCGATTTAACCGTTCCTTTAGCGCGTTATGTTGCGGAACACTATAATGATATTGTCTTTCCTTTTAAACGATATCAAATTAGTAAGGTCTTTCGTGGCGAAAGACCACAAAAGGGAAGATTTCGTGAATTCTATCAATGTGATATTGATATCATTGGCAATGAAAGCCTTGATTTAATTTATGACGCGGAAATTCCAAGTGTCATCTACCATGTTTTTCAAAAGTTGCAATTGGGAAAATTTACCATTCGCTTTAACAATCGAAAATTATTGAATGGATTCTTTCAAAGTTTAGGACTTTTGAATCAAGCAACGGATATTTTAAGAGTGATTGATAAACTAGATAAAATAGGAAAATCTGCTGTTATTGAAGAATTACGTAGTCAAAATCTAGAGGAAGAGACAATTAATCAATTGATGGCATTTTTAAGTATTGATGGTAGCAATCTAGAAAAAGTAAAATCTCTGCAAAATTTACAAGTGGAAGATGCTATGTTCCAAGAAGGATTAACAGAAATTCAAATGGTATTAGAGTCTTTAAAGAGTTTTCAGATAGAAGAGGATTATTATCAGTTAGATTTAACGATTGCTCGTGGATTAGACTATTATACGGGTACTGTATTTGAAACCATACTGGATGATTATCCTCGCTTAGGAAGTATTTGTTCTGGAGGACGTTATGAGAATTTAGCGACCTATTATACGGATGAGAAACTTCCAGGAGTTGGAATATCTATTGGACTAAGTCGGCTCTTTTTCCAATTGCGTGAAGCAGGTATTATCTCTGCAAACAAGAAAACAATTAGTCAGTTATTAATTGTTCCAATGGATAAAAAGAATAATGATTATGTATTAGAAGTCGCTAGTTATTTTAGAAATCATGGTATTAAAACGGATGTCTATTACCAAGAAAAAGGTATGAAACAGAAGATGAAATATGCCGATCGATTAGGGATTCCATACGTGATTGTGATTGGGGAAGATGAGGTTCACCAAGGAACCGTCGCTTTCAAAGATATGGAGACAGGTACTCAAGAAAATTTTACCAAAGAAGTAGTTTTAGAGAGATTGACAAATCGCTAAATTAGGATTAAAATGTAGGTATTATTGGTTTGGAAGAGTATTTTCTTTCCCTTACGGTAGAGACCTAATGGTTGGTGAAAATTAGGGTAAGCAAGAAAAGAAGACACCAGACGTTTGATAAACGTAGTTCTGCGTTAAAGAATAAAAGAGCATAGAAATTCTATGAAGTAGGGTGGCACCGCGAAGTATTCGTCCCTATCTTTATAGGATTTTTTTGTGAATAGGAGGATATATGAAAAAAATATTACATAGTAGCCTATCGAAAAAAAATGTAGGAGAAGAAGTAGAACTCTATGGATGGGTTGCGAAAAAAAGAAATTTAGGAGGACTTATCTTTATTGACTTACGTGACCGTAGTGGGATTATTCAACTTGTGGTAAGACCAGAAGATGCTTGCTACGAAGTAACTTCTACTGTCAAAAATGAATATGTCTTAAAAGTAATCGGAGAAATTGCCTTACGGGAAAGTCCTAATCCAAAGATTGCCACTGGGGAAATAGAAGTATTGGTAAAAGAATTGACAATATTAAATACCTCTATCGAATTGCCATTTGAAATTAGTGAGGATACGACAGCCCTAGAAGACACGAGACTAAAATATCGTTATCTAGACCTTAGAAGACAAAGTCTTCATGATACGTTAGAGATTCGTCATAAAGTAACGATGTCAACGAGAAATTTCCTAGACCGTGAAGGATTCTTAGAAATTGAAACACCAATTCTATGTAAATCTACTCCAGAGGGCGCTAGAGATTATCTCGTACCTTCCCGTGTCAATGAAGGAAAATTTTATGCCTTACCACAATCTCCTCAACTTTTTAAACAGTTGTTAATGGTGGGAGGTATGGAGAAGTATTTTCAAATCGCAAAGTGTTTCCGAGATGAAGATTTAAGAGCTGACCGCCAACCAGAATTTACTCAAATCGATTTAGAGATGAGTTTTGTCGATGAAGAAGATGTCATGGATTTAGGAGAACGTTTAGTAGCATATCTTTTTAAAGAAATCAAAGGGATCGATGTAAAACTTCCTCTTAGACGGATGAAATATGTAGATGCCATCAATCAGTATGGTTCCGATAAACCAGATTTACGTTTTGGCATGCCGATTGAAGAAGTAAGTGAACTCTTTTCCAATACCGAAGTTCCATTCTTTCAATCTGTCTTAGCCGAACAAGGAATCATCAATGCCATAGTAGCGAAGAATTGTGCTTCTAAGTACTCTCGAAAAGAAATCGATAAATTGACAGATTATGTAAAAACTTATCGAGCATCAGGACTTGCCTATATCAAAGTAGAAGAGGAGTGGACAGGTAGTCTTGCGAAATGGTTATCTAAAAAAGAACAAGATGACTTAAAGAACCGCTTGAGCCTAGAAGAAAATGATATGGTATTTCTTGTCTCTGGTAAAAAAGAAATCGTGAAAACGAGTTTAGGAGCTCTTCGTTTAAAATTAGGACATGATTTAGGTCTTATTGATAACAAGGCTTATGAGATGTTATGGATTGTCGATTTTCCATCTTTTGAGTATAGTGAAGAAGAGGGAAGATACGTTTCTTGTCACCATCCTTTTACTGCTCCTAAAGATACGGATGTTGATAAACTTCTTCATGATCAAGCTAACTGTTATTCCAAAGCCTATGATATTGTCATCAATGGTTATGAAGCGGGTGGGGGTTCTATTCGTATTCATAAACAGGATGTTCAAGCGACCATGTTTGAGGCCTTAGGATTAGGAGAAGAAGAAATTCGCGAAAAATTCGGTTTCTTTGTCGATGCTTTAAAATATGGAACACCTCCTCATGGCGGAATGGCTTTTGGATTAGACAGAATGGTTATGTTACTATCAGGAACCGAGAATATTCGGGATGTGATTGCCTTCCCAAAAACAGCGAGTGCGTCTTGTCTAATGAGTGAGGCACCAAACCTTGTGACAGAAAAGCAATTAGAAGAATTACATATTTCTCTTCAAAGGGGAAAAGAGTAATTCTTTTTTCTTTTTCAAAATAGGAAAGAAAAAAACTCTAGTTCTTCGATTTGTTGTTGAATTCAATAGCAATTTATGATAAACTATTAATAGCGTAGAAGAATAGGAAGGAAGATTGTATGAGCAATGTCTTTCAACTGGTTATTGATTATATTCAAAAAAATACACTCTTTGTTTGCATCATATTAGGTAGCATTGCTATTGCTATTTTAGCTTCTTTAGCAGTAATCTACAAAAAAATTAAAGTAAGTCCTTGGAAAGCCTTGGTTCCTATTTATAATGTGATTACTTTGTTTTCGATTTTAGAGATTCCGGTATGGATGGTAGTCGTGTTATTCATCCCATTTGTCAATTTCTTTGGCATACCAGTTCTCATGTTTTGCGTCGGCTGGAAATTAGGACAGTATTGTTATAAAGGACCAGTTATGAGAGCGGGATTAATGATATTTCCACCTCTATTCTATCCTTTGCTCGCATCTAGTCGCATTGATTTGGATGATCCATATGGAGAGAAAGAAATTGTGGTAGAGTTACCGCAAGAGTTTACTCTAGAAGCTGTGGAGGTAAAAGAGGTAGAGGTTTCCAATGCGTATGTAGCAAGTGAGGAAACACTCAATCAGATAGCGCCTCCGAAAGCGAAAAGAAACCCAATTATTACGAAAAAAGAGCCGTCAACTGTTCCACCAAAAGCAGTAGAACCAGTTGCCGTAAAGGAAGAAAAACCAATCCAAGAACCAACGATAGAACAATCAATGAAAGTAGAAGAACCACCAAAAGAAGGACCTATCGTAGAAAATTCCGTACAGGCGGAAGAACCAAAAGAAGAGATAGTAACTCCTCCAGTAGAGGAGAAAAAAGAAAAAGTTCTTCCTTCTAAGGAAGAACAGAATGAACCAGAACTAGAGGACGTCAATAAACCACTTCCAACGGCAGATGATTTTACTTTTGATTATAATTCCTTATATGGAAATGCCACTCCTAAGAAAGAAGTAGTAGAGCCACCAAAAGAAGAAAAACCAATCAAAGTAGAACAGCCAATGAAAGAAGAACCACCAAAAGAAGAAGTTCTTCCTTCGAAGGAAGAAACGCCTTTGGTAGAAGAAACTCTACAAGAGGAAGAACCTACTGTAGAGGATTCTAAAGTAGAAGTTTCAGAAGAGAACGTTTTAGAAGAAGAACCAAAAGAAGTACTTCCTGTTATTCATGATGTTGTCTTAGAAGAAGCAGAACCAATTACGGATATGGGAATCATTCCTATCAATCAACGGTATGACTATCGAAAGACTCCACCAAAAAAGGATGAAATAAAACCGATGGAAGAAGTGGTAAAAGAGGAAATAGTACCGGAAGAACCGGTAGAACCTCCAGTAGAGATATCTTCTCCAGTAGTAGAGGAACCTAAGGTAGAAGAAACTCCTGTGCCAGAACCAACGTTAGCGATGCCTCCGCAAGAAGTTCCTCCAACTAGTGATTTACCAATGATGGCGGCTCCTCCTGATTTATCAATGCCAGAAGTAAAGCCAGTTGAGACGGAACCACTTCCACTTTCCGGTGTTCCACTAGTAGAAGAAGTTGACAATACTCCAAAGATTCAAGAAATTGTCAGTATGAGTATTGCAGAACCAGATGATTTACCAGTTGGTATATTATATGCAGATATGCAAGCGAAAACGGCAGAAGAAAAGCCATATGATATATTACCATCTATTGTGGAAGAAACAGCGGAAATTCCTGAACAAAAGCCAATGAAGGAAGTACCGATGACCAAAGAAGAAGCGATGGGATTTGGACGAAAGAAATTCTTCTTGGATGATGAACCAACTACTATCAAGCCAGAACCAGTAATCAATCCTTTTATGAATAACAATTCTGGTATGATGGGAACACCTTCCTATCCACAATCGATGGGAAATATGCCATATAGACAAAATCCAAACATGTATGGTCAACGATATCAACAACCATATCCAACACAGTATCAGCCACAATATCAACAACCAGATTATACTTCCATTTTCCAAATGGGCGCGAATAGTGGGCCATTACTAAGACCTATTGATAACGGAACACCAGCTATGATGAATAAGACTTGTCCTGTTTGTGGTTCTGGTGTGAAGCCAGATTGCCCAATCTGTGTGGTTTGTGGACATCGATTTTAAGGGGGAAACATGAAGTTTTTAGCAATTTTATTAGGAGTGATTTTAGGAATCCTGCTACTAGGAGGAATCTTATTTCTCATTCTGTATTATAAATTTAGAGGAGTCCTTAGAAAAATGGGATTTCATGTGAATTCTATCGGTGATGTGGCAGATGAGATGGAGCGTATTCGTAAAGAGGACAGTACGAGAGTGAAAAGTATCTCCGGAATGACCTCTTTACTACTTCCCAATATTCGAAAAGATTTTCCAGAATTCAATGAACAAGAGTTATTTGCCAAAACAGAGAGTGCTTTACGGGAAATCTTCCATGCTATAGAAGTAAGAGAGACGAAAGACTTATCTTTACCACTTTTAAAAGATAGTATTCAAAAGATTATAGAAGACTATGAAAGTTCACAGATTAGAGAACGATTTGATGATGTCATATTTCACAAGTTTTCTATTTATAGTTATGATAAGAAAGATGGAGTAGCTACGGTAACAGTATCCGTTGCCTTAGAATACTACTATCAAAAGAAAAAAGAAGAGAAAGTCTTAGAAGACTTTACGAAATATAAAAAGCAGACGCGATATCAATGTCAATTCATCTACGTCTATGATGAGACGAAAGTCGGGGATGCGAAAGTTTTAGCAATTAATTGTCCAAACTGTGGAGCCGCAATAAAAGTATTGGGCCACAAATACTGTGATTATTGTGGGTCGGCAGTTCAGGAAGTTAATTTAAAATCGTGGGAAATAAGTTCCTACAAAGAATTTTAGGAAAGAAGGTTTATTATGGGTTTAATTAAAGCCGCTGCTGAAGCAATCGGCAGCACATTGAGCGATCAATGGGAAGATTATATCAACTGTGATAGTTTAGACGACAACACATTAGTGATTAAAAAGACAACAAAGTCAGGAATTATTTCTGCGAAGAGTCGTATCCAAGTAAATCCTGGTCAAGTGGCAATTATTTTCGATTCAGGAAAGATTTTGGATGCAACTGCTGAGCCAGGTATTTATACGTTTGATGCTTCTAGTTCTCCATCTTTATTTGCTGGACAATTTGTCGATACGTTTAAAGAGGCTTGGCAAAGATTTACTTATAATGGAGCGCCTGCTAAAGAGCAAGCTATCTATTATGTAAATGCAAAAAATGAAATTTTAGGAAATAAATTTGGTTCACAGACACCAGTTCCTTATGATGATCCTGTTTACCGTGGAATTTATATTCGTTATTATGGTTCTTATACTTTTAAGATTTCTAATCCATTAGTATTCTTCCAAAATATTGTTGGAAATATTGCTGATGTTTATACCAAAGATTCTTTAATGCAACAAGCAGATGGAGAATTCGTTACTGCTTTAAACAGTGCTCTTGGTAAGTGTGCATCAGATGGTATTAAGTACAATCGTTTGAATGTAGAACAAGTAAAACTTGCTGAGTTCATGAATGAAGCGCTAGACAATGATTGGAAACAATTAAGAGGTATTGAAGTTGTTAAAGTCGCACTAGATAGCGTTACTCCAGATGATGAGTCTAGAGATAGAATTCAAAAATTCGATAATGCTGCTATGTACAGTCAACAAGAATTTGCTGCTGGACGTATGGTAGAAGCTACTGCTAATGCTATGGAAGGAGCTGCTAATAATGCCAATGGTGCAGCTACTGGATTTATGGGATTAGGTATGATGCAAATGGGAGCAAATTCTTTAATGGGTGGACAGTCTCCAATGGCATATGTGACTCCTAGTCAACCACAAGCACCTGCCGCTCAACCTGCAGCCACTCCTGCTCCACAACCAGCACCAGCGCCAGCTGCAGTAGCTGCTGCTCCTGTTGAAACTCCTGCACCAGAAGGAAAGGCATGTCCAAAGTGTGGAACAGTAACAACTGGTAAATTCTGCCATAACTGTGGAAACAATATGGAAGAAGCACCAGCGCCAGCTGCTCCTGCTACTAAAAAATGCGCAAATTGTGGTGCTGAATTAGTAGATGGTGCTAAATTCTGTGTAGAATGTGGTACACCTGCTGAATAAGGAAGAGGATGAGAAATCATCCTTTTTTGTTGATGGTATTTCTTAAGGGAAAGAGTTGACAAAGGATAAGAAAAAATGATATAGTAATATTGCTAGAAGGTATGGTTTGTCTTTATTGAAAAACCTACTAATTAACGTATTGGGAGTCAGCGTCTTCAAGCGGTGTTGAAGACCTTGGTAATGCGAGGGATCCTAAAGTTTGAAACAAGACACCCACCTGGTAGAACAGGTTTAATCGTTAACTGACGCCTGCCTTTTGGCTTTTTTTAGTGGAGGATGTATGAAGCATTTATTAGAGGAAACGTATGTAATCTTTGATCTAGAAACAACCGGATTAAGTCCTAAAACGGGAAACTCTATTATTGAGATAGGGGCTGTTCGGATGAAAAACCATGCGGTAATAGAACGATTTGATGAACTCATCAACCCTGGTATTCCTCTAGATCCGGAAATCACCAAAATTACAAATATCACGGATGAGATGCTTCAAGGAAAGAGAACAGAAGAAGAAGTCGTAAAAGAATTTATCGAGTGGGTAGGAGAGGATATCTTGGTTGCCCACAATGCCTCTTTTGATTTATCATTCTTGAAAATGGCTTTTTTCAAATATCGTCTTGGTGCTTTTCAATATGACGTAATCGATACTCTTGGACTTTCTCGTTTTCTAGAACCTTTTGAACGATATCACAATTTAACGTCATTAATGTCTCGGTATGAAATTACTTGGGATGAGAAGAAACACCATCGTGCGGATTATGATTCAGAAGGAACAGGAATGGTGTTTTATGAGATGTTAACACGATTAGAGAAGAGAAATATTACGACACTAGAATCCTTACAAAAAATTCCTAAAATTATGTTAAATAAGAGAGTTTAATTCTCTTTTTTGTTATCATAAGAAGTTGTTTCCCAACTGATTCAAATAGTCAAAGAGGAGTGAGGCCCATTTACATTCTCCTATGAAATTCAAAAAATATAATTTCATGTATTGAAAGTAGAGAAAGATTTTGCTATAATGGAATTGTAGAATAGGAGTGAAAAAATGTACAATAATCAAATGAATTATGGTGGAGGATATCAACAACCACAAGCTGCTGCAAGTAAACTTGCTTTAGCTATACCAGAACAGAATAAGAATTTATTCTATGGATTAATTGCTTGTATCGCTGTTATCGTTATTGGATGCTTTTTACCATATGTAACGTATGCTGGAGAGAGCATGAATTATGTTTATGACGAAGGAATTAAGGATGGTATATTTGTTATTATTTTAGGTGTTGGAGCACTTTTCCTTGCCTTTAAGGGAAAGTATATAGGTACTTTAGCTTGCCAAGGCGTTGGAGCTGCTCTTACTATTTATGATTGGGTAGATACTTCTGATAAAATGAAAAAAATTAATGAACTATCTTCTTTGATTGGTACAGAAAAAATGAAGTTTGGTATTGGTTTCTGGCTTGTATTGATTGGTGTTGTAGGTTCCCTTGTCGTTGCCTTCTTGTTATGGCAAAAAACGAAATCAACTAAACCTGCTCAACAACCTGCTTATCCTCAAAGCACGATGCCACAACAACCAATGATGAATCAACCAATGATGGGTCAACCTACGGTATCTAGTACTTGTCCTTATTGTAATGCACCAAAAAATCCAAATTTGACGAATTGTCCAAATTGTGGCGCAAAATATTAATATCAAAAAAAAGTGGTTATCCACTTTTTTTATTGGTCATGTTTTGAATCTCTCGATAAACCTCTTGCCAATTTTTCACTCTCGGTAATTTTTTATTGGTTTGATTATAACTGGCATCCATCAATAAGACAGGAATGCTTTCGTGAATAGCTTTTTGACAATTCGAAATACTATCATCTATGAAAAGGTCAATGTGATGTTCTTTCGCAAACTTTCCTTTTTGATCAACCGATACATATAATTCCTGAAAGGGAATTTTTTCTTGTATTAAATACTGTTGGGTAATTTGATAAGGATCGGGATATTCTCTTTGATTTCTCGCTGTAATGATAATAATTTCATGGTGTTCTTTTTGTAATTGGTTCAATACTTCTCTAGCGCCTGGTTTGACAGGTACTTCTAACATGATATCCGACAAAAAAGATTTCACATATGTGAAATAGCGATGATCCATCTCATAAAAATCTTGATACCGAATTCCTTTTTGAAGACATTCTTCTAGGGTAACTGGATAAAACTGTTCTAATTGCTTTACTATTTTGGGAAAAGAAGAAGTAATCGTATCATCTAAATCAATTCCTATTCTCATATTCTCACCGTTTCCATTATAACATAAATGTTTCTTAGCGTATATTTTTTCTCGAAACTACTCACTATAGAGTAGAAAGGAGAATTTATGGCACGTCACAAAGTAGAAATATGTGGCGTGAATACTGCGGATATTAAAGTATTAAACAATGAGGAGATGATATTGTTATTTCAGGAGTATCAGAAGGGAAATCAACAAGCAAAAGAAGAATTGATTGCTGGAAATTTGAAATTGGTATTATCCATTTTACGAAAGTATAACAATCGAACGGATAATATGGATGATTTATTTCAAGTGGGATGTATTGGTCTTATCAAAGCAATTGATAATTTTGATCTCGCTCATGAAGTCAAGTTTTCAACCTATGCTGTACCGATGATTTTAGGAGAAATTAAACGATATTTACGGGACAATAATAGTGTCCGGATTGCCCGTAGCATTAAAGATTTAGCGTATAAAGTATCTAAATTAAAAGAACAATTAACGATGGAATTTGGAAAAGAACCGTCGGTATCCTTATTAAGTGAGAAATTAGGAATTGCTGAATATGAAGTAGTAATGGCACTAGATTCTTTAAAAGAATCGATTAGTATGTTTGAACCTATCTATAATGATGGAGGAGATGTCATTTACTTATGTGACCAATTAGAGGATAAGACAGGGAAAAACTATTCATGGGAGGATCGTCTCAGTCTAAAAGAAGCTTTAGGTCTCTTAAAAGAAAAAGAGCGTTATGTCATTCAATCTCGCTATCTTTACGGGAAAACGCAGATGGAATTAAGTGAGGAGTTAGGAATTAGTCAAGCGCAGATTTCTCGATTAGAAAAGAGTGGCATTGACCGTATCAAAAAGAAAATTTTATGATGTTCTAGTATAGGATATTTTTGGGGAAAACAATTGGTTTTTATCGAATAATATGATATAATCATTAAAATAGTGTAGGAGGCTAAAAATGAATATCTATGAAGAAGAATGGAGACAATTTAAGGGAACAGAATGGAAAGAATCCATTGATGTAGCAAAGTTTATTGAAGAAAATTATCAAGAATATACAGGAGAGGATACTTTTCTAGCAGGACCTAGTGAGAAAACGAAAAAAGTTTGGAGTATCTGTGAAGACCTTCTCAGACAAGAACTTGAAAAAGGTGTCTTAGATATCGAAGTAAATAGAGTATCTGGTATCAATAACTTTGAACCAGGCTATATTGATAAAGAATCAGAAGTAATTGTTGGTTTACAGACGGATGCGCCTTTAAAGAGAATTGTGAATCCCTATGGTGGAATGAGAATGGTAGAACAAGCCTTAGGAGCCTATGGTTATACACTAAACCCAGATATAAAAAAACATTTTACCACTTATCGTCGTACCCATAATGATGGCGTTTTTGCAGCCTATCCTTCCGATGTTAGAAGGGCGCGTCACAATGCGCTTTTAACAGGACTTCCTGATGCTTATGGAAGAGGAAGAATTATTGGAGATTACCGTAGAATTGCTCTTTATGGTATTGACTATTTAGTAGAGAAAAAACAGGAAGATTTAAAAGCCTTAGAATCATTAGATTTAACAGAATATATTATTCGTTTACGAGAGGAGATTAATCTCCAGATTTTAGCGCTTCAAGATATGAAAGCGATGGCTGCCAGTTATGGATTCGATATTAGTAAACCTGCCAAAACGGCACAAGAGGCTATTCAATGGACTTATTTTGGATATTTGGCTGCGATTAAAGAAAATAATGGTGCGGCAATGAGTTTAGGGCGTACCTCTACGTTTTTGGATATCTATATGGAAAGAGATTTCTGTGAGGGAACATTGACAGAAGAACAAGCTCAAGAATTGATTGATCAATTTATTATCAAATTAAGAATGGCTCGTCATTTACGGACTCCAGAATATAATGAGTTGTTTGCAGGAGATCCTACTTGGGTAACGGAATCGATTGGTGGTATGTTAGAAAATGGTCACTCTCTAGTAACCAAAAACTCTTATCGGTATCTTCATACCCTTATCAATTTATCGAGTGCTCCAGAGCCTAATATGACAATCCTTTGGTCTGATCACTTACCAGAAAATTTTAAAAAGTATTGTGCGAAAATCTCTATTTTAACTGATTCTATTCAATATGAAAATGATGAAGTAATGAGACCATTACATGGTTCTGATTATGCCATTGCTTGTTGTGTATCCGCTATGACAGTTGGAAAACAGATGCAATTTTTTGGAGCACGTTGTAATTTAGCGAAAGCACTTCTTTATGCGATTAACGGAGGATGCGATGAGAGAACAGGAGATGTTGTCGTAGAGGGATTTGAAAAGATGACGGATGATGTTCTCGATTACGATAAAGTAATGACTGCTTATGATAGTATGCTAGAACGGGTTTCTAAGACTTATGTCGATGCGATGAATATTATTCACTATATGCATGATAAATATGCTTATGAAGCAGGTCAGATGGCATTACACGATACGGATCCCGAAAAATTGATGGCCTTTGGAATCGCTGGATTCTCCGTAGCCGTCGACTCTTTATCTGCTATTAAATATGCAACCGTTCGACCTATCCGTGATGAAAACGGAATAGCTATCGATTTTGACATAGAAGGTGATTTTCCAAAATATGGAAATGATGATGACCGAGTTGATCAAATAGCCGTCGATTTAGCGCAATTATTCCATCAAAAACTAAGTGCTCACCCTCTTTATAAAGGAGCTAGAGCAACTCTTTCTATTCTAACGATTACCTCAAATGTCGTATATGGAAAGAAAACGGGGGCAACTCCAGATGGACGAGAAGCCGGTGTTCCTTTTGCGCCTGGTGCGAATCCTATGCATGGACGTGATGAGAGTGGGGCTATTGCTTCGTTAAATAGTGTAGCGAAAATTCCATATGCCAATTGTTGTGAAGATGGAATATCGAATACCTTTTCTATCGTACCGGATGCTTTAGGCCATACAGAAGAAGAACGCATCGATAATTTAGTTCACTTAATGGATGGATATTTTACAAGAGGAGCTCAACATTTAAATGTTAATGTTTTAAATCGAGAGACTTTGTTGGATGCTATGGAACATCCTGATAACTATCCAACTTTGACCATTCGTATCTCTGGTTATGCCGTTCGTTTCAATCGTCTTAGTAAAGAACAACAATTAGAAGTTATCAATCGTACTTTCCACGGAAGTATCTAGTGCAAACAGGATATATCGATTCTATTGAAACGATGGGACTAGTCGATGGTCCTGGTATTCGGATGGTAGTCTTCTTAAAGGGTTGTCAATTAAGATGTCTTTATTGTCATAATCCAGAGACTTGGGATAGAGTTCATTCTCTTCTAACAACTAGTGAAGATATCGCATTCCGTGTAAAGAGAAATCTTAGTTATTATCAAAACGGTGGGATTACTTTTAGTGGGGGAGAACCTCTTTTACAACCAGAGTTCTTGATTGATTGTTTAAAACGATGTAAAGAACTAGGGGTTCACACAGCCCTCGATACAGCTGGTGTTGGAATTGGTCAGTATGAGGAAATCCTTTCCTATACCGATTTAGTAATTCTAGATATTAAAGCTATTCGTGAAGAGGATTATCAAAAAATAACCGGTCATGCGATGGCCGAGTTTGAGAAATTTAAAGAAGTACTCGTTCGCTTACAAAAGCCAGTATGGATTCGCCAAGTAATTGTGCCGGGAATGAATGATACAGAAGAAAATATTTTAGAATTAAAGGAATATATCAAACAATTTCCTAAGGTGGAAAAAGTAGAATTGCTTCCTTATCATTTATTGGGTGTAGAGAAGTATCACCGTCTTCATATTCCTTACCCTTTAGAGGGTGTACCGGCAATGGCGGAAGATAAAGTTCAAAAACTAACGGAATTATTAAAACGTTAGTTTTTTCTTGCAATTTTAAAGATTTCCACTATAATGAATATAGGTGTTATATGAAAAAAAAGTTTCTTATTTCTCAAAAAACAGAATTGATTTCCTTTTTATTAGAACATACGGATTATTCTCGCAAAAAGTTGAAGAGTATGATTAGCCATCAACAGATTTTAGTTGATGAACAGCCAGTGAAACTTCCTATGCTTTTAGAAATTGGAAGTCATGTATCGATTCAAACGGAAAAGAAAATTGCTCATTCTTTTCCTATTCTATATGAGGATGATCGATTTTTAGTAGTGGATAAACCAAGTGGTTTACTATGCGTTTCCAATGGTAAAAATGAGGATACTCTCTACCGACAAGTCTATCAATATCTCCATGAAAAAAAGGAGAAAGTATTCATTGTTCATCGTCTTGATAAAGATACTTCGGGAATCGTTTTATTTGCAAAAACAGAAGAAGTGAAAAATATCTTACAAGAACATTGGAATACCATTGTCAAACAAAGAAAGTATGTTGCCATTGTGAAAGGAACTTGTCCAAAACAGGGTACGATTCAAAGTTATTTACAGGAGAACAATACATTTGTCTATTCCGCTCGTACAGGGAAACTAGCTATTACGAATTACTGTGTGAAAAAGACGAATGGAAAATATTCTCTTTTAGATATCGATTTGAAGACTGGTCGTAAGAATCAAATACGCGTTCATATGAAAGAAAATGGAACTCCTATCTTAGGAGATCGGAAATATGGAAAAGCAAACGACTTTCCTCGGTTAGCGCTCCATGCTTATCTTCTTTCTTTCGTGTATCCAATCGATCAAAAAATCTATACTTTTCAAACTCAAATTCCCGAAGAATTTGAAAAGTTTTTTTACTGAAGGGAATTTTTACCAAAAAATGGTTTCTTTTCTTGAAAAATCACATAAATTATACTATAATAGAAAACCGTGTCAAGAAAGAGGGGGTTCCTATGAATAAACTCTTGAAAGGTTGCGTTTTTCTTTTTTTTGCGGTCATCTTAACTGGGTGTGATGCTTTTGAACATGTGAAGTCCTATCAATTAGATCGCATATCCTTTTCTCTTCCTAAAGTATGGCAAGTAGTAGATACTACCCAAGATGAATTATCGTTAACGAGAGGCCTTGCTACATTATCCATGGATACGTATCAAAAGTCTGAGTTAAAAGGTATCAGTGCGGAAGAATTATGGGAACAGAACATAGAAGAAACCATGAAAGAGATGGATAATTTTTCCATTTTGGAAGAATATCCCATCGAGGCTAGAGCCGACCGAAAAATATACGCGAAACTATATACAGCAAGTAAGGATTCGAAAGAGCAACAATATTATTTTGCGATGGTGGAATTTTTAAAAACGGATACCTATGTGTATGTTGTATATGAAACAAGACCATCCTATATGAAATATCATATTGATGATGTTAGAAGAATCCTTTTACGAATGAAATGGATTGGAGATGCGATTTAACGGTTCTCTAGTCTTTTTTTTCTTCTTTGCCATAAAATAGAATAGGTGGTTGTATGAAAATATCGGAATTACAAGAGAAAGATGTTGTGAATGTCAGTGATGGGAAAAAAATAGGAAATATTATTGATGTTCACATCGATAAAAATGGAAATCTCTTTGGACTTGTGGTAGAACGTTATCGGTTCTTCTTATCGTTTTTCACGAATAATACGGTGGAGGTAAAATGGAGTCAAATTGAAAAGATTGGAAAAGATGTAATACTTGTCAAGTTAGATTAAATAATGATATAATGTCCTTGGTGATAGTATGAAAATTCTCTTATATACAGAAGGTTTAAAAACCATTAGTAAATCAGGTCTTGGGAAAGCAATTACCCATCAAATGAAAGCCCTAGAAGATAATCAAGTGGAGTATACAACCAATTTAAAAGATGATTATGACCTATTGCATATCAATTTTTATGGACCAAAATCTTATTGGTATGCGAAAAGAGCAAGAAAAAAAGGAAAGAAAATTGTCTACCATGCCCACTCTACAGAAGAGGATTTTCGCAATTCTTTTCTATTCAGTAATCTAGTTTCTCCATTGTTTAAAAAGTGGTTAATTCGTTGTTATCGTTTGGGAGACTATATCATTACCCCAACCGAATATTCGAAAAAGTTGTTAGAGAACTATCATATGAATAGACCTATTAAAGCGATTAGTAATGGGGTAGATACAAAATTCTTTGAACGAGATGAGAAAGCAGGATTAGAATTTCGTAAAAAATATGGCTATCAAAAGAATGATAAAGTGATTGTAGGAATTGGCCTTTATATCAAGAGAAAAGGAATCCTAGACTTTGTAGAACTGGCTAAAAGAATGCCTCAATATCAATTTATTTGGTTTGGATATAGTCCGTTATGGGCTTCTCCTCATGAGATAAAAAAAGCGGTTCAAACGAAGTTACCAAATCTATGTTTTGCGGGATATGTGGAGTCTTCCGTTATTAAAAGTGCCTTAAGTGGTGCGGATTTATACTTATTTCCAACTCTAGAAGAGACGGAAGGAGTTCCTATTATTGAAGCCTTGAGTTCTAAAATTCCAACATTAATTCGAGATATTCCTGTCTTTGAAGAATATCAAGAAAATAAAGTAGTTTATAAAGCGAAAAACTTAGAAGAATTTGAAGAGAAAATTGAACAGATTTTAGAACACAAACTACCAGATTTAACGACTGCTGGCTATAAGGAAGCGAAAAAGAAAGATGTAAAAACAGTCGGTCAAGAACTCATTCAAACGTATCAAGAAGTTCTTAAAATGGATAGGGTAGAAGAGGAAAAACCAAAAAATGGTTGCTTTCTCGCTGTCATGCTTATTCTTCTTGGACTAGTAATCGCTATGTTATTTACTTTCCGAGAAAAGACCTATGAGACATCTTTTGAAGCGATGTCTTCTCCAATTACCGTTACTTTTCGTAGTTCTAATCCTTTTAAAGCAAAAAAACAATTGAAAAAGATTGAAGAAATCTATGAGAAGTATGAACAGTTAACCGATCGCGAACACGGTCCTTTAAAAGAAATTCATCAAAATACTTCTCAAGCCGAGGCGATAACGATTGATGAGGATTTATATAATATGATTCGTTATGGAAAGACTTGGTATGAAGTGAGTAATCATATCTATAATATTCAAATGGGAGATACCTATGATTTATGGAATGAATATTTAACTTCTCATAAAGGAATTCCAACCAAAGAGGCTCTTTCCAATCTATCGACGGAAATTACCAAAATTTCATTATTAAAAAATTATCAAATCGTAAATAATCATGCGAATATCTATTTAGATGATATTCGTCTGGGATATGCAACCAAAGAAGTAACAAAGTATTTAGAAAAGGAAGATATCGACCAATATCTGATTACTACTTCTTCCGTGATTGCAGCTGGCGAAAATGAAGAAGGCGGAAAATACTTACTCGCGATTTCCAATCCTTTTAAAGGAAATGATACGGATGCCTTAACGACCATTCGCATAGCGGATAAAGCCGTTGCTTCGAAAGGATTATATCAAAGTTATTTTCAAGTAGATGGGGTAGAATATAGTACCGTTTTAGATTCCAAAACTAAAATGCCAGTCGATTATATGATTGGTGTTACGGTGATTGCTGATGACCCATTAGAGGCCGAGGTATTAGCGACGACACTATATTCGATGAGTATTCCAGATGGTCAAGAATTCATTCAACAGTTTGAGGATGTCGATGTCATGTGGGCTTATTTACTTGATGATGGAACACCGCGAAAAATTATTACAGAAAACTTTTACAGGTATAAATAAACGCAAATTTTTAGACTAAATGCAGGTTTATAAAAATTTGTTTCATTTACTAGACTTATTTCAGGTTTCAAACAAAG
>CANRDB010000005.1 GCA_947629315.1 uncultured Bacilli bacterium
TATAAAGCGTTCTTACTCTTTCATTATACTACATATTTTTATAAAAGAAAAGACCATTGACTTTGTCAACAGTCTGAATTGCTGATTATATTAGCAATTTTTTTATTTATCCTGTTATAAAGTAGAAGCTGCTCCTATGCCTATTTTAAATCCTAGCAAACTCCATCCCACAATGATAATAAACCATACTAGAGATAACCATAAAACGACAGGCATAATTTTTCGCATGGTTCCAAATAATTGAATATCATCATCCTGCGTATCATACTTGTATAAAAATCCTATCATAACAATTAAGAATACATACAGTGGTGTAAAACATTTTCCAATCGAATCAGCAGCTTTAAAAATCATTAAACTAAAAGATGGAGAAATATTCGCACGTACTAATAGTGGTACAAAGATAGGAGATGCTAACAACCAGTTATGAACGGTGGATGGGTTTAAAATCGTAATAAGAATGCTTATCAAAAAGATAAGGGAAATTAAGAAAATACCATTCATTTGATTATTGCCAAGTAAGTTAATAAGCCGCAAAGTGAAAACGTCACTAATTTGTGTCCACTCTAAAATATTATACATAATAGAGAAGAAGAATAATCCTGCAAAGATAAATCCAGTATTTTGAAAAGTCAAAGAAATTGCTTGATTATATTCTCTACTACTTTTGATATTTCTAGATATTTTTCCATAAATATAACCGCATATTAACGTTATTCCTAATAAGATGACAAGGAAACCTTCTCTAAAAGGTGCTTCTGGTCCAAAGAGTTTTTCCATATATGTTTCAGCATTGGTGTCTAATAGCCATCCTGAAAAAGGAAGTCCGGGAATAATGGCATAAAGTAACAATAATAAGAAAAATAGAAATACGGCTATCGTTACTTTTAAAGCTTTGGGAGAACGAATCCATTCTTTCTCATCAGTTCTTTTCATTTTTTTAGATAATTTCTTTTCAATAAGGAAAGAACCGATAATTGATAAAATAATAGCAGCAACAACCTCCATATAAATCATAGACCAAGAGCCAAAAGAATAACTACCTAATACATCTAACGATGCCGTTTCTGCCATTCTTCCTAAAACGATATCTTGGTAACTATATAAAATACCTGTTCCATATCCCATAGTCACTCCGATAAAAACAGTCATGATGCCCAGTTTAGGATCACGGTGAAAATACTGATAGAGAATCGCTACTAATGGAAATAAAATGGCATAACTGTAATCCCCAATAGCACTCGCAACCATACTAACAAATAATGTCAAAAAAGTAATGAGCCATGGTTTAGGATTATTAAAATTTCCAACAATAGCATGGAATAGACCACTTACCTCTAATATAGTAACCGCAATTAGGGAAACAACAATGACCGCTAGAGGTTCTAAAGCTCTAAAATTGCTAATAGATTCCCCAAAAAGAAACTGAATACCCTCTTTACTAAAAATATTTCTTACTGTTACAACTGTTGTCTCGAGAGTTTCGGGATCTGTCGTATAACTTTGAAACTGTATCTTATTCAGTACAAAACTCAAAACAGATAAGAAAATTCCTATCACAATCATGACAGTGATGGGTCCAAAACTGACTTTTCTTTTGTTCCGCTTCACAGCAATCCTCCTATCAACCAATTACTTTTTTTAATTTCTTATTGAATTCTATTCTCGGTAACATGATACTTCTTCCACAATGTCTACATTTAATTTTAATATCGGCTCCAACCCGTGTAATTTCCCATTCATTGGTTCCACAGGGATGGTCTTTTTTCATAACAACAATACTTCCTAATTTATATTCTTTATCCATGATGCACCACCACTTGCGGATAGGCAATGGTAATTCCCTTTTGGTCACATTCTTCTTTAATACGTTCTCTAAATCTTCTCATCAAAGTAAATTTATCCGCGTATAAAGCCGGAATAACCACTCGAAAATTGACACTGCTATCGGCTAATTCTTCCACACCAAGACATTGCGCTGGATGTTCTAAATGAAATTCCTTGGTTAATTGTTCGCACAACTCGTCGAAGAATTTTTTCACTTCTTCCACATCATCCTCATAACTAATCGAAATATCTAGTAAAGCATTATTTTCTTCCATACTGTGATTAATCACTTCACTAATATTTCGATTCGCAATCATTTTAATTTCACCTGTATATGCTTTTACTTTCGTAGTCTTTAAGCCGAGAGAAATAACCGTTCCCGTAAACCCGGTTACGGTAATGACATCCCCAACAGAATACTGATCTTCCAATAAAATTCCAAATCCAGCAATAATATCTTTTAATAAATCTTGAAGTGCTAGTCCAGCTACTAAACTGACTACTCCTAAAGAGGCCACTAAAGATTTCGTATCAATTCCATATACTTCTAAAATCATCATCAAAGCAACAATTAAAATGAAATATTTGATAACGTTATTAATTAAACCAACAAACGTCTTTTGACGCTTTTCATTAATACGTTTTGAACGAATACGAAATACTCTTTTAACAATACGACTAATAATGCCATACGTAAGTATACTGAATAAAATAATTAAAATGGGTGCTACCACTTCTTTAACTAACACTTTTTCTAATAAAAAATCTATCATATTATCCTCTAATATGAATCATATCCAAAATACGATTCAAATCTGCTACATTAGTAAAACTAATTTCAATCTTATTTTCTTTGATACGAACTTTGGTATCTAGTTTTTCCCTTAAAAGTTCCTCTGCATATTTAAATTCTAGATGTTTCTCAGCTGGCTTTTTTTCTACTTTATGCTTTTTTTCTTCGGTTCCTGTCTGATATTCCAATTTTCGTACAGAAACTTTATTTTCAACGATATCATGCGCTAACGTAATCATCTTTTCTGGATCTTCTAACTTAGATAGTGTTCTCGCATGTCCCATCGTCAATTGATTATTATTAACCATTTCTTGTACTTCTTTTGGTAGACGTAACAACCCTAACATATTCGTAATATGACTTCTACTTTTTCCTACCTTGACACTTAATTCTTCCTGTGTTAGGTTTAGTTTCTCAATCATCGTCCGATAGGCAATAGCCTCTTCCATCGCGCTTAAATTTTCTCTTTGTAAGTTCTCCAGAAGAGCAATCTGCATCATTTGCGAATCTTCTAAATTACGAACAATCGCAGGCACACTCGTCAATCCTGCCTTTTTACTAGCGCGTACTCGACGTTCTCCTGCTATAATTTCGTATCCTTTAATACTTTTTTTAACAATGATTGGCTGAAATACTCCATGTTCGCGAATGGATTCTGTTAATTCTTGAAGAGATTCTTCATGGAAAACTTTTCTAGGCTGATAAGGATTTGGGCGTAATTCATCGATAGGAATATCGATAATTTCTTCCTTCGTTGCTGTCTCATAAACCCTCTGTTCAAAACTATCCATATCTAACTTTTCATTCGTGAATAATTGTTCTAGACCTTGTCCTAAAACTCTCTTTTTAATTTCCATTTCGCTCAATCACCTCTTTGGCTAAATTCAAATAAGCTTCTGTTCCTCTACTTTTTGGATCATACGCATGAATTGGTTTTCCATGGCTAGGTGCCTCTGATAAACGAACCAATCTTGGAATAATCGTATCGTAGACTTTTTCTTTAAAATAACTCTTAACATCCTCTACTACTTCTAATCCTAAATTTGTACGATTATCCAACATCGTTAGTAAAACACCCTCAATATCCAATTGTGGATTTAGTTTCTTTTGCGCTAGCATAATGGAATTGAGAAGTTGAATAATTCCCTCTAAGGCAAAAAATTCACATTGAACAGGGATGATAACAGAATTGGATGCCGCTAAAGCATTTAACGTAATCAGACCTAATGATGGTGGGCAATCCAAAATAATATAGTCAAAAATACTAGCAATGTCTTGTAAATATTTTTTTAACTGTTTCTGGGCAACAAAGTCTTTCCGACTTCTTGCCATCTCCATCAATTCCATATCCACACCTGCTAAATTAATAGAGGCTGGAATGATATATAAATTTTTAAATTTTGTTTTGATAACAACATCTTTTACCTCTGCACGATCCGTAAATAAATCGTACACACTCTCCTTTAATTCACTTTTATTAATTCCTAAACCAGTAGTACTATTTCCTTGTGGGTCTAAATCTACCAATAATGTTTTCTTTCCTAGTAAACCAAGTGAGGCAGACAAATTAATACTAGATGTTGTTTTTCCAACGCCGCCTTTTTGATTGACAAAAGCGATAATTTTTCCCATTTTATCACCTATTTCTAATTCTTTCACATAATTATTTTATCACATTTTATAGGAGAAATCTATGAAAAAAGGATAATCTTTCCATCCTCGAAATTAGATTATCCATTTACCCTTTTATCACTTGGATAGAACTTCTGTTTCACCTTTGGTGAAGACTCTAACTTTTCCTCATAACTAATTGTATAGTCTAATTGGTTTTCATCCATTCGATATCGCTGTAACAATTCTGTTAATGTTTTTTTATCTTGCAAGACATGATTCAGATATGTGGCATCCGGAGTGCCAGATTCTAATTCTTGCATTAATTGGGTAGAAATATCATCTTTCTTTTCGTTATTCTTCGCATAGTAATAGTTCGATACTAATAACTCTTTTAGAAATTCCATACATTTTTCTGGTTGTGTCTCATGTAATTGCTGCAAATACTGTGCCGTTTTTGGTGCTCCGTGTGTATCTAAATAGATATAAAAATCACTCTCACTATATAGTTTACAGTAAGCACTCTCCGTAAGACAACTAGGGTCTAAATTCATCAATCGTGTTAACATGGCTGTTCCCTCTAATCGTCTAACAATCCGTTTATGATGATTTTTTCCTAATGACATCATTTCAAAATAACTTGCAATATACCGAGGATACCCTATCAAGAATAGGGATTGAATATTCGCATTCGTCAAATCAGCATATATTAATCCCTCACAGATAAACCACTCATCAATATCTATTGAACCAACCGTTTGAAAATTCACTTTCTCTAAATATTTGCGAGAAAGATATCTCATCAATAGATTTTGGTAATGTTTCATACCTACTTTAGATAGTTCATATGGTTTAAAAGCCTCTTCTGCCTTTTGAGCGTTCATCGCTATCTCATAAATTTCTTCGGTATAATCGACTGGATGGTTGCGTTTAACTTCCATCAATAACTGATCAAAAATACGAGCAATTGGTTTTCCCACATACAGAATATTTAGTTCCACTTGTGGTTTCGTATAGAGAGGATCCATCATTTCTATTCTTTTTTGAGCATTCCGATCTTGAATTTTTTCTCGTTCTTCAAAAATCTTGCCACCCCGTAAAAAATACTCCCGGCAGAAGAATTCTACACAGTCAAAGACATACTCTTTATTACACCAAAAACTTTCCGTAATGACCTCAAAATTCGCATCGGGATGATTTAATAATTTTAATAGTTCTTCATCCTCTATCGTAAGTACACTAGTTGCCATCTGTTGACCATCTTTTGTAATGGGTGTCTGTTTAGCTTGACATAAAAAAGCATAAACATAACTCATGAAGAAACCGATAAAATCATCAATATCATCTTTATCTTGATAAACATCCTCTAAATAATTGAGAATCGTCTCAAACAATTCTTGTTGTACTTGTTCTAAAATTTCTAGTTCTGAAGAAATTTCCTCTTCTAACTCTTCCTCATCTAATTCTTCATCCTCATTCAAATAAACCAAGTCAAACGAATACGACTCTTCCTCTTCTTCAGGATGATATTTCGCATAAACATCATCATAAATTAATGCAATTTCATCTAAAACACCAATATAACTTTCATATCTTGCCAATTCATCATAAAAGATAGTAGGTTCTTCTTGAATATACTCTTGACAATCTAAAATAAATTGTTTTGGTTGTGTTGTATAAACAAAATAATCTAGCAATAAAGTTCTTACTTTCAATTCGTTTTTAGCATCATGGAAATATCCTTGTAACTGTCCAATAGAAAAAGGTAAGTCCTCTAACTCTGACATAATTTCTTCTTCTAGTGGGGAAGTAGCATGCATCGTTTTCACATAGCGCCAATACTGATAAACCGTAAAAATAATATCAATAATCATATCATGTCGGTAAAGTTCTAACTCTTCGGGTCTTATTTCATACGTATAACAAAGTTTCTCTGCCAATAAATACTTGGAATGTTCTTTTCCCATCAAAAAATCATACATCATATCGAGTAATTCTTCATCGGATAATTTAGCATGTTCATTATAGAGTTTCACCAATAAATCCCGTGCGAAATCCAATCTATTTTTACTATCCATATTTTAACCCCCGTTTGAAAATGCTTATATTATAATATAATCTCCCTAAAAAGTAAAGAAAAAAAGCACAAAAAAAGACAGCGTTGACTGGACGCCATCCTAGTTTGAATCAATCTCCTTTTTAGTCTTAAAGGTGACTGCCTATTCGAAGTTTTCTTTCTCCATATAGCTATATACTTAATAGATAATAAGACTCTTTTTCAGAGCATTCATATATAGTAGTATTCTTCATACTAATATATTAAAGGACAAGCATATATATTATTATCGTAATATATATTTTTTGATTAATAATAATTGATAAGTGAACTCCAATCCCTATTTTATAAATAGTTTTCTTTGCTTTGCTTATTTTTTTATTACTAATTGCTTGTCTGTTCTATTAAGTATCTTAAATATACCACAGTTTTTTCTATTTTTCAACATATTTTTTTAAAAAAACAGATAATTTTTGTCAATTATCTGTTATAACCCTTTTTTACTGTCTAATTTTTTACGCTCTGCCGTGTTGAGTATCTTTTTACGCATCCGATAACTATGAGGAGTTACTTCTACTAATTCATCATCATTAATATAATCTAAACATTCCTCTAAACTCATTTGCCTTGGTCTTTTTAATACTACTGTATGGTCCTTACTTGAACTTCGAGTATTCGTTAAATTCTTTCCTTTCACAACATTTACCGCTAAATCGTTTTCATGATTATTTTCACCAACAATCATTCCCTCATAGACATCTACACCAGGTTCGATAAACATAACTCCCCGATCTTCTAATCCACCTAAAGCATATGCGGTAGACTTTCCATTCTCCATAGATACCAATACACCAAATTTACGATATCCAATCATCGCTCCAGCTTCCTTACGATATTCCTTATAGGTATGGTTCATAATTCCATATCCTTTCGTCATCGTCATAAATTCTGTCATAAAGCCAATAAGTCCTCTAGTTGGTACAGTATATTGTAATTTTACTTGATTTTCAACTGTTTCCATATTTTCCATAATTGCTTCTCGATTTCCTAATGCTTCAATAACTGAACCGACATATTCCTCAGGAACATCAATTTGTAAATCTTCGTAAGGTTCACACATGACTCCGTTAATCTCTTTCCGAATAATCTGTGGTTTGGAAACCTGTAACTCAAACCCTTCTCGACGCATATTTTCAATTAAAATAGAAAGATGAAGTTCTCCTCTTCCTGATACAATATAAGACTCTGAATCATTTTGTACCACTTTTAAAGAAACATCTCGCTCCGTCTCTTTCATTAATCGCTCTTCAATTTTACGAGCAGTAACAATCTTTCCTTCCCGTCCACAGAAAGGAGAAGTATTCACGCCAAAGGTCATCTGCAAAGTAGGCTCATCAATATGTAATAGTGGCAATGCTTCCTCTTTTCCGACATCACAAATAGTTTCTCCTACTGAAATGTCAGGAAGTCCAGCAATCGCTACGATATCTCCTGCTTCCGCACTTTCCACTTCAATTCTCTTTAGTCCTAAAAAGCCATAGATTTTTGCAATTCTAAAAGATTTTATGGAACCGTCTATCCGAACACAACTAACCATTTCTCCTACTTTCATCGTTCCTCTTTTGACACGACCAATACCAATTCTTCCCACGAAATCATTATAGTCTAAAAGCGCTGGTTGAAATTGAAGAGAACCTTCTTTATCAACGACAGGCTCTGGAATATATTCAATAATCATATCTAAGATTTTTTCCATTCCTGGTTCTTGGGTTGATACATCTGGATCAAGAGAAGAAGTTCCGTTAATAGCAGAACAGTAAGCAACTGGAAAATCTAAATCATCCACATCTGCTCCTAAATCAATAAATAAATCCATAACCTCATCCACTACTTCTTTTGGACGAGCAGATTCTTTGTCAATTTTATTGACAATCACAATTGGTTTTACTCCAGCATCCATTGCTTTTTTCAAAACGAAACGGGTCTGTGGCATCGTTCCCTCATAGGCATCTACTACTAGTAGTACTCCATCTACCATATTCATAATACGTTCTACTTCTCCACCAAAGTCAGCATGCCCTGGTGTGTCTAAAATATTAATATTATAATCTTTATAATGAATAGCTGTCGTTTTCGCTAAAATCGTGATACCACGTTCTCTTTCAATATCATTAGAATCAAGAGCACGTTCCTGTACTTCTTCATTCGCACGAAAAGTTCCAGAAGAAGATAATAATTGATCAACTAAAGTCGTCTTTCCATGGTCTACGTGAGCAATAATGGCAATATTTCTCTTTTTCATACTAAAACTCCTTTTTCACACTTTATGGATTATAGCACGAATACTTTTTCTTGTAAAGATTTTCTGAAAAACAAAAAAGAACTATTTCTAGTTACTTTTTATACTTTTTCATGATAGAGCGATAATTCTTTTTATAATAGGATACTAAAGAGTCATAACTACGACTACTGCGTTGATAAGCAAAGAAATCATACGCACCGCCTGTTTTGACATCAATACCGATGATAAAATCATAAATATTCTCATTTAGATCTTGATAGACACAGAGAATACAATGTTGTTCTGGTTGAATGATACCATTTTCTTCATGAACTAATACACAAGTTTGAACAGATTTTTCTGTATCTTTGGAAATATCAAAGGTAGTTGAACGTTTCTGATTGATAGATTCTGATCGCTCTTGAACCCCCATAACTGATTCTGCTGTATTTAAATCATATAACTTGATATTGCTAGCAACCCCATATCCTATATTTCGAAAAGCAAGTGATATTCGAATATGCGATTCTTTTGTACTCTCCGAAAGAATCTCCTGACGTTCTTTATCATAAAAATATTTTCCTAAAATGATAAAAAAATAAGAAAAACGATCAATTCGATCAATTCGCGATAGCTCTCCAAGTGCTAAATAGGGTTTATGTTCCTCTCTATTTTCGTTACGAATTCGAATATATCCTGTATAGATTGTCGCAAATACCGGTACAATAATGGTTATTAGAGTTAAAAGAATACTAAGATAATCACTCATACTATCACATCCTACCGGAATTATAACAGACTTTTCTTACTTTGTCTATTCCAAAACATCTAGAGATTCGATTGTATGATTCTCACGAAATAAAGTCAATTTTCCTGTTTCATCCAACGTTGCTAAAAAAATTTCTTTCATATTAGAAATACCTTTATCCTGTAGTTGTTTCTTTAGCCAAGATTCTTCTTTTCCAAATTTTTTTAAATTTTGCTTCATGATTTTACCATCAATAATTACATTACCTGTTAAAAAATTACGAGTTACTTTTTGATTCATCACCTTTGGTGTCAATGGCTGATATTCCGCATAAGGAAGAAAACTCATTTCCCCATTTGCCTCCATCACACCGTATTGAATTTGAGAGATATCAAAATATCCCTTAATACGAGCTTCTTCTAATAAGTTATTCATATCTAATCTTACCTTTTTCATGTTTTTACGGATTAATTTTCCATCCTGAATAATGATGGTTGGTGTCCCCATAAAGAACCGACGCAACCAAATACTATGTAACGTAATATAAGAAACAAAATAAGCAACAACTCCAAATATTAAAACAGCTAAAATACCATCAAATTCTGGAGAATCTATATTAATCGTCATCTCGGCCGCAAAATTCCCTATTGATATTCCAATAACATAGTCAAACAAACTGAATTCAGAAACTTGTTTTTTACCCACTATCTTCGTTACAATAAATAGCGTTGCTAAAGAAATTAATGCCCGATACAAAACAGCATAAAAGTTTGCAAATTCCATACCATCACCATTTTTAATATGAGTGCGATTAAAACTTTTATACAAAAAAAATACTAAATGACTTAGTATTTTACTTTTCTGTTTTTAAACCATATTTACGGTTAAACTTTTCTACACGACCTGCTTTAGAGGCAGCTGCTCCCTCTTTATTTCCACTAAAGAAAGGATGACATTTGTCGCATACTTCAATATGTAACTCTGGTTTGTTAGATTGTACTGTAAAAGTATTTCCACAAGAACAAGTTACTTTGGTTTCCATAAATTGTGGATGAATATTCTTTTTCATGCTTTCTCTCCTTCCGCCATGACTGAAAATCCAGCCATAGATAATTAATACGTTCCTATTGTAGCAAATATTTTTTGGAATTGCAATACATAAAAAAGTAAACATTTACGTTTACTTTTAATCTTTACTTCTTCCAAATAACTCTAATAGTCTTAAGAATAGGTTAATAAAATCTAGATAGATTTCAAGTGCTCCATAGATTGCTAATTTATTCTCATCATCAATTCCATAGAGATTTCTCTTTACGACTTGAACGTCATAAGCAATATATCCCATAAATATGACAATACCTAAGCAACAAAGAATAAAGTCAAATGTTTCACTACCAATAAACATATTCACAAGTGTAGCAATCAAGATAGCAATTAACATCATTAATAGAAAAGTTCCAAATTTCGTTAAATCTATATTCGTAAAATAACCAATAGCGGCAAATAACAATAGGACCCCAGCTGTAATCGCAAATACCCAGACAATAGACATAATCTTATATAAAATAAAAATAGAAGATAATGTCAATCCAGTCAATGCAGAATACAGGAAGAATAATATGACCGCTGTAGTAAATTCCATCTTCCGGATTCTAGCCGATAAGACGATGACTACAACCAGTTCAGCAATCCAAACAATCCAATACTTTCCACCGGAAAATAAATTGTATACCATATTATCATTAGTAGATACTGCATAAGCAATACCAAACGTTACTAATAATCCTAGAAAGAGCCACATAAAGACTTTCGAAAATAATTTATTCATCGTTTCTCCACCCATAAACTCACCTCTATATTATTATATCATATTTTTTACATAATATAGATATTTTTTGGTTGGTATATCGAGCGATATCAGAATTCTCAGTTAGAAGAACAAGTTTTATTTTTTCTTTGCAATAACTTCTCAAAAGTTTCAATAACTCTTCTAAATCGTCTAATTGAGTAAGTACACTATGATAATTCGTCAAATGAAATAAAGAATTTACATCTAATATAATAAGAGGTGTTTTTACTAATATCTGTTGAAATTCTTTTCCTTGTACTTTTGTATTTTGCTCAATATTCATACTAATTTCGGTAATTCTTAAATCTTCTTGATCGTAGTAGATATCGCCTTCTTTATTACCAATAGAAAAGGTAAATGATTCTTTTTTTTGTAATCGTTCATAAATACCAAATACCAATAAAAAAATCCCCAAAATATAAATTATTTTTTTCATCTTATCACCATAAAAAGTAGCTTAACGCTACTTTATTATATTTCTTCTAATTCAATTTTAGCACCCACATTTGTTAATTTTTCAATGAGATTTTCATACCCTCTTAAGAGATGCTCTACATTATCAATAACGGTTGTTCCCTCTGCTTTTAATCCAGCTAGTACAAGACAAGCACCAGCACGTAAATCCGTAGCTTGAACCTCTTTCCCTACCAAAGTAGTAGGACCATATATGTGAATCTTTTTCCCATCAATTTGAATATTCGCTCCCATATCATTGAGATAGGGCACATTTTGAAAACGATTTTCATAAATAGTTTCCTCTAAAATAGATTCCCCCATACACTGTGTCAATAAGACCGTTAATGGTTGCTGCAAATCAGTCGCAAATCCTGGATATCCTTGTGTCTTTACGTTCACTTTATTCAATTTCATAGCGGCTGATACAACGACCGCATCTCTCTCTTCTTGAATGGGAACTCCCATCTCTCTCAATTTACTAAGAAGAGAATCAATATGCTCTGGAATAATATTCTCTACTCGTAAATTTTCTCCCATGAGCGCTCCTGCAAGAACATAGGTACCTGCCTCAATACGATCAGGAATTACTTCCATAAAACAACTACCTAAATAATCTACACCAGTAATACGAATGGTACTCGTACCAGCCCCTGTAATTTTAGCGCCCATGTTATTCAAGAAAGTGGCTACATTCACAATTTCTGGCTCTTTCGCAGCATTTTCAATGACGGTTTCCCCTTTTGCTTTTACAGCTACTAGAATCGTATTGATAGTAGCACCTACACTAGGCATATCTAAATATACTTCTGCCCCTATTAATTCTTTCGCATCAATGGTATATTTATTCCCCTCTTCCTGAACAGTTGCTCCTAAAGCACGATATCCCTTTAACGTTTGATCAATCGGTCTTGCTCCAATCGCACATCCACCTGGAAAATACATCTCCACATGTTTATATTTTCCTAACAATGAGGACATAAAATAGTAAGAAGCACGTAATTTTTTAGAGATATCTTCTGGTATTTCTTTATTGACAATACTAGAAGAATCTATGGACATAACACTTCCCTCTCTACTAACTTTCGCTCCTAGATAAGCTAATATTTCATTGAGTGCATCAATATCTGAAATATTAGGGATATTATCAATTTTTACTATTTCATCTGATAAAAGAGAAGCAGGCACTAACGCAACTGCACTATTTTTAGCGCCACTAATGCGAATAGTTCCCTGAAGTTTATGTTGACCCTCTATTCGTATCCTTTTCATATTTTCCTCCATTACTACTATATGTTATTTACCTAGATGTGTTCTAGTTGGCAATGTTCATTGTTCCTAACAATTCTATTTTTGCCTTGATAGCCTCTTTCATATTGGCTTCTCCTGCTTTGATAACTTTTCTTGGATCATATACCTCTTGATCGGCTTGTAATTTTTCTCGTACACCTTTCGTCCATGCTTGTTGTAGTTCAGTATTAATATTTAATTTGCAAATACCACAAGAAATAGCTTTGCGAATTTGTTCATCATAGATACCACTACCACCATGTAAGACAAGTGGTAGATGAGTCTGCTCTTTAATCTCTTCCATTCTATCAAAAGCAAGAACTGGATCTCCATGATATGGTCCATGAACACTTCCTAAAGCAGGTGCTAAAAAGTCGATTCCTGTACTATTTACATAAGTGACACAATCAGCAACCTCTGCATAGAGAATTCCTGCTACCACACCGTCTTCTTGTCCTCCGACATGACCAATTTCTCCTTCCACTGAAACTCCTCTTGGATGAGCATAGTCAACCACTTTTTTAGAAATTTCAATATTGGTATTTAAATCCTCATGAGAGGCATCAATCATAACAGATGTAAAACCTGCATCAATCGCACTGACACAAGATTCATAACTGCTGGCATGATCTAAATGGATTGCGACGGGAACAGTAATGGATAAATACTGCATTAAGTTTTTAATCATCCCTACTACCGTTTCATATCCACCCATATATTTCGCAGCTCCTTCACTAACTCCTAAAATAACGGGACTCTTACATGCTTCACATTCCTCTAAAATAAACCGAGTCCATTCTAGATTATTGATATTAAATTGCGCTACTGCGTATTTATGTTCTTTTGCTTCCTGTAACATTCTAGTCATATTTTCTAACATATTATCACCTAACTATAGTATATTATTGAACACAATAGAAAGCAAGAATTTTAAAAAGAATATGAAAAATACTGTCAACTATTTGACAGTATTAGAGGTGTAAAAAAGCGAGAATAAGAAAAAATAAACCACCTAGAACGATTGCTATTTTTCCAAAATATTGATACATTTTCTTACCAATCTTTAATCCTAAATAGGTAAAAAAACTACTAAAAAGAGCGAACGAGAATGGTGCTACCAAAGTAAAAGTAGAAAGAGCAATACCAACTGTAAAACTGTCTAAACTGACTGCCAAACTAAAGAGAACAATGTCACGAATAGTAGTCAATCGAGAAACGGTTCGTTCTTCTTTCAATTCTAATAGAAGCATAATTCCTAAATATAAATAAATAATAAAGGTAACAAAATGGAGAGATAAATGAGAATATTCTACTAGATAATACTTGACACCCATTCCTAGTACTGGCATTAGAAAATGAAAAATACCAACGGTGAGAGAAAGTTTTTTACAAACTATGGAGTCTAATTCTAATGTTCCATAAGCAAGCGCTAAAGAAAAAGCATCCATACTAAGCGATATGGATACTAAGATGATTGATAGTATTTCCACAGTATCACCTATAACAGTTTACTAAGAAATACGAATATTTATACTAAAAATATTTTTCAATCATATCTGCTACTAAAGACCGATATTCTACTTCTTCCATTTGATTATTTTCTAATAAGCATAGCGGAGGAAATAATACACACCACCAGTTCTTACCATTGCCACTTCCTAACGTTACTACTAACGATTGATAATAACCCTCATCATAAGTAATTCCTTTATACTCTTTTTGGGGAAAATAGTTCATACCGTAATGAATCGAAAAATCTTGATTTCCTAGTTGATTGGCGATTAATTTTTCTACCGTCGGTAAACTACGTTCAATCACAGCAGATGCATTAGAAACTCCTTTGACATCCTTTAACTGATGGTAGTAATATTGTTCTAATTCGTCCTTGATAGAGAGTTTTAATTGTTGATCACGTTCTTCATTGCTATTGCCAATAACACGAATACGGATTGCTTCTTTAGGAATCATTTGGGTATCTGAAACTACCTTTCCCATCATGAAATAAAAACTAATAATTGCTATTAAAAAAAGTATCTTTTTCATTTTATCACCTACTCTATGTTGGACTATTTAATAACTTTTTATACAAAAAAAATATGAAAATTCATATTTTTTTCATTATTCTAGAGCAAGGATAATGCAATTGACAATAAAACCAATAATTCCTGCTATACCAGCATACTTAGCCGTATTTGGTTTCGTATGCATAAAAACAGCATACAAAATCCAACCAGCAATAGGGATAAAAAATCCTAAAACAACCCATCCCCAACCTACATTCATATCTACAGGGCGTACATAAGGATTATAAGGTTGCCCATTATAGATAGGTTGTGAACTCATAGGTGCTGATCCATGATACATAGGCTGTGAATTCATAGGAGATGTACCATTTTGATTAGGATACGGACCACCACAATTCGCACATACTAAGTGATAGTCTTCCATAGTATTTCCACAATAAGGACAAATTTTTGCCATAGTTACCTCCTTTTTATTTATGATAAGATTCATGATTTTGAATCTTATATGCACGATAAATTTGTTCTAACAACAATACGCGAAATAATTGATGGGGAAAGGTTAATTTTGAAAATGACAAAGCATAGTGAGCATTGTGCTTTAAAGTTGGATGAAGTCCGTAAGAGCCTCCAATAATAAACGTAATATTGGCATAATGTCCAGATAATCGTTCTAATTTCTGTTGAAAAGCAATAGAATCTAACTCTTCTCCCTCAATTTCTAATGTAATGACATAATCTTTTAAAGAAAGATGTCTTTCAATCTCTTCCTTTTCTTTTTCTAAGATAACGGGAATTTCCATTCCACTATAATCGTTACATTCAATAATTTCCAATTTGGTATATTTCGATAATCGTTTTTCATATTCTTTGATAGCATTTTTCCAATATTCTTCTTTTATTTTACCCACACAAATAATTTTTATCATAATAAGAACATCTCCGTAGCTTCTTTTTGAGAAGCAATGACAATATTGGAAAAAGAGATATTATGGTCATGTAACTCCTTCTGAAGAGAAGTAAGTGCTAAATCAGGAGTATTATTCTGTTCACTTAAATGCGCTAACACAACCACTTTTGTATCTTCGCCTATAAATTTAGATAAATAATAAGCGGAATCTTCATTAGACAAGTGTCCTTGATCACTTAATATTCTCATTTTAGTTTGGTGTGGATAATTGGGATTATTCATTAATTTTTCTACATTATGATTACTTTCAAAAACATAGACAGTTCGATTTTTTAACAAAGAATGATATTTCTCATGAACATAACCGGTATCAGTGATATAGACAACCGATTTTCCATCCTCTTCAATAAGATAGCCATTAGAATCTTCTACATCATGAGAAGTTTTGATAACATGGATTGTCATCGAATCTACCTTGGCAGAAGTATCTATATAGATAGGATTACTTAGTTCTAAATGGGCTTCTCGTTCAATCTTTTCGGTAATATAAACAGTTGGATGATATTTTTTCAAAAAGACTGGTAGTCCACTCACGTGATCGACATGAGCATGAGTAATGAGCACCATATCAATACTATCTGGTTCAACACCTCTTGCACGCAATCTTCTCTCTACATTGATACAAGTAATTCCAATATCAATGAGAATGCGATGATTCTTTGTCTCAACGTAAGTACAATTTCCTTTACTACCACTCGCTAATACACAACACTTCATATTATTTCCTCAAATAAGGAAGAGGATTCGTGACACAATTTCTTCCCGCACAAGTTCTAATCTCAAAATGAAGATGAGGTCCCGTACAAGCACCTGTACATCCTACATATCCAATCGTTTGTCCACGCGATACTTTAACACCTTCATGAATACCTTCTGCAAATCGACTCATATGCCCATAAAGAGAATAATATCCATTGTTATGATTGATGATAATGTGTTTTCCATATCCTACTTTTCCATCATCTTTGATTGTCATAATAGTACCATTATTCGTTGCATAAACTGGTGAACCCATACCTGTTCCAGCAATATCCAAACCAGAATGTAAAACACGTTTTCCTGAACCAAATGGGTCTGGTCTCCATCCATAATAAGATGATAACGTATATCCTGATTTCGTAGGCCAGTACCAAGAAGACAAACTTCCGACACCATCGATAATTTTCGTTCCTACTCTCGTAATCTCATTTTTAGGTTCCTTTAAAACGACGGTACTAACAGGTTTTACGTACGTAATAGCGCCATTCACACGACGTACATTTTGAGACACTCTCGATTTTCCATTGACACCTTTTTGAGAAAGAATTCGCATTCCATCATTTAAATTCTTATCTGGTTCCTCTATTTTGACATAATCAATATCTTTATCTTCTACTGTATACTGTTCGACAACAATACTAATTTGTGGATTTGTCTCAGCAATGACAATTGGTTGATTTTCATAGAACAAATTATTCACACTGGTAAAGGAAGGATTAGAAAGGAAAAACTCCTCTGTACTAATACCATACTTGTAGGTAAGAGAAAGAATGTTGTCAGTTGCGGAAGCATAAACTGTTTTTTCTTTCTTTTCACCACCATAAAGTAAGAAACTCGAAAGTTCATCAGCATCATTATAAATTTGTTCACCAACGGATATATTTGTTTTCTTAATGGTAATATCCTCTGCTACGTAGACATCATCGATTCGAGTACCCGTTTCCACAATTTCTTCTTGAGTTCCCTTATTATACTTTTCTAACTGTTCTGTTCCTACGAAGATAGCTTCTAGTTTCCGAATAGCATCTTCAAATACTTTCTTATCAGTTACAAAAATGATAACATCATCGGAATCGGTATTCGTAAGAGTCTCATAATCCTCTAATAGATAGGCTCCTACAATAGAGTATTTAGAAACTGTTCCATTATCTTTCTTAATTCGAAATTGGTATCCCTCAATCGTACAAGGTTTTTCTTTTACAATCTTTTGGTAAACCTCTTCTACAGAAGAAAGATTGGCTTGATAAGTATTCATTTTTTCTACATAAATTCCTACTGGATTATATACATTATCCGCATACAAATATACTTCATTTGTTTTTACGTAATCTTCCATATATTTTTGTTTGATATAGGAAATATCTCCTAATTGTTGCTTTTGATAATTTTCCAAATAGTAGGTTTCTGTTTCTGTCAAAGATAGGGAGGTTTGATTGTTCTCAATGTACTCAATCAAACTCTGTTTTTGGGATTGTAATGCATCTTCTATTTGCTTCTTAATTGCTTCATAGTTCCAAAAACGATTCTCTCCTACATCTAATTCATTAATAGCAAAAAAAGATACTAATTCCATAATTGTATCATGGTCTTTTTCTTCAAACTGACCATTTTCATCTACTAATGACATCAATTGATGATAGTAATCAATCATCAATTGATAACGTTCTTTATCATCATTTTTCTTTAATTTTTCTATCATAGAATCCACTTGGTGTAAAATCGCTAATTGATCTTGATAAACCATGACTTGGTTTTTGATGAGAGTTCCTTGTTTACTAACATACTGTTCTAGTTCATCCTCAGATTCAATCATACCAAT
The DNA here is from genome assembly GCA_947629315.1 of uncultured Bacilli bacterium. GTDB lineage: Bacteria > Bacillota_I > Bacilli_A > RF39 > UBA660 > UBA5578. The sequence continues at coordinate 18,478 of CANRDB010000005.1, forward strand.
TACCGAATCATCCAAATATACTTGATAATAGGTATGTGGTTGGTATGTCTTTTGGTACTGAAACTGTAACCCAAACGTAATCATACTTAGCAAAATAATACCCAGTATCATTCCATATTTTTTCACAAAATCACCTATTCTTCTGTTGCCGTACTATTGGCAACATTCACAAATGTACTAGTTGGTCTTTGAAATAAAAGAGGAATATCTTTTAGTGGACCATTACGATGTTTTCTGATAACTAGTTCAATTAAACTATCTTCTTTTTCGATTTGATCATCTGGACAGTGGAGGAATGCTACAATATCCGCATCCTGTTCAATCGCTCCAGATTCCCTCAAATCACTTAACATTGGCTTTTTATCTGTACGTTGTTCAATACCTCTCGATAACTGAGATAAAGCAATAACTGGAACATCTAATTCCATAGCCATTGTCTTTAATGCACGAGAAATATCCGCTACTTCTTGTTGTCTATTTTGACCTGTACTACCGCCTCTATTCGCACTCTGAATAAGGGTTAAATAGTCGATAATAACGATATCTAATCCATCTGGAGAACTTTTTAAACGACGACACTTAGAACGAATATCTGCGACAGATTGACCTGCTGTATCATCAATAAATAATTTGGTATTCGATAATCTACTAATTGCTTCATTCACACGTTTCCAATCACTATGTTCCAAAGCTCCCGTACGCAATTTATTACCATCAATTTGACCGACAGAAGAAAGCATTCTCGTTACTAATTGCTCTGCTCCCATCTCCATATTAAAAATGGCTACTGTCTTATTAGAATGTATAGCAATATTCGTTGCCATATTTAAAGCAATAGCTGTTTTTCCTTGTCCTGGACGAGCAGCAATAATAATTAATTCGTGAGGATGAAAACCAGAGGTAATCTTATCAAGATCATAAAATCCACTAGCAATCCCAGTAATCTCTCCCTTATGAGACGCTAAAGTCTCTAAATCTGATTGCGCCTTTGTTAACACAGTCTGAATATTTTTGAATTCAGACCCCCTAAGACCTTGCGATACATCCGCAATTTTCTTTTGGGATTGATATAAGAAATCTCCAATATTACTGCCAATATGATAACTATCTTGGACAATGGAAGTAGCTTCATCAATCAATTTTCTAAGAAGAGATTTCTCTGATACAATATTAATATATTCATCTATATTAGCGGTTGTCGGTACACTATTGATAACTTCCGCTAAATATTCAATATCTCCTATTTGTTTCAACCAACCACGATGATTTAATTCTTCAGATACCGTCGTAATATCTACTGGTCTTTTTTCTTCATCAATCGTTTTCATAACCGTAAAAATTTTTTGATGAGAATCTAAATAAAAATCTTCTGGCAATAAAAGTTCTAATCCCTTTTGAAGGGCTTTTTTAGTTAAAAACATAGATCCTATTACGGATTGTTCTGCTTCTAGATTATGAGGGATTGTTTTTTCATTCATTTTCTTCGCCTCACTTTTCTAGATTAACTCGCACAACCGCATGAACTTTCTTATGTAGTTCAATTTCTACTTGATGATATCCTAACGTAGATAGAGGTTCTTTTTCTTTTACTTGTTTTTTATCGATAGCATATCCTTTTTCCTTCAAGGCATCCGCAATTTGTTTTGGACTAACGCTACCAAATACTTTATCCATTGCTCCTGTTTTAACAGAAAACTTCAATTCTACTTTAGACAATTTCTCTTTCAATTGAAGAGCTTCTTGATAAATTTTCTCTTCCTCTTTTTGTTTCGCTAAATTTTCTTTTTCTAAACGATCAACACCAACTTTAGAAGCTACTACAGCTTGTTTATTCTTAATTAAAAATGCACCATAACCATCTTTTACTTCTAAAATATCTCCCTTTTTTCCTTGTTTTCTAACATCTTCTAATAAAATAATTTTCATAGCAATTCCCCCAATATATTTTTTAATTTCCGTTCTACTTCTTTCACTGTTTTATCTTGTACTTCACAAGCAGCATTGGTGATATGTCCACCACCACCCATAGCTTTCATCACATCACAAACATTGATATCTCCCATAGAACGAGCACTCACTCCTACTGTATTTTCATTCAGTTGTCCAATAGCAAATGTCGCTTCAATATATTCAAAATTTAAAAGTTCTTCCGCTACTTCTGCTAACTCCTCTTTTTTACAATTAGGAGTTGGTAATACACACATACCAATATTTTTATGAAATACAAAACTACTTTTGATAAAATCTGCTCTTCTTAAAAATTCATCTTTACTTTCTTTCAAAAGTGTTTGTTTTAACACACTATCCGCACCCATACTAGTTAAGAATGCTGCCACTTCAAAAGTCTTTTCAGTGGTCTTTAAGTTAAATCCGTTCGTATCAATTTCCATTCCTGCTAACATAATAGTAGAGACAATGACACTTAAATTCACTCCACAATATTTCGCGTAGTGAGAAATGAGTTCTACCATACTAGACATTGTCGAATCAATGTAGAATAATTCTGTATCTTTGATATAAGAATTACTCTTTATATGGTGATCTAAAACAATTACATTTGAAACAAGATCAAAAATCTCGGGATATTCTACTCTCTCTTTTTGATGGACATCTAGTACAATCAACACCGTATCTTCACCAATTTTCTTTGAAAGAGTCTCGGGATATAAAAATTCTACAGTATGAACTTTTTCTAATGCTTGCTGCACGGAACTATTATACTCTTTTTTATCTTTCGTATGGAGTAGTATATAACTTTTTTTTCCCATTTCTGTTAAAATTTGACTCAACCCCATCGAAGAACCAATCGCATCCAAATCAGGGTTTTGATGAGACATAATAATAATTGTTTGATACTTTGATAAAACTTCAGTTAACTTTTGAAACAATGTTTCCATTCTATCACCCCAGTAGTACTATTATACTATAAAACCCATGATTTCACAATGTACAAGAAAAAAAGAAATAGGCAAAAGCGATATTTCTTTAGGACTGATTTTTTTCACGAATACGAGCTGCTAATTCCTTAATTTTCCGAAAACGATGATGAATTCCTGATTTCGTAATTTTTTCATTCGTCTCCATACTGATAATTTCACTTAATTCTAATAGAGATGCCTCTTTATATTTTAATCGATAAATTGCTACTAATTGTTCTTTTTCTCCTAGTAACCCTAATCCACCATGTTGCTCAATTAGTTCAATATCTTTGACTTGTTGAGAAGCCGTTTCCACAATTTTATCTACGTTCGCTTGTTCACAGTTATTGAGACGATTCGTCATATTTTTATGATCGCGATAAATCCGAATATCTTCAAAGTAAAATAAGGCTTGAATGGCTTGAATCATACGGAGAAAATCCCCTATTTTTTCTGCCTCTTTGACATAGATCATATAACGGTTATCTTTCTTTAAGACCTTACTATTGAGCCCATACTCATTCAATAAGGATGAACAGAAATTCGCATACTGTTCTTGTTCTACAAAAAATTCTAAATGATATCTAGATTTTTTAGGATCATTAATACTTCCTGTCGCTAAAAAGAGTCCCCGTAAATAAGCTCTTTTCGTATCATCATCATCAATTAGGTAATGATCGGGAATTTCCTTATCTAGACATAAATCTTTTTGAATTTGGAAAATCTGATGGGAAACTTCTAAGATATAATAGTAATTCTTATTGTAATTATAACCTTGACGAACTGTAATTTGCGGAATTATTCCATATACATCTTTTAGGAAATGAAAAATATGTCTCGCTACTGAGGCATTTTCTGTTGTAATTTTGATTTTTTGATCAATCATGGCATTATTTTTAAGAAAAGCCGATAACTCGGCTATACTCTCTATTTTTCCAAATTCTAACTTACTTACTTCATTTTTTACTGTACTAGTAAAAGACATGTTATCACCTACAATTGCATTAAATAGGAAAAAACGTGAAATCCCAATTTTACTTCATTATGACGAAGCATATTATGAGAAACGGTTACTAAATCATCACCAATCACTTGATTATCCATTTTTTTAAAGTTTTCAACGTCATAACGTACCGGATCTTTTCTTTCTAATGTCTCATATTTATGCGCTAAATCAGGATGAATAGGTCCGTTATTAGCAATCACAACGTCTACTTTTCTCTTACCTAAATACTGATTTAACATTTCTACGTGATCTGTCACAGTAAAATTATCTGTTTCTCCTGGTTGGGTGACAATATTACAAATGTACATAATTTTTGCGGGACTATTTTCGATAGCAGAAACAATTTTATCACATATTAAATTAGGAATAATACTCGTAAACAAACTGCCCATACTAAGAATAATTAAATCGGCCTCTTCAATGGCCTTTAAAGCACCTAACGTAGGAGTAGGATTTTCTTTATAAAAAACACGTTTAATTTTTCTTTTGTCAACTGTAATATGATGTTCTCCCTCGACGATGTCTCCATCTTCCATCTCAGCCATTAAAACGACACTATCTTCTGTTAAAGGAACTACTTTTCCTTTTAAATTTAATACTTTACTCAAAGCCTCTATACCATCGGATAAATTGCCAGTAATATTTTTCATCGCTGTTAATAATAAATTTCCAACAGCATGCCCATCTAAATCACTCGTTGTCTGAAAACGATAATCAAATAAATCAAACACCAATGGTTCTGTTTCTGACAGTGCGATTAACACTTTACGAATATCTCCTACTGCTGGAATATTAAATTCCTCTCTCAAAACGCCAGTACTACCTCCATCATCACAGACTGATACAATTGCTGTAATATCTATGGGGTACTGTTTTAAACTACGTAGAAGAGAAGAAAGTCCAGAACCTCCTCCTAGTACCACTACCTTTTTATTCATAAACGATTTCCTTTCTATGATAATATTTATCCGAACGAATCGCAAAATTCAACCACGCTAATCCAACAAGAACCATCAAAACAGAAACGAGTTGCGCTACTTTTAAGCCTCCTAGCATTAAACTATCTTGACGCAAAGCCTCTATAAAGAAACGAGTCGCTCCATAGATACAAAAATAAAGAGAACTAGAGACACCAAGATGTACTTTTTTACGAGAGCGAATCCATAGAATCAATATAAAACCTATCAAACAAGCGATGGATTCATAGAAAAAAGTAGGATGATAATATGTACCTCCAATATACATACCATCAATGACAAAAGTAGGCAAATGATATCCCTCTAATACGGATCTTAGAACTTCAGGTCCATAAGCCTCTCCATTAAAGAAATTTCCCCATCTACCAATCGCTTGACCAAGAATGACAACAGGAGATACCATATCCAATAATTTGATTACAGAAACATGATGTTTTTTCGTATAGTAAAGTGTAAATAAGATACCGGCAATCAAACCACCATGGATAGCGAGACCTCCCTCCCAAATCGCAACGATAGAAAGAGGATCATTGACATAATTAGACCATTCAAAAATGACATAATATATTCTTGCTCCCAGAATGACAATAGGTACTAAATAGAAAAAATAATCACTTAAAAACGTAAGAGACATTTTTTCTTTTTTACATTCTCGGTACGTTAAAAAATAACCGAGTGCAAATGCTAATAAAATCAAAAAGGAATACCAATAAATCGTAATTGGTCCAATGGATAAAAAGACTCTGTTCATTTCTTAATTCCTTTCAAAAATGTATCAATAATAACGTTATCCATAATCGCATTCATAATAGAAATGATAATGGATACTAAAAAAATCATGAAAAAGCCCTGAATTTGAAAATGGTCAAACAAAAGAAAATCCGTTAAGTATAAGACAATGACATTAATAATGGGATAAAAAAGACCTAACGTTAATCCTGTTAATGGTAAGGTTAACCAGAATAAAAGTGGTTTTACCGTACGATTTAGAATAAAGATAATAATCACTGCTAGTAATCCCCATAATCCAAAAAATTCATTATCGATATAGACCGTTTCTTTAAAAATAATAGATACCGTAATCAACACTAATGTATAACCAACAACATGAATAAACCAATCTAAAAACTTATTAATCTGTGGTTTATGGATAGGAAGTTCTTTCAAAACTTTCTGTTTCATGAGTTCATCTCCTCATTCATTATATCATCATTCACTTTGTAATTCAAATAAAGCATCTCGTAATTCCATTGCTCTTTCAAAGTCAAGATTTTTAGCAGCCTCTTTCATTTCTGCCTCAATACGGATTGCTAAATCATTCTTTTCTTTCTTACTCATCTTAGGTGTTTCTTTCTTACTTTCCTTATTATTAGCAATCGTTTCTCTTATTTCTTTTATGATAGTTTTCGGTACAATATGATGCTCCTCATTATATTTTTCTTGAATCGTTCTCCTTCGTTCTGTTTCAGATATTGCTTTTTTCATGGATTCGCTAATCTCATCCGCATACATAATAACACGTCCATCTTGATTTCTGGCTGCTCTACCAACCGTTTGAATCAAACTTCGATCACTACGTAAAAATCCTTGTTTATCTGCATCCATAATCGCTACTAACTCTACTTCTGGAATATCAATTCCCTCTCGCAATAAGTTAATTCCTACTAATACATCATATTTTCCTAATCGTAAATCCCGAATAATCTGCATCCGTTCCAAAGTCTTTACTTCAGAATGCAAATAGGCAACTTTTATATCTAATTTTTTTAAATAGTTCGTTAATTCCTCTGCCATCCGAATCGTAAGAGTAGTAACTAATACTCTAGCATTCTTCTCTTTACAAGCATAAATTTGTTCAACGAGATCATCAATTTGTCCTTTCGTAGGATGAACTGTAATTTTAGGATCCAATAATCCCGTTGGGCGAATAATCTGTTCAATCACCCCATTACTTTTCTCCAATTCATAATCTCCAGGGGTTGCTGATATATAGATAACTTGATTCATTTTACTTTCAAATTCATCGAACATTAAAGGACGATTATCTAAAGCACTCGGTAGACGAAATCCATATTCCACTAGTACTTCTTTTCTAGCTCTATCTCCATTATACATTCCTCTTATTTGCGGAACCGTTACATGGGATTCATCTATTACTAATAAAAAGTCATCTGGAAAGAAATCAATTAATGTCGATGGGGTCTCTCCTGGTTGTTTCAATGCTATATGACGAGAATAATTTTCAATTCCACGACAAAAACCAGTTTCTTCCAACATTTCCATATCATAATTGGTTCTCTCTTCTAAACGTTGATATTCTAATAACTTATTTTCCTGTTTAAACTTTTCCAATTGTTCTTTTAATTCTATTCGAATATTTTCGATTGCTTTCTTTAGTTTCCAATCAGCCGTTACAAAGTGACTAGCCGGAAAAATACTGACTGTCTTCTTGTCAGTTAAAATAGCACCTGTTACGACATCAAATTCACTAATTCTTTCAATTTCATCGCCAAAAAACTCTACGCGAATTCCTTTCGCATGTTCATTGGAAGGAATAATTTCTAAAACATCGCCTTTGGCTCGGAATGTCCCTCTTTTAAAATCAAGATTATTCCGTTCATATAACATAGAAATGAGTTTTTCAATCACATCATCTCTCTCAATGGCATCGCCTTCATTTAACGTAAGCATCTTGTCAGCATAATCTTCTCGGTCACCAATTCCATAGATACAAGATACGGATGCAACGACAATAACATCTCGATTATTTAATAATGCACTTGTTGCAGCATGACGCAATTCATCAATTTCATCATTAATAGCGGCATCCTTTTCAATATAAGTATCTGTTTTTGCTACATAGGCCTCTGGCTGATAATAATCATAATAAGAAACAAAATAACAAACATGATTATTCGGAAACAACTCTTTAAACTCTGCATAAAGTTGTCCTGCTAAAGTTTTGTTATGCGCTAAAACGAGAGTTGGTCGGTCAACTTGAGCAATTACATTTGCTATCGTAAAAGTTTTTCCCGTACCAGTTGCTCCTAATAATACTTGATCTTTTTTTCCTTCTTGAATTCCTTTGACTAGTTCTTCAATGGCTTTCGGTTGATCGCCACTAGGTTCATACTTTGAGACTAATTGAAACATAATTGCCTCCTGTTCTTGCTTTATTTTAGCATGGATTTTTATAGAACACAAATCATCCCTTATTCTTTATTGTTCATCTATTCTAGCAGATTATTCTAAGGATTTGTTCTTGGAAAAGAAACATTCTTTGATAAACTTTTTTTCTTCTTCTTTCGCATCTTTCTCATACTCTTCCTCCTCTTTCAAAAGAGGCGTACCTAGTAACTGATATAAGTCATAAGCATGACGAAACTCATGAATATTAATTAAAGCTGTTTTTAAATTGACAACAACAGGAACTCCTACATGCATGTCAATTACTCGGTTCTCTTGATCACACTTTATATTCACCAAATAAAAAAATTGATGTTCTTCTATATGACTATCTCTAAGAGAGATTCGCGGTTGAATATATTTCCAAAATTCATTTGGATAATTTAAATAAGATATAACATCTAAGATTGTCAATAAAAGGCTTTGTAAACGAATGCGAAAATCATCTTGCTCTGTTAATAATTGAAAATGGCGGGTTCCATTTTGATTCTGGAAACAAGATTTATAATACGCAAATGTTTTTTCCTCTAAAGAAAAGAAATCGTTTAAAAACAAAGTTACTTCTAAAGCATCCATTCTTTCATAATGTTCCTCTAAAAATTGAAGAAGATTGTCTTCCTCTTGTAATACCAAAGAATATTCTTCTAAGAGTTCTTTCCTTTTTTTAGGAGACGAATTTAAAAGACTTTGATTTTTCCACCAAGAAAATGCTACTTGATGAAAAGTTCTCACTTTTTCTAATTCCTTTTTGTCCATAGTTCATCACGAAAGATTATTATACAAAAAAATACTAGACAAATCTAGTATTTTATTTGACTATCCATGCATTTGGATGATCTCTTTCTCCAGTGGAAGAGTAAGCAACTGGATGGTTCACAATTTTATTGTTTTCTATCAATATACTAGAAGCACCACCATCTAGGTTTGCTGCTGTATATACATTATATCGTTGTAATACTTCTACTACTTTTGTATAGGTAGCTCCTCCACGATAGCCATATTTATTCCCATTTCCATCTATTATCACAAAAAGGACAATACCATCTTTTCGTTGAGCAATAACACTTCTTGGATGTTTTTGACTAGATTTTCCTTGAATTGGTTTTCCATTCACAATTAAGAATGGTCCAAAGGAAATGGCATCTACCATTCCATTTTTAATCGCAGTAGTGGCATTTTCCTTAGTTAATACTAGTTTATGTTCTTTATTAAATCCAATGAGTCCACTAATCCAATGGGTATTCTTACCTTTCCAAACAATTTTACCATCTTTAATGACGACTCCTGTAGGTCTAGCACCATTTCCCATTCCACCTGGATCTTCAAACCCACTTGCATTCATCGCTAAAATAGCATCATTCTTTTTGGCAATCTCACGAATCGTTTCTCCTCTTCTTCCAAGATATTGAGAGTTCACTAAATGAATTCGTGAAGGTTCATAAATAACAGCTATATAAAACGTACATCCATCTTCTTGAAAGTGAATAATTTTATAAAGATTATTCCCCTCGTCTTTTTTCAAAATTTGTTCTTCATATTCGGATTCATAATTGTGTGTTTCATAATTACCAATGACAATTTCATCGGTATTGGTCTCTTCATTTACTTCAATAATAGTATTTTCTTTCAGTACCTGTTGAATGGTATCCTCATCATAAATCATTCGCGCTAAATACTTATGATTCATAGTTGACATAGCCGTTGTAATCAGAAAATTTTTAAATTCTTCATTGGGACCATACGCTAACACTAAACAACCAATCGCACCAAGATCTAATATGAAACAAAGGAAAACCACCCAAAGGGATAATTTTTTCTTTTTCTTTTTTCTTTTTTTATCCTGTTGTTCGTGTTCGTTAGGTACACTTTCCTTTTTAACAGAATCCTTCTTTTTTTTCTTACAAACAGTAGTTCTACTAGATAGTTTCGGTTCTTTTTTAGAAGCGATATCCTTATGTTCCTTTGTAATTGATTTTTTCTTGGATATGGATTCTGATTTTGATTCTTTCGCTTTTTTAGTTTTTTTCAATAAAGTAGAAGTTTTAGAAACACTTTTTCTCTTTGGTTTCTGTTCCTTTTTAGGGGATTCTATTTTCTCTTTTTGTTCTTTCATCTAATCACCTACCACATAAGGACTATCCACATATCCAACTCCACTATGAATCATTAAATCTTTTCGTAGTACAAGGACAGGATAAATATCCAATGCTTTCTTTCCCTCATTCGCTGTTAATTTGTTTTCTTCATTCATCGAATAGATATAATTGCCACTCTTTGACAATAAGTAACTATTTGGTACATCCATAGTGAAATAATCCCCTACTTTTAATGCTCCCACATATGCTTTCACATTGGTATTTTTGGTATCTTGATAATCCATTACATATTCGCCGGTATCCCATTTACTAGACACCAAATCATCTTTGTTGAAACCTTCAAGATAATCATGATTCAGATAATACCCCAATCCCTTTTTATCACTTGTGGAATATGCATTAGAATTAGATGAGAATGGCAATTGTTTTTCGATTGGGGAAACACTTAACACTTTAACTCCATTTTCGTTTTTTTCAATAACTCTCCATACATTACTGTTATATTCAATATATTCTCCCACATATACATCTTCTAATGTCTCTGCTACTGTATTCTCAAAAAGATATGGATTTTCATAGGTTCCATCGCCATCGATATAAAAATTCTCGCTATCAAATATAACAACTGGTTTGACAGCTAAAAAGTCTGCATAGGATTCTGTTTTTTGAACATCTCCTTGCTCTGTAATAATTAAAGCATTTTCTCCATCTAATGCCCAAAAATCCTGCTCTAATACAAAACTATCTTTCGCTCCAATCTTAGAATAAGTTTCTTTATCTAATAGTGTAACTTTCTCACCATTTAAATATTCCTCTTTTAAATTCGCTAAAAAGACATTTTCTAACCATGTTTTTACATTCGATTCTTGATATTGAGAAGAAGACCCATACTTTAAATTTGTAACGGATTTCTCTATAATAGCATAAATACTTTTTTCATTAAAATATAAAATTCTATAATAAAAACCACAAAAATAGATATAATTGTTATCAGCATCTAATGGATATCGATAAGATTCCTTATCTTTAATCAATTTTTGTTTCATCAAATGATCTTCTCGAGTTAGGTATTCATATATCGTAGAAGAACTAGAATCCTTTTTTTGTTCTAGTCGGTAAAAATGAATGAGACGAGAACCATAAAAACCAATCATTCCTCCTATAAATAATAAACTACAATAAACAAAAACATACTTGGAAATAATAAGTATTTTCCTTACCGTTTTCTTCATTATCAACACCTTAAATTCTTTTTCATTATATTATAATAATTCCATTTTATCAACCTATCCAAAACATTTTTATTGATTTTTTTTGAGGATTCAGTTTCATTTTGTGTATGATAGACATATACTACCTGTACACTATTTTTTTAACAAAAAAGTTATCTTATCGATAACTCTTATAGTCAGTTGGCATATTGACAAATTTTTTAATCATATAGTCAGGAGAAGTACTGCTGGCAATAGATGACAACATCTTCTCTCTATCATAAGGTACTAAAACTTCCTCTAGAGAATATCCTTTTTTTGTCTCTGTTAACATGACATAGGATGCTTTATCTTCCTCATTTTTTTCATAGGCCATTCCTGCTGCTCGTATCGTATAATATTCCGTCCGAAGACTTCTCTCATAGAGTTTAAAATGAACATGTCCTTGAATAATGGCATCAAATTGATCTACTTTTTTTCCACCAAATAAAGCATCTTGTTGATAAGACAAATATCCTTTCATAAAATCATCTGTTTCATCATAACTACTTAGCATTTGTTTAATCTCTTTTAATTGTTCTATACTATTCGTATAAGAAAATTGTGAATAACCTGGTTTTCCTTCACGAATACGACTTTGATAGGACCATGTACTTCTTACGCCAAAATCAATTCTCACATCATTCGCAAAATGACACAATCCGATTTTTTTATGACCCATACATAATTCAATAGAATGTGGATATAACGATATTTGATATTTTTGATGATCACTTAATTGCGATAACGTCCATTGTAAACTTTTTTGTTTCTCACTATGAAAATAACTACGAAAAGGCTGATATCCTAATGTCACATACTCTTCAGAATTTCCTGCTAAAGAAATAATACCATATTCTTCTAGTAAATCCATCACTTCGCTTGGATTAGGACCAACGCCAATATTATCCCCTAAGGAATAAATCTGTGTAATATTCCTCTTTTGAATATCTTCAAGAATCGCTTGCGTTGGTTCTAACAAGGCATGAGAATCCGTAAAGATAGCCACTTTATTCATCTATTTTTCCCCCTTTTTGATATACCTTTTTTGTTTTCTGTAATACCTGTTCTATCATCTGACGATTTCTTCTAAATCCAATTAGAATTTCTTTTTCAATCGTAGATTGTAGTGGTGCATGAATTCTTTTGGAAACACGTTCTAAAGCTGATTGAACATTTTCTTCCGAAATAATCCATAATTTATCTAAAAATAATTGATAATCCTCCATAGAACAATTTCTTAAATATTTTTCTAAAAAATTTTCTCCCTCTGGAATCACGAATGGATTCATTAAAGATTGAGCATCTTGATGGTCAATGCCAATGCGATATACTCCATAACTTAAACAAAATTCGTCTAACATCAATTCATTATCAAGTAATCGAGCAAAAGAAACATTACCATCTCGTTCCTCTACAAATAAATTCTTTTCATGTCTATCGATATTCGCTATGAAAATATCAAAGAAAAAAATATTTGTAAATTGACGCATTAATTCTTGTTCTACTTGTGGATTGTGATAATAAATGGAAAAGGCTTTTCCAACATCCTCAAAATTATTGTACACTCTTCGTTCATTCCAAGAAAGGAATGGATAAGCACGCGCTAATATGTCATCTAAAGATACTACTTTCGCCCCATCATGAAAAGCATGCTCACTAACAAACCCCATAAAATTATGAACAACCGCTAAATCATAATGAACACAAGGAATACCATAATCTTTCGCTAATTCCTCTGCCAATAATTCATGATAACAAGAATACCAATTCTTAATACGTTTAAAATAATACTTGTTCTGTTGATAGTCAAAGACAAATTGTTTGGTACTAGTAACTGGTGCGAAAGAATCTAAATCAAGCCAGCCATCTGATAAACGTAAATGTTCCATATCCACACTATTTCCCCCCAAACGGTATCTTACTCTACCATATTTTAGTTTTCTTGTCAAATAAAAAGGTTAAAAGTAAAATTCTTCTAACCTTTATTAATCTTGAAAATCACTTGATATTCGTTTTCCAAATCAATTTCTTCTAAATCAATCGTATAACCCCAATCTTCTATTTGATCTCCAGTATCTCGAATCAAATTAATAACTTTTCTAAAATCAACTACTTCTGCTGGTTTAGAAGATGGAGGTAATACTGGATCATACTGTTTGTTATAATCCGTAATAATAATTGGCTGAATATCTGTTTTTTCTTCAGGCTTTGTCTCTACTGGTGCGGGTTCTACTACTTCTGGCATGACAAGCTCTGGTGGTTCTATTGGTTCTGGTTCTTCTGCTTTAGAGGAATCATGAGAGTTCATAAATATATCTGGTAAAGCATTTTCTACAATAGGGGTAGATGGAATATCATCTAAAGACGGAACAGATACCGCTGGAGATGCACTAGGGGTAACTACTGGTGGCTCCTCTGGTTGTGGAGGTTGCACAGATATACTAGGTATCGTTGGCTGTACAGATGGTTCTGGCATAACCGTTTTTGGTGGTTCTAATGGTGGGAACACTCTTTCCGGTGCAACAGTAGTAGCTGCCTCTGGAGTGGAAGAGAAGATTGATGGCATTTCTGCTGGAGCTGCTGGTGCTGGTGAAACAAAGGATGTTGGCTCGGTTTCTTTTAAAGCATCTTCCATAACTTGTGCTTCTCTTTGTGATGGAGTCGCTAATAAAGCTGCCATGTCTAATGGTTTTTCCTCTACCACTACTCCATTTTTATCAAATACAAAACTACTAGTTGGTACGTATCCGGAATTTTGAGAAATCATAGAAGGTCCTCCTGCAAGTGGGGAAGCAGAATCCATCATCGTCGTCGAAGCAATTGTTGGTTCCTCAATGATTGGTGTAGTTGGCATGCCACTCATTGGTTTTGGTGTTTGTGGTGGCTTTGGGGTTCCCCCTCCTGATGGAGGATTGCTACTCAATGGTTGAGGATTAGAAACTGGTTTTGGAGATAACTCCGTTAAAGATACCTGTGAAGATTCAGTTGGAACAACCACTGGTTTTTCTTCTCTTGGCGCCGTCGGCGTTGGAGAAACAACTGGAGATGGTTGACTAGGTTTTTGTGACATCAACAAATTATTAAAATCAACTGGCTTGTTTTGTGGTATGATTTCCTTTGCTTGACTCTCAATCTTATCAACATCCACAAATCCAGGATTATTAGGAGAAAAAGCATTTGGATTTTTTTCTGATTCTGGTTCTACAACTGTATCTGATATGAATCGATTCATTTTCTCAATCTCCTCCTCCACTTTTCTAACTGTTAATCTCTCATCTATAATTCTTTTTAACATTTCTCTTTGTTTAGAAGCATCTTTTAACTTTAATAATGATCTTGCATGCCTTTCTGAAATTTTATCTTCCATTAAGGCTTCTTGTACTTCATCACATAAATTTAATAGCCGAATTTTATTGGCAACAGCCGATTGACTCTTTCCTAGTTTAATGGCTAATTGTTCTTGGGTTAAATAGTCCATATCCAATATTTTCTTATAAGAAATTGCTTCTTCAATAGGAGATAAATCTCTTCTTTGAACATTTTCTATAAGAGCTATTTCTGCACTATCTTTATCATTAAAATCAGAAATAATGGCAGGAATAGTATCTTTTCCTGCTAAGACACTCGCTTTATATCTTCTTTCTCCTGCTATAATTTCATATTTATCACCTATGGGTCTTACAATAATGGGTTGAATAACACCATGTTCCTTAATAGATTCTGAAAGTTCTATAATAGCATCTTCATTAAATTTTATTCGTGGTTGGAACCGATTAGGTAATATATCATTTAGATTTAATTCTATTACTTTTGTTCTTGTTTCATCCATAGGTAATCCTCTTTTCTATCCTATGTTTTTATTATAATATAATTTGGGAAATAATACAAGAACATTTTGGGAAATAAATATTTCCCAAAAAAAAGAAGAAACCATTCTTCTTTCTCATGCTTTTATTTATAGACTTTTTCTCTTTATCTCTGAAAATTTTCTAGGATATTGGGGGGACGTTTTTTGATCTTTACAAATGACATATAATTGTCTTTTACTATTTTCTATTGGAAGAACAAAATCATCAATTTTCTCTACATGACAATGCAATTTCGTTAGGGCATGATCAAACTGCTCTTCATTCGAACCTTTCATAGGAATAAAATATCCTCCTACTTTAACCAACGGGATACAGTATTCCATCAAAATTGGTAAAGCCGCAACTGCACGGGCTGTTACCATATCAAATTCTTCTCTATGAATTTTTGCATATTCCTCTGCGCGAGCAGGAACAATTTCCAGAGACGATAGTTCTAGTTGTGCAGCTACTACTTTCAAAAATTCTATTCTTTTATGTAAAGAATCTACCAATGTAACTTTTAAATGTGGAAAAACAATTTTTAAAACCATCCCGGGAAAACCAGCACCCGTTCCCACATCACATACAGTAGATATATTAGAAAAATCACATACTCTAGCAAGTGTTAGACTATCATAAAAATGTTTCAAGTATACTTCTTTGTGTTCGGTAATACCAGTTAAGTTCATCACTTTATTGTATTCTACTAACAATTGATAATACTGTTCTAACTGCTCTAGTTGTTTTGGTGTTAACTCTATAGAAAGAATTCTTAATGCCTCGATAAATTCTTTAATTTCCATGATGATACTCCTTCTTTAAATATACCATAATAAGAGAAATATCTGCTGGATTAACACCACTAATACGAAGGGCTTGTCCAATAGATGTCGGTTGAATTTTTTTTAATTTCTGCTTTGCTTCACTGGCTAGATTATGAATGGCATCATAATTTATATCATCTGGTATTTTTTTATTATCTAAATCTACCATTTTTAAAGCTTCTTTATTTGCTTTCGCAATATATCCCTCATATTTGATAGCTACTGTGATTTGTTCTTCTATTTCTGGAGTTGTTTTTAAATCTATAAAATGTTTTATGTGTTCAAAAGTGATTTCAGGTCTCTTCAAGAAATCATATAACGTAATTCCATCCTTTAATAAAGCAGTGGGGATATTCTCTAAATATTGTTGTGTAGAATCCGTAGGAGTAATTTTTGTCTCTTTTAGAAGATTTTCAATTTCTTTGATACGTTCTTTCTTTTGTAAAAATTTCTGATATTTCTCTTCAGGGACTAACCCTACTTGATAACCATAATCCCGTAATCGTAAATCGGCATTATCATGTCTCAACAAAAGACGATATTCTGCTCGTGAGGTTAATAATCGATATGGATCAATAATTCCTTTCGTGACTAAATCATCAATTAAAACTCCAATATAAGCTTCATTTCTCTTTAATATTAATGGGTCTTTACCCTCCAATTTTAAAGCAGCATTAATACCTGCCATCAATCCTTGACAAGCAGCTTCTTCATATCCACTGGTACCATTAATCTGTCCAGCCGTATATAGATTTTCAACCACTTTTGTCTCCAATGATTGTTTTAATTGTTTGGCATCTATCGCATCATATTCAATGGCATAAGCATATTTCAATATTTTGGCATGTTCTAATCCAGGTAGACTGTGAACCATTTGTTCTTGAATATCTTTTGGCATACTTGTAGAAAATCCCTGAATATATATATCATCGTAATATAAACTTTCAGGTTCTAAAAATAGTTGATGTCTTTCTTTATCGGCGAATCGAACAATTTTATCTTCAATCGATGGACAATAGCGTGGTCCCACTCCTTTAATATCGGAAAGACCTCCATACATACTAGATTGATGTAGATTTTCTTTTATGATTTGATGGGTCTTTGGTTGCGTATATATTAAATGACAAGGTACTTGTGAATCAATATCATAGTATATTTCATTGTCAAAACTAAATGTATGATAGACTCTATCTCCTTGTTCTTCTTGTGTCTTGGAAAAATCAATACTATTTTTATCAATTCGTTGTGGAGTACCCGTTTTTAAACGAATAATATCAAACCCATACGCTTTTAATTGATCACTTAAATGATTACTTGGTTTCTCTCCATGAGGACCTTGCCTTGTTCTGGTATCTCCTACTAATATATCAGCCTTTAAATAGGTTCCTGTTGTTAAAATTACACACTTACTTTCGATTCTTTCCCCTTGTTCTAGAACAATTCCCTTTACGATATGATTTTCTACGATTAAGTCTTCTACCATCGCTTCTTTGATATCTAAATGAGGAGTACTTTCTAGTGTTTTTATCATATTTTTAGGATACGTAATTTTATCTGCTTGTGCGCGAAGAGCTTGGACAGCAGGACCTTTCGCAACATTCAACATCTTCATTTGCAGTAAACTTTTATCGGCATTTCGTCCCATCTCTCCACCTAAAGCATCAATTTCACGAACAACAATTCCTTTCGCACTACCACCAATAGATGGATTACAAGGCATATCAGCAATATTATGAATATTTCCAGTAACGAGCAAAGTGGAATGTCCTTTACGAGCAGTCGCTAAAGCAGCTTCGCATCCAGCATGTCCTCCTCCTACTACAATTACCTCATACATAAAATCACCTCTTTTTCACTTTTCCCATTATAATACAGAAACTTTGTTTTCACAATAAAAAATTTTTTTATCTATTTATTCCATTAAGAATCCTTAATCTCTGAGTGGTCGTCCTTGACCATCCGTTCGAATAGTTCCACTAAGAATCATAATACCTTCAATAAGTCCCCATACTCCTCCCATTCCAAAGGTAAAAATAGTCACTAAAATTTGGATAAAACCTTTGGCCGTATATCCTAAATAAAAATTATGAACCCCAAAGGCCCCTAATAATATTCCTAGTAAGCCAGCTACCGCTCTAGATTTTAAATTCGTGCTTGCATATCCTTCACTAGATGAATTCATCATTGGGGATGGAGATACCACTGATTTTGGTAATACTGCTCCACACATGGGACAACTATGAAAATCATCTTCTGCCATAAAGCCACAGTTTTCACATATTTTTGCCATTTAAACACTCCCTTTGATTGAGAAAAATCTTTTATTTTCCTAGACAAAATCTACTAAACATTTCATCTAATAATTCCTCTGTATAGGTTTCTCCTATAATTTCACCTAATAAATTCCAAGCATTTTTTAAGTCAATTTCTATCATATCGATTGGTAATGATTGCGCAATTCCCTCTTTAACAGCTTGTAGTGCCTGTAAACTTTGTTTTAACAGAGAAATACTTCTCGCACTACTTAAATAGGTATAATCTGTTTGTTCTATTTGCTCTAAATGAAAAATCTTTTTGATTTCTGCACGAAGTTCCTCAATGCCATCATTTTCTAAAGCCGACATCCTGATAACAGGAATATCCGTTTTCGGTAATTGTAATTGGCATGGTAAATCCTTTTTATTCACAATAATAATACTCGTTTTCTTTTCTATCTGTTTTAAAAGTTCTTCCTCTTCTTCGGATAAGATTTCATTATTATTAAATACACAGAGGACTAAATCGGCTTTTTGAATCCATTCTAAACTTTTTTTAACACCGATACTTTCTACTTTATCTTGTGTTTCACGAATACCAGCCGTATCAATCATATGAAGAAGAATGCCATCGATAGCAATATCTCCTTCCACAACATCTCTCGTGGTTCCAGCTATATCCGTTACAATTGCCTTTTCTTCTTCTAATAAACGGTTTAAAATACTACTTTTTCCAACATTTGGCTTTCCGACAATAACTGTTTTTATTCCCTCTTTGATAAGCGAACCTGTTTCTGAACGCGCTAATATCCTTTGAATCTCTTTTTCTATATAGGTAACATTTTCTTTTACTTGTTCTATCGTTACGACCTCAATATCCTCATATTCTGGATAGTCAATATTAACCTCTATATTGGAAATAACATCCGCTATTTTAGTTCTCAGTTGATGAATCATATTGGATACTTCACCTGTCATTTGTGAGAGTGCTAAAGAACGAGATTTATCTGTTTTTGAGGAAATTAAATCCATTACTCCTTCTGCTTCAATGAGGTCAATTCTGCCATTTAAAAAAGCTCTTTTTGTAAATTCACCAGGCTCTGCTAAACGACATCCATTCGTTAATAATAATTCTAATATGCGGTTCGTAGTGGCAATTCCTCCATGAGAATTAATTTCAATAATATCTTCTTTGGTAAATGTTTTCGGTGCTTTCATTATAGATAATAATACTTCATCAATTAACTCTTCCTGATCATAAATAAAACCATAATGAATCGTATGGCTAGGTACTTTCGTCAAATCTTTCCCTTTCCATATTTTACTCACAATAGCAATACTATCTTCTCCACTAACACGAATAATCGAAATAGCGCCTACTCCTAAAGCTGTTGATATGGCAGCAATCGTATCATTCATAACATGCACCTCTTCGCAATGATTTTAACATAGAACCCACAAAAAAGAAAGTTCAACAAACAAAAACTCTAGAAAATAAATCAATTATCTAGAGTGATTTCTACTATTCTTGAACTTGAACAGACGTAATGGCAATGACACCAACGATATCTTCTTTTGAACAACCTCTTGATAAATCATTAATAGGTTTTGCAATTCCTTGCGTAATTGGTCCATAAGCTTCTGCATGCGCTAAACGTTGTACTAGTTTATAACCAATATTGCCCGCATCCAAATCAGGAAAAACAAGAACGTTTGCGTGTCCTGCTACCTCACTACCCGGAGCTTTACTCATAGCTACTCCCTCATCAATGGCAGCATCTAATTGTAATTCTCCATCTATTTTATATTGTGGATAGTTCTCTTGTGCTATTTTCGTTGCTTCTACGACTTTATCAACATCAGCATGAGAGGCACTTCCTTTCGTCGAATGAGATAACATGGCAACAATTGGTTCTTTTTCTACTAATAATTGAAAACTAGAAGCACTACTTGCTGCAATGGCCGCTAACCGATCAGCAGTAGGATTTTGTTCTAATCCAGAATCAGCAAAGATAAAAGTTCCCTTTTCTCCATACTCACAATTTGGAACAATCATTAGAAAAAAGGCAGATACTAATGGTACTCCTGGCTTTGTTTTGATAATTTGTAAGGATGGACGCAAAGTATTCGCAGTAGAATGACAAGCACCGCTGACTACCCCATCGGCATATCCTAATTTTACTAACATACAAGCATAGTACATATAATCTGTAAAAATAAGTTTCCGAGCTTCTTCTAGAGTCATTCCCTTTTCTTTACGTAGATTATATAATTCCATAATCAACGTTTCCGTCCTACTATCCTCTTCCGGAATAATCACTTCAATACCGCTTAAATCAATATCGTGAGTTGGTTTTCCTATTATGATTATATGGGCAATCTTTTCATCTGTCGCCATACGAGCTGCTTGCATAACTCTTTCATCCATTGTTTCTGGTAATATAATTCTCTTTTGATGAAGACGAGCACGTTCTTTAATACTTTCAATGAAACTCATTATCTATTTCCTTCTTTCTCATTCAATTTTTACATCTGTTTTGGTGTATCAACACCATATAACCTTGAAAATTCTTCATTTTCTTGCCTTGTTTTTTCTACTAATTCTATTTCTTCAGAAGCAATAGTTGTGCGGATTGCTGTTGCTTGATAAAATTCAGGTCCTTTTTTAGAAAAATGAAGAATAACCTCTCTCAGTTCATACGTTACTTTATTGTTTATAAGATCTTCTATAAATTGATAAGCAATTCGATTCATAGAGTCTGTTCCGTCTAGTGCCTCTAAATACTTTAATACCATTTCTACATAACGTTCATTGGATTGAATCCATTTTTCCCATGCTGAGTATCTTTCAGGAAAGATGACAGACTGCCCGCGAGAAATCCAGGAAGAAATTTTTTCATCTGTTTTTGACTGAATCTTTAATTGTTCCAAGCCTGTTTCACGAGTTAAATTCTCTGCCATTTTCATACTCCTCTTCTATTTTTTTATTGTAACATAGTCAATTTAAATAAACAATAAATTTTCATAAAAATAATAGCGCAAGTGTAAACCAACAAAAAAAGAATAGTAATTTTACTACTATTCTCCTATATACTTAATAACCACACAACGATTAGGTTCTTCCCCTACACTTTCCGTTGTAACATTACTAAAATCACTCAATAAAGAATGCACTATTCTTCTTTGATAAGAATTCATAGGATCTAATTTTGCATCGGTTTTTGTTTTCTGTACTTCCCGCACAATATTCTTTATTTCGTATTCAAATCTTTTAATTTTTTTAGCCCGATAATTGGAAGCATCTAAATTGACTTTCACATTAAAGCCAGTTTTATTTTGAAGAGTTTGTCGTAATAGAAATTGAATTGCAGTCATGGTTCTTCCATCTTTTCCTATTAAAATTGGATTATTATTAGATACCATTGTTACATTGAAAACATCTTCTTCTTCTCTTACTTCTAGTTGTATTTCAACATTCATTTGTTTTCCAATTTCTTTAATATATTCTTTTATAAAATGCATAACATCTTCTTTTTTTACAACCTTCATTCGATAAGCATTCTCTTCTTCTGTTGCTTCTACTAAGATATCAGAACTATAAACATCTAAATCTTCTATACATTTTTCATAACAACTTTCTTCATCTTCTGCTTCATACTCATATACTTCTATCATACTACTTACTCCTTTTCACAATTAGATTTTGAATAATAGTAAAGGTATTATTCGTAATCCAGTAAAAGATAATTGCTGTAGACATAGTAAACGACATCATCGTAATGACAATATTCATAATGTTCATCGTCATCGACATTTGTTTTGCTTGTTCTCCAGCCATTCCTGCTCCACTATTTAACTTAAATGAGAAATAAGTCGCTAAGAATACCAATACTGGCAAAATTATATATAGCCAATTGCCCATTCCCATTCCTTTAATTGGTGATGTAGACATCTGGAATCCTAATAAAACATCTTCAAATAATACTGGTAATCTGTACAAAGCTTCATAGAATGCAAAGAATAATGGTATCTGTAGAAAACTAAATAGACATCCAGATAATGGATTAATATTGTATTTTTTATAAACCATCATGGTTTCTTGAGCTTTTCTATTTAAACTGTCTTGATCATTTTTATTACGATATTTCTTTTCAATCTTCTCTAAATCTGGTTGTGCTTTCTTTAAATTTTCAGACTGTTTAGCGGTCTTTAACGTAATTGGATACATGATTAAACGAATAATTAAAGTAACAAAAACAATCGCTAAACCATAATTTCCTAAAAATTTTCCTATTTTGATTAATACCCATGATAATGGTCTTACAAATAAAGTAGTCCAAATACCTCCATTCCCATCTCCTAAGATTGTGAATTTATCACAAGATGGATAATCCTCCACATCCATGATGGAAGCAATTTTCTTATCATATTCTTTTTTTCCAATGTCTCCAGAATCTAATTCTTCTTTATATTTTTTCTCTAAAGCTATTTTATTTTCTTTATATAACTGAATAATATCTTCATCCGTTGGTGCACAAAGAATATTAGATGGTAGTACCTGCCCTGTTTCTGTATTGGTAACTACCTTTCCATCTGGTCCTTTTAACTGTTTCGTACACCCGGTTACACAAAGAATCATAACGAAAAGAAAAGTAATTGCTATTTTTCTTTTTTGCATAGTTCCTCCCCACTATATATATTTAAATGATTAAGGGCCTCCCATAAATTATCTCTCATCTCGGTATAATTTTTCGTAAGAATTCCCTTGCCTAATATTATAATACAATTGAAGTTTTTTTGATAGTCCTTTTCAGAAATAATAGAACGGATTTGCCTTTTTAATTTATTTCTCGTAACAGCATTTCCTAGTTTTTTACTGACAGAAATTCCAAAATGGAAATCCCCTTCCACTCTTTCTAGATATATCACATAATCTTTATACTTATATGGTTTATTATGGTGGATAATTCTTTGGAAGTCTCGATTATTTTTCACAATATTCTTTTTCTTCATTCCTATACCCCTCTTTTAACAGATTATAAGAAAAAAACCACTGACGAACAGCGGTTGATTAATGAGATAATACTTTGCGCCCTTTTTTTCTTCTATTATTAATGATTTTAGTTTCCATACGAGCGAAAAAACCCATTTTCTTACTTTTTCTATGATTATTTGGTTGATAAGTTCTTTTCATTTTCACACCTCCGATTATTCTAATGCCTGCTTGCTTTATCAATTATATAGATTTTTTTTGTATTTGTCAAACATTTTTGATAGATTCTCAACTGTTTACAAAAGAAAGTGCAAAAATAGGGGAGTTATGCACAACGAAAGAGCATAATTTTTAATATTTTTTAAAGTTATACACATAATTGTGCACAATAAATACACACGAATAGATGTTTTTGTTCATAAAAAAACACATAATTGTGCATAACTCGATTTTTTCATAAAAAATAATACCTTATCAGTGTGCATAAAAATATTCCAAAAAATTCTATTCATTTTCTTTTTTTTTTATTTTAAATAGTGTAGAATATAGGTATAAATAACTTTAAAGTGGGGTGATTCTATGGATTTGAATAGTATTTGGAATTCTTTTTTGGAAGAAATTAAAAAAGAACTAAAACAAACTTCCTATGATGTATGGTTTTCTGATACCAAATTGATTTCTCTAGATGATGGTATTGCCAAAGTATTGGTAGATTCCTTTGTTATTAAAAAGAATTTAAAAGAACATTATATTGATTTAATAGAAGAAAAATTTACGGATGTCACAGGTACTAATTTTAAATTTGAATTTGTCCTTCAACAAGAATTAGAAAATGAGGTAGTTATTAATACAGATGAAATAGGAATTCCTCATAATACTTTTGAAAGTAATTTGAATCCTAGATATCAATTTTCTAATTTTGTGATTGGAAATAGTAATAAGTTTGCGGCAACAAGTGCTTTAGCAGTAGCAGAACAACCAGGAAATATGTATAATCCATTATTTATTTATGGATCAAGTGGGTTAGGAAAAACCCATTTAATGCACGCAATTGGAAATTATATTGTGGAAAACAATAAAAAAATGAAAGTTTTATACATTCCTTGTGATAAGTTTGTATCAGATTTTGTGGATATCTGCCGCAAAAGTGCGAATGAAAATAATATGGAATCCATCAAACAATTTAAAAATAAGTATCGAGAAATTGACGTACTTATCATTGATGATATCCATAATCTAGTAGGGGCAACAAGTGCACAACAAGAATTCTTTAATACTTTTAATGAACTCTATAATAACAAAAAGCAAATTATTATATCTTCCGATCGTTCTCCAGAAGATATTAAAAAACTAGAAGAGCGAATTAAAACGAGATTTAGTTGGGGACTTCAAATCGATATTTTACCGCCTGAATTTGAACTTCGGATGAACATTATTAATAAGAAAATAGAAGGGCAAAAGTTAGATATCGTCTTTCCAGAAAATGTCAAAGAATATATTGCCAGTAATTGCGTAGGGGATATTAGAAAATTGGAAGGGGCTATCACGAGAGTAATTGCGTATGCAACCTTCATGAATGGATCTGATATTACCTTTGATTTAGCAGTCGAAGCTCTAAAAGATTTCTTTGTCCAAACCCCATCTTCTAAAAATAAAATGGAACAGGTCATTCAACTAGTAAGTGAAAACTACAATATTAGTGCAGAAGATTTAAAAAGTAAAAAGAAAACAAATAATGTTGCCATTCCTAGAATGATTGCCATGTACATCTGTAGAATTTACCTAGAAGAGAATCTTACCAAAATAGGAATTGAATTTGGTGGAAAAAATCATACAACAGTTATGCACGCAGTTGATAAAATCAAAAAAGAAATTTTAAAAGATGAAGCTCTCAACAATGAAATTCAAAAAATTATAAACAAAATTCATTAAAGAATGTGCATAATTTGTGGATAATCAAAAATTATACACACGAATGTTTACATTGAAAAATAAAGGAAAATAGGGGTTATGCACAGCTATGAACACTAATAATAAAAATAATATAATAAATAATTAGAAAAGAGGTCAATTATGAAATTAAAAATCAAACAAAAAATTTTAATGGAACATCTAAACTATGTTATCAAAGGAATATCATCCAAGAATTTAATTCCTATTTTAAACTGTATCAAATTTGATTTAAAAAAAGAAGGACTCTATTTAATGAGTACAGATAATGAAATAGCTATCAAAACGTTTATCGATGCAAAAGACATTGAAGAAATCGAAGAAAAAGGGGATATTGTTGTTTCTGGAAAATATATTTATGATATTATTAAAAAATTATCCAATGAAGTAATTAATTTAGAAGAAATCATTTCTTCCCAATTGTTAATTACAACTTCTCGATCTTCTTTTAAATTAAATTGTAATAATGCATCGGAATTTCCAAATTTAGATTTAGAGTTTAGTAAAACACCAATCACCCTAAATCAACAATCTTTTAAAACCATGATTAATCAAACAATCTTTGCTACATCTACCCAAGAATCTAGACCAGTTTTAACAGGAATTAATTTTAAAATCAAAGAAAACCATTTTGAATGTACAGCAACGGATTCTTATCGATTAGCTCGAAAAGAAATAGAACTCCCAGAACCAATTGAACATGATATTGATATTATTGTACCAGCAAAAAATTTAATAGAAATAACGAGACTATTAAATAGTGATGAAGAGGATTTGAAGTTGCATATATTTAATAATAAGATTATCTTTGAGTTTGGTAGTTTAATTGTATTATCTCGTTTAATCAATGGAACTTATCCAGATACTAATAAATTAATTCCAGAAGAATTTGCCGCTACGATTCGTGTAAATCTTACAGATTTTTATAATTCAATTGATAGAGCATCTACTTTAACTAATGAAGAAGAGAAAAATATTATCAAATTAGAAAGTAAAGGCGATTATTTATTAATTTCTTCTAATATTCCAGAGATTGGAAATGTAGAAGAACAAGTTGATTTGCAAGAAAAAATCAATGAAAGTGTAAAAATTGCCTTTAGTTCCAAATATATGATGGATGCTGTTAAAGTATTTGATAGTGAAGAAATAACCATTAAATATAATGGGGAGATAAAACCTATCATTATTACAGATGGAGAAAGTAATCATTTAATTCAATTAATTGTACCAATTCGAACATATTAACAAAAAATATGTTCTTTTTTTTTCATTTTCGTCATTTTTCGTCAAAATTCGATAAAAAAAGAGAATATAAGAGAATTATTCAATTTGATTTGAATTAGGGGGAGGTGCATGGATGTTAGAAGAATATGAAATTAATTCTTCCACTTTAGCTATTATTCCTATCGATGATAGCAGTTCTAGAGTATATGAGGAAGAAACCGAATATATTGTGAACAAGAGTGTGCATAAAATCATGGATTATAATTGTAAATTCTATGGTAGCAGTTATCAGGGGAGATGTGAGGGTACCAAGTACTTAACAGGAATTAAGTCTAAATTTCCCATTATCGTAGAGGAGAGTAGGAACCTTATCTTTTTTCCTACCAATTCTATTAGAAATTTAGATAATGCATGGATTTCTTTAAATAAAATAAAGGATTATAAACCTAGTTTTGCTGGAGCTACCATCGAATTTATCAATCAACAGCAAGTGGAGGTTCCTATTTCTTTTTATTCATTAGAAAACCAGTATTGCCGTGCAGTCTTATTAAAAGCAAAATTATATGATTTGAAAAGTATAAAAAAATAGAGTTTTTCTCTGTTTTTTCTTTTTTATGGCAGTTATTTATGGTATAATATTATATGTGTATAGGAGTATTACTTAATGGTATTTTTCCTGTAACGGTCATAAAAATACAAAAAAAGAGGTATTTCCATGATTTTAAAAAAAATAGAGCTGCGCAATTTTCGCAATTATGACAGATTAACCGCACGTTTTTATAAAGGCATCAATATTATTTATGGAGATAATGCTCAGGGAAAGACAAATTTGCTAGAGAGTATCTATGTGTTAGGACTAACGAAGTCACACCGTTCTTTTATTGATGGAAATCTTATTCAAAATAATAAAGAATCTCTTTCAATAACAGGAATTGTCAGTGGGGGAGTCTTAGACAAAAAATTAGAAATCACAATCGATAATCATAATAAATATTTTAAGATAGACGATACTTCTATTAAAAAAGTAAGTGATTATATATCGAGCATGAATATAATCATTTTTTATCCCGATGATTTAGAGATTCTAAAAGGTGCTCCTAAGGTTCGAAGAAGATATTTAAATATGGAATTATCCCAACTATACAATAGTTATTTTGTAGTAGTTAATGGTTATAATAAATTATTAAAAATTAGAAATGATTACTTAAAGAAAATGAAATTAGGGATGCCTGTTGATCAAAATTACTTTGATATAGTAACTTCTTATTTATTAGATAAAGCAGTGATTATTTATCAAATGCGGAACAAATATGTTGAAAAAATTAATCAATATTGTGAAGATATCTATAAAGATATTATGGATGTGGAACATTTTCATATTCGTTATGTTCCAAATATCGAAATAGAAGACTTTAAAGATAGTAATTTGAAACAAAAATTATGGAACGAATTTGAAAAAAAATTGGTATATGATAAGAAACTAGCGACGACAACGTTAGGTCCTCATAAAGATGATATCGAATTTTATATAGGGGATAAGAATGTCAAGGTTTATGGATCGCAAGGTCAACAACGAATTGCCGTATTAGCTTTAAAATTATCGGAAATTCCAATTTTTAAAAAGTATAAAGATACAACTCCTATTTTATTATTAGATGATGTTTTTAGCGAATTATCGGATGATAAAAAAAATAATTTAATGAAATATATTCATAAGGATATACAAACCATCATAACAACAACTGATTTAACAAATTTAGATGAAAAATTAATTAAAAAATCAAAATTATTTAAAGTAGAAAGTGGAAAATTAATAAAAATCAAAGAGGTGAAAGAAAATGAATGAACATTATGATGCTTCGGACATACAAGTCTTAGAGGGATTGGAAGCTGTTCGAAAAAGACCAGGTATGTATATTGGAACAACTGACGTAAAAGGATTACACCACTTAGTATGGGAAATAGTAGATAATGCTATCGATGAATCGTTAGCTGGATATTGTAACAATATAGAGGTCGTTATCAACAAAGATAATTCTATTACAGTAAAAGATGATGGACGTGGAATTCCGGTTGATATCCATCCTAAAACAAAGATATCTACAGTAGAAACTGTTTATACAGTGTTGCATGCTGGTGGAAAATTTGGTGGCGGAGGATATAAAGTATCTGGAGGACTCCATGGAGTCGGTGCTTCTGTTGTGAATGCCTTATCAAAATGGGTAGAAGTAAAAGTATATAAGAATGGAAACGTATATTTTATTCGTTTTGAAAACGGTGGACATACAGTAGAACCATTGAAAATTATTGATACTTGTGATAGTTCCCGTACTGGTACGGTTGTAACATTTAAACCAGACCCAGAAATTTTTGATACTGATATCTATGATTATAATACTTTGATGGTAAGAATTCGGGAATTAGCCTTTTTAAACAAGGGATTAAAAATAACGATTCGTGATGATCGAGATGATGAAGATACAACAGGAGAAACTTTCTTATATGAGGGAGGAATCTCAGAATACGTTAAATTTATCAATCAAGAAAAGACAGTGATTCATGAAAATGTGATTCATTTATCTGGAGAAGAAGATGGTGTCTTTTTTGAAGTTGCTATGCAATACAATACAGGATACAATGACAATATTTATTCCTTTGTTAATAACATTAATACGCACGATGGCGGAACTCATGAAGAGGGAGTTCGAAGAGCTCTTACAAGAGTAATTAATAATTATGCGAAAAAAGCAGGTATTTTAAAGGAAAAAGATGAATCTTTAACTGGTGATGATGTCAAAGAAGGACTTACAATGATTATTTCTTGTAAGCACCCAAATCCTCAATTTGAAGGTCAGACAAAAGGGCGTTTAGGAAATTCTGAAGTAAGAAAATTAGCGGACAATGTATTTTCAGAGGGATTTGAAAAGTTTTTGTTAGAAAATCCAGAGGAAGCAAGGGCTATTGTTGAAAAGTCCATGTTAGCTTGTCGTGCTAGAAATGCTGCAAAAAAAGCAAGAGAAATTACCCGTAAAAGTGATTTAGCTACGACCAATTTTTTTGGTAAATTATCTGATTGTAAAAGTAAAGATCCAAAAGTATCTGAAATTTTTATTGTCGAGGGAGATTCTGCCGGAGGTTCTGCAAAAAAGGGTAGAGATTCCATGACGCAAGCCATTCTTCCACTTCGTGGTAAAATTTTGAATGTAGAAAAAACTCGATTAGATCGAGCACTTGGAAATGAAGAAATTAGAACGATTATAACCGCTTTTGGTACTGGAATAGGGGAAGAATTTAACTTATCCAAGTTACGTTATGATAAAATCATTATTATGACCGATGCCGATGTGGATGGTTCTCATATCCGTGTGTTATTGTTAACATTATTTTATCGCTTTTTCAAACCTATTGTGGAGGAAGGTCATGTCTATGCTGCCCAACCACCATTATTTAGAATTATGCATGGAAAAACAAGAAAATATGTGTTGAACGAAGAAGAAAAAGAAAAATATTTAATGAGTTTACCAGAGAACGTACGTTCGCGTGCTGAAATTGCTCGTATGAAAGGATTAGGAGAGATGGATGCCGAAGAACTAAATGAAACAACGATGGATATTGAGAAACGTATCTTAAGAAAAATAACAGTAGAAGATTGTATGGCGGCCGATGCTGTATTTTCTAAATTGATGGGTGATGAAGTAGAACCTAGAAGAAAATTTATAGAAGAAAATGCAGGCTATGTTCAAAATCTAGACATATAGGAGGTGAAGTATGGAAGAAGAAAATAAGAATTTAGAAGAAACAATAGAGGAAACCGATGATTCTAGTGAACAAGAAGGATCTAGTGCTCTTGCTGAAAATACTCATTTTAATGGTTATTTTCATGAAAGAGATAGATTAGCTGAAAATAATATTGTTAGTGAGGTAGAAACATCATTCTTAGAGTATTCCATGAGTGTCATTGCTTCTCGTGCTTTACCAGATTTACGTGATGGATTAAAACCTGTTCACAGAAGAATTTTATGGTCTATGTATGAATCGGGATATACTCCTGATAAACCACATAGAAAGTCTGCTACAACAGTAGGATATGTAATGGGGCATTATCATCCACATGGAGATTCTTCTATCTATGAAGCTATGGTACGTATGGCTCAAGATTTTAATCAACGTTATCTATTAGTAGATGGACACGGAAATTTTGGTAATATAGAGGGTGATGGCGCTGCAGCTATGCGTTATACAGAATCTAGATTATCGAAAATTTCATTGGAATTATTAAGAGATATCAACAAAGATACAGTCGACTTTGATCCAAACTTTGATGAAACAGTAAAGGAACCAAAAGTATTACCATCTAGATTTCCTAATATTTTAGTAAATGGTACCATGGGAATTGCCGTAGGTATGGCTACGAATATTCCTCCACATAATTTAGGAGAAGTAATTGATGGTTGTGTCGCATTTATTGATAACCCTGATATTGATACGGTTGGATTGATGCAATATATCAAGGGACCAGATTTTCCTACGGGAGGTATTATTTTAGGAAATTCAGGTATTCGTCAAGCTTATGAAACTGGTAAAGGAACGATTACCATTAGAAGTAAAGCTTCTATTGAAGAAATTAATGGCCATAATTGTATTGTTATTACAGAAGTTCCTTATGGAATCAATACAATGGAGTTAAAAAATAAAGTTGCGGAACTTGTTCATAATAAAATTATTGATGGTATTGCTGATTATCACACAGACTTAAAAGAAGGAGTAAAAATAACGATTACTCTTAAGAAAGAAGCAAATCCACAAGTTGTATTGAATAATTTATACAAACATACAGCTTTTCAAACAAATTATGGAATTACATTCTTAATGTTAGATGGATTAACTCCTAAGACATTACCATTAAAAATGATTATCTCTAAATATATTGATCATCAAAAAGAAGTAATTATTAGAAGAACTAGATTTGATTTAAAAAAATCAGAAGCACGTGTTCATATTCTAGAGGGATATAAGATTGCCTTAGATAACATTGATGAAGTTATCAAAATAATTAGAGAGTCTGAAACAGATGAAGAGGCAAGAGATACGTTAATGAGTCGCTTTGGTCTTAGTCAAATTCAAGCAGAGAGTATTTTAGAGTTAAGATTAAAGAGATTAACTGGTTTAGAAAGAGCTAAGATAGAAGAAGAATTAGAGGAACTTCTAAAATTAATTGAAGAGTTAAAGAGTATTTTAGCAAGTGAGCAAAAAGTACTTGATATTATTAAGAAAGAAATGCTTGAAATTAAAAATAAATATGCCGATGAGAGAAAGACAACTATTGATATGACGGCTATTGATTATATTGATGATGAATCTTTAATTCCAGTAGAAGACATAATTGTTACATTGACGAATAAAGGTTATATCAAGAGAATCGCTAGTGATACCTATAAAACGCAGAATAGGGGCGGTGTTGGTATCAAAGGTATGACTACCAATGAGGAAGATTTTGTAGAAAAATTAGTATCGTTAACAACTCATGATTATTTATTGTTCTTTACGAATATGGGTAGGGTATACCGAATGAAAGGATATGAAGTTCCATTATTCAATAGACAATCAAAAGGACTTCCAATTATCAATTTATTACCATTAGAAAAAGAAGAAGTTATTAAATCTATGTTACAGGTAAAAACTGATGATGAAAGTAAATATGTTATTTTCTGTACCAAAGATGGTATTATTAAACGTACAAATATTAATGAATTTGATAATATTAGAAACAGTGGTAAAATTGCGATTACTCTTCGGGATGGCGATGAATTATTAGATGTTAAAAAGACAACAGGAACCAATGAAATATTGATAGCTAGTACTAATGGTAGAATGATTCGATTTAAAGAATCAGAAGTAAGAATCATAGGTAGAACGGCTGCTGGTGTTCGAGGTATCGATGTTGGAGAAGGAAAAGCAGTAGGATTAGAAGTTGCTGTTGAAAACGAATCTGTGCTAGTTGTTACAGAAAATGGATATGGAAAACAGACGAAACTAGAAGAATATCGACTAACCCATAGAGGTAGTAAAGGAGTTAAGGCACTCAATATTACAGATAAGAATGGAACTATTGTTGATTTTAAATTAGTTCATGGCGATGAAGATTTAATGATTATGACAGATAGTGGAATCATTATTCGATTACCTCTAGAACAAATTAGTTCAACTGGTAGGGTTGCACAAGGTGTTAAATTAATTAATTTAAAAGACAATCAAAAAGTTAGTACGGTAACCTTACTAAATAAAGAAGAGTCTGAAGAAGAAATAACTTCTGAAGAACAAGCAATTGTTGCAGAAGAAACCGTTCAGGAAGATGAGATATAATCATCTTCTTTTTATGTTTCACGTGAAACATTTTATATTATTGCTTTTTTTTTTAAAATAGTGTATATTACGTATTAGCACAACACCTATACTCGAAACAGGTCAGGACCGGAAGGTAGCATCCTTAAGAGTCACTGAGTGTGTGTGCTTTTTTTATGTTTCACGTGAAACATAGATGGGAGAAAAATATGGATGAACAATATATGCAAGTAGCAATAGAAGAAGCAAAAAAATCCTTAGCCATGGATGAAGTACCTATAGGTGCCATTATTGTCCATCAAGGAACTATTATTTCCCAAGCACACAATTTAAAAGAACATGAAAAAAATGCTATTTCCCATGCAGAAATTTTAGCAATCCAAGAGGCTTGCAAAAAAATAGGAGATTGGCGATTAAATGATTGTACGATGTATGTAACAGTAGAACCTTGTTTGATGTGTGCGGGAGCAATCTTGCAGGCAAGAATTAGTAGACTGGTATATGTAGTACCAAATCCTAAATTTGGATATGTAGAAAGCATTGATCAAATTCTTCAAAATTCTAAAAATAATCATAAAGTAATTGTTGAAAAAATGGAAAATGAAGAATGCTTAAATTTGCTTCAACAATTCTTTCAAAAACGAAGAAAAGCAACTTTGAATTCAGAATCAAAAAGTGTATAATGAAAGTAGAACAGAAGGTGAAATATGTATCAAGCCTTATATCGAAAATATCGTCCAAAAAATTTTGAAGATGTAGTGGGGCAAGAAGTTATTATTAAAACACTAACAAATGCTATAAAATATGATAAAGTTAGCCATGCTTACTTGTTTACAGGACCTCGAGGTACGGGAAAAACAAGTATTGCTAAAATATATGCAAAAATATTAAACTGCGAACATCTTGAAAATTTACGTCCGTGTGAAAAATGTACATCTTGTATGCAAATTAACAATAATCAAAATATTGACGTAATTGAGATAGATGCAGCTTCTAATAGTGGAGTAGGAGAAATCCGAGAAATTAGAAATAAAGTAAGCCTAGTGCCATCAAATAGTAAATATAAAATCTATATTATTGATGAAGTACATATGCTAACGAAAGAGGCTTTTAATGCATTATTGAAAACATTAGAAGAACCACCTAGTCATATTATTTTCATTTTTGCGACAACAGAGTTACATAAAATACCACAGACAATTTTATCTAGATGTCAAAAGTTTGATTTTAAAAAAATTAGCAATAAACAAATTGTAGACAGGTTGACTTATATTTCCCAAATTGAAAATATAAAAATAACAAAAGAAGCTCTAGAAGAAATTGCTGTTCTAGCAGATGGAGGATTAAGAGATTCTGTAGGAATGTTAGATCAGGCTGTTTCTTATTCTGATAACGAAATTACATTACAAGACATTCATGATATTAATGGAACAATTGACCAATTAGAAATTAGAAAAATGTTGGAAGATTTGTTTACAAAAAATTTAGTATCCTTATTAGAAAAAATAGAAAAATATGAAGAAGAGGGAAAAAACATTATTAAAATTTCCCAAGAAATTATTGAAGAATTAAAAAATATTATTTTATACTGTAATGCTAAAGATTTTTTTAAGGAGGAGGATCCTTATTATGAATCTGTCAAACATCTGGTAAATAATAATCAACTATATAACTATATTCGTTCTCTTTCTGAATTGGTCGAAAGTATGAAAAATACTAGTAATCAAAAAATACTATTAGAAATTGAACTAGTCAAAATGGTAAATCAATTGGGAAATATTTCCCAATTAGAACAACCTGTAGAATTACCAAAAACAAATCATGTAAGTCAAGCAAGTGAACAAAAAAAATATAGTGAATCACAATCTACTGTAGATGTAACTGACAAAATAGAAAAGAGTAAACCAACGTCAAAAAAAGAAATTGATTTCACGTCTACTTTAAGTGAAGAAAGTATGAAAGAACTAGAAGCACTAAAAAAAATAAGAATAAATAATGCTTTAGTATCTGTGTCTCAAAAAACACGAAATCAATTTAAAGAAAAATTAGAAGAATTGAAAGAATTGCTATTGAACCCAGACTACAGTAAATTAATTTCTTTATTATTTGATGGAGAATTAAAATCTATTAGTGATAAAAATATTATTTTTGTTTATAAAACCAGTTTATTGGCAGATGCATTTAATCTAGAATTAATATCATTAGAAAAAATATTTGAGGAAAAATTTAAAGAACACTATCGATTAATTGCAGTGGATGAAACAGAATGGAATACTATTAAAAATGAATATAATAAAAACAAAAGTAGTCATGAATATCAAGAAGAAACAGTCGATATCCACAAAATATTAGAATCTCAAGAAAATACTGAAAATAAGAAAAATATTATTGATGAATTGTTTGATAATATAGTAGAATATGAATAGGATAATAGAAAGAAGGAAAAAAATATGAATATGCAAGCAATGATGCAACAGGCAAAAAAATTACAAAAAGATATGTTGGAAACTCAAAAACAGATAGAGGCGATGAAATTTACTGGAAAGTCTTCAATTGTAACAGTGGTAATGAACGGTCAAAAAAAATTGGAATCCGTAAAAATTGATTCTAAATCTATGGACCAAGATGAAATTGAGATGTTAGAGGACATGATTATGGTAGCAATCAATGATGCTATGAAACAAATAGATAAAGTTACAGAAGAAAAAATGGGTGTATACACAAAGGGTATGCCAGGTTTATTCTAATGAAATATCCTACTACTATTCAAAATTTAATAGAGTGTTTTGAGCATCTTCCAGGAATTGGCGAAAAGACAGCTGAGCGTTTAGCACTCGCAACTTTAGATTTCGATGAAGAAGTTATTGATATCTTTGCAAAATCATTAAAAGATACAAAAAAGAAAATAAAAAGATGTTCTCGTTGTAATAATTTAGCAGAGTCAGAATTGTGTGATGTTTGTAAGGATGATACACGAGATCATGAAATATTATGTGTAGTTGAAAACCCAAAAAATATTATATTATTTGAAAAATTAGGAACTTTTCATGGATATTATCATGTAATTGACGGATTAATTTCCCCATTAGATGGTATTAATCCAGAAGATGTTCATATTCCACAATTAATTGATCGAATTCAAAAGGAAAATATCAAAGAAGTTATTTTAGCACTAAAACCAAGTGTTGAGGGAGAAACTACTTCTCTTTATATTTCAAAATTATTAAATAATACAAATGTTCTTGTTTCTAAAATAGCGCATGGAGTTCCTTTAGGAGCTGATATGGATTATGTGGATTCTTTGACACTAGAATTAGCGCTTGAAAACAGGAAAAAAATATCTAATGATGATTAGTTCTTAACCTTGTTTCTTTGAATACATTTTATTAGGTGAAATGTATGAAAAAAATATGGAAAGGTATTCGAAGAATCATTATTAGTTCTTTTTTGCTTTATGGATATAATTTGTTAGTACAACCTCTCAATTTAATGATTCCTATTAATCTTATTACTGTTTCTGTAGTTTCTCTATTGGGAGTTCCTTCTCTCATTGCTATGATTTTAATTTTAATATATATTTACTAGTAGGAGGTAAGCATGTTAGATGAATATCAATTAGAACAACCAATTATCTATAAAACCATCTTAAATGCTATTAAAAAGGATACCATTACTCATGCTTATTTAATAGAATTAAATGGTTATTCTAAAGGACTAGATTTTGCGCTTTCCATGGCAAAATTTCTCCTTTGTCCTCATCATTATACCAATTTAAAACAATGCCAGGATTGTCATCAATGTCAGACTATTGATGATGGAAATTTTCTAGAAATAAAAATTATCAAACCAGATGGGCAATGGATTAAAAAAGAACAATTAGAAGAATTACAACAAGAATTTAATAGAAAGGCGATTGTCGGAAATCAAAAAATTTATATTATTGATGGGGTTGATCATCTCAATACATATTCTGCTAATTCAATTCTAAAATTTTTAGAAGAACCCGTTCCTGGAATTATTGCTATCTTACTAGTTGATAATGCTTATCAAGTAATGAAGACAATTCTATCAAGGTGTCAAATTTTATCGTTAAAAAAAGAAAAAAATAAAGAATATGACACGTTACCTACAAAACAGTTATTAGCGAATTTCTCTTTTCATAATCAGGAAGAAATTGATAATTTTTTAGAGACTGCAGATGAAAAGATAGAGGTAATGATTGATTATATTACCTATTTTGAAAAACATGGCTATCAGTCTATTATCTATAAAAATAAGTCATTTTTAGAAGTGTTTAAAAGTGATTTATTTCTTGTATTTCAGTGGTTTATATTGTATTATAAAGATGTCCTTAATTATATATTGAATCGACATTTAGAATTCTTTGAACAAGAAAAAGATACTATTCAAGAAGTAGCTAGTCAAAATACCGTATTAAGTATTTCAAAAAAAATAGAGATTCTACTTACTTTGAGTGAAAAAATTAAATATAATATAAATTCGAATATGTTAATGGACAAGCTTATTATTGAGTTAATGGAGGTGAAAAAATGATTCAAGTAGTAGGAGTTCGATTTAAAGAAAATGGAAAGGTATATCATTTTTCGCCTAACGATGTTGAATTTAATGTAAATGATAAAGTGGTAGTAGAAACCGAACGGGGATTACAGTTAGGAATCATTGCTACTAATCCTTATGAGATAGAAGATCACAATTTAAAATCTGCTCTTAGTAAAGTAATCCGAATAGCTACTGAGGAAGATTTAAAACAGAATGAAAAAAATAAAGAAAATGAGAAAAAAGCATTAAAAAAATGTCGTGATTTGGTAAGAAAATATAAATTAAACATGTATATTATTGATGCTAATTATACTCTTGATCGTTCTCAATTATTTTTCCGGTTCATGGCGGATGAAAGAGTAGATTTTCGTTCTTTAGCTAAGGATTTGGCGAATTTTTATAAGACTAGAATTGAATTACGCCAGATTGGAGTTCGTGATAAGGCAAAAGAAATAGGTGGATATGGTTCTTGTGGCCGTCCATTATGTTGTGCCAAATTTTTATCGGATTTTGATTCTGTATCTATTAACATGGCAAAAAATCAAAATATTGCTTTAAATCCTACGAAAATTAATGGGGTATGTGGTAGACTACTTTGTTGCTTAAAATATGAAGATGAATGTTATCAAGAATGCCGGAAAGGTTTGCCAAAAGTTGGAAAAAAAGTAACAACAGACCAAGGCGAAGGAAAAGTAATGAGTATTGATGTCTTAAAAGGAACCTATCGCGTGAATATTCCTGATGTAGGAATTGTAGATTTAGAGAAAGAAAAAGATGAAAGTTAAAAATTATTTATTAGGATATAAGAATTTGTATATTTATCAAGATACTAGTATGTTTCATTTTTCATTAGATTCTG
Source organism: uncultured Bacilli bacterium (assembly GCA_947629315.1). Lineage (GTDB taxonomy): Bacteria > Bacillota_I > Bacilli_A > RF39 > UBA660 > UBA5578. The sequence continues at coordinate 56,769 of CANRDB010000005.1, forward strand.
TTTTATTACCAAATTTTATTACGATTCCTAAAAATACTAGAAAGATTCTTGATATAGGGTGTGGAAATGCACCGATTCCTTTAATTTTATCAACGAAAGTGGATTGTCCTATTGTCGGTGTCGAAATTCAAAAAGATGTTGCCTCATTAGCGCAAGAATCTGTATGTTGTAATCATTTGGAAAAGCAAATTACCATATTAGAGGGAGATATTAATGAATTATCAAAGGATATGGAAGAAGAATCTTTTGATATAATTACATGTAATCCCCCTTATTTTAAGTATAAAAAGACATCAAATGTCAATGATAGCGAATATAAGACAATTGCTCGTCATGAAGTTTCTTTGACTTTGGAACAGTTGATACAGATAAGTGGTCGGTTACTATCTCATAATGGAGTATTAGGATTAGTCCATCGACCAGAACGCATGATGGAGATATTAGAATATATGAGAATGTATCATATTGAACCAAAGAAAATTAGATTGATTCATCCCCATTTAGAGGAAGAAGCAAATATTCTATTAATTGAGGGAAGAAAAAATGGAAAAACAGGTTTAAAAGTCTTACCTCCTTTAATTACCCATACCAAAACAGGAGAATATACTGACGAAGTAAAAAAATATTTTGAATAAAGTAAAGAGGTGATGTTATGTCACAGAAAAGTTATGATGGAAGTCCAACTCTCTATTTAATTCCAACACCCATTGGAAATATGGATGATTTAACCTATCGTACTGTAAAAGTATTAGAAGAAGTGGATGTCTTATTTTGTGAAGATACACGAGAGACAGGACTTCTTTTAAACTACTTAGGGATTAAAAAGAAATTGATTGCGAACCATGAACACAATGAGACTCATAATTATCAAAAAATATTGAAACTATTACAAGATGGAAAGCAAGTTGGACTAGTGAGTGATAGAGGAACACCTGTCATTAGCGATCCGGGATATGAACTTGCAAAATTTGTAATGGAAAACGGATACAATGTAGTGGCTCTTCCGGGAGCAACTGCACTGATTCCTGCTTTAATTAGTTCTGGATTACCTCCACATCCCTTTTTGTTTTATGGATTTTTAAATAGTAAAATTTCTAAAAAAGAAAAAGAATTAGAGAGTTTAAAAAATGAGAAAGCAACGATGATATTTTATGAAGCTCCGCATCGTATGCTAGAGACTTTAAACTGTATGAGAAAGGTGTTGGGAAATAATCGTGGTATTAGTATTTCCCGGGAAATAACAAAAAAGTATGAAGAAATTTATCGAGGTACAATTTGTGGATTACTGGAAAATCCGATAGAATTAAAGGGTGAATTTGTACTCGTAGTAGCGGGAAATAATGATATGGAAGATTTTTCTCATTTAACTCTTCAAGAGCATGTGAATCTCTATTTAGAAGATGGTCTTTCGAAAATGGATGCCATCAAAAAAGTTGCACAAGAGCGCGGAATGAAAAAAAGTGAAGTCTATAATGAATACTTAAAACAGGAGGAGAGCTAACATGAAATTGATGGTAGGTTTGGGAAATCCTGGAAAAGAATATGAGAATACAAGACATAATGTTGGATTCATGGCAATTGATCGAATTGCTCAATTTTTAAATGTAACTTTTGATAAAGAAAAGTTTCAGGGAAAATACGCAGAAGTTTTATACGAAAACGAAAAATATATTCTATTAAAACCTCAAAAATACATGAATTTATCGGGTGAGGTAGTAGGTGACTTTGTTCGATTTTTTAAAATAGACATTTCGGATATCCTTATTCTATATGATGACTTAGATACTCCCGTAGGAAGTATGAGATTACGGTCTCAGGGAAGTAGTGGAGGACATAATGGTATTAAAAATATTGAGCAGCACTTACAAACCCAAAAATATAATCGTATAAAATTTGGAATATCCAACAATAAAATGATGGATACTAAAGATTATGTATTAGGTCGCTTTTCTAAAGAAGAACAAGAAGTGATGAATCAAACATTAGAAAAGGTAGTCGATATTTTTAAAGATTATCCAAAGATGAGTTTTGAAAATTTAATGAATAAATATAATGGTAAATGATGATTTATCATTTTTTCGCGTAGGGAGGAAATTATGACAAAGTATTTTTCAGTATTTCAACAATCAGATGTTTTTCAAAAAGAAGATGCTATTGCAGGATTGACACCAGAATTAAAAGTTCAATATGTCGTCAATTCCTTTGAAAATAGAGAAGACTCTATCGTTTTTGTGTGTTCTACTCTCTATGAAGCGAATCAATATTTTCAAAAATTTTTGAATTATACGAATCATGTCTATTTTTTTCCAATGGATGATTTTTTAACAAGTGAAGCGTTAGCAATTTCTCCAGAATTAAAAATTACGAGATTAGAAACATTAAAAAAAATAACAGAAGAACGTTCGATTGTAGTTACTAATTTGATGGGGTATCTTCGTTTTTTACCTCCTAAAGAAATTTATCTAGATAGCTATGTCTCTTTAAAAGTTAACGAAGATCATGAATTAGAAAAATTAGTAGAAAAATTATATGCTATTGGGTATTCGAGAGAAACCATTGTAAATAAAACAGGAGAAATGGCTGTTCGTGGATATGTAGTTGATATTTTCCCTATTGGCAGAGAAAACCCTATTCGTCTTGAATATTGGGGGGATACGATTGAAAGTATTCGGGAATTTAATGTCGATACGCAGCTGACTATTCTTCCTTTGCAGGAGATTTCGATTGCTCCTAATACAGAATTTTTGATTGGCAAACCTTTAGAATTAGAAGAAAAACAAAAAAATTTACCAAAATATGTAAAACCAGTTTCTCTTTCTGATTATTTTGAAAAAACTTGTGTTGTCTTCAATGATTATCAAACAATTGAGGCAAATGTAGCCATTTTAATAGAAGAAATGGAAGAATATCGAAAGAATAATGATGAAGATTCCCATACAGAGTATATGTTTCCTTTTCAAATTCCTAAAAATGTATTATATTTAACAGATTTTGATAATCCTGTGATGACAGCCAAAAACACGAAAAAATATCAATCATTTTCCTTAGACAATTTTCAGGGAAAGCCAGCAGATATCAATAAAAGATTAAATCAGTATCTAAAAGACCACTATATTGTTATTCTTTGTTTAAGTAGTCGTTATTTAGCCAACCGTTTAATGGATCAATTAGAGAATCCATTTATGGTACTGACAAATGCTTCAGAATTATTTGAAGATAAAATTAACGTTATTTTATGTAAGATTTCTGAGGGGTATATCTACGATAAATATGTAGTAATTACGGAAAAAGAAATTTTTAATAAAAAAGAAGTCAATACTGCTTATAAAACGAACTTTAAAATGGGCAGTAAAGTCAGGGATATTAATAAACTGGAGATAGGGGATTATATTGTTCATAATGTCCATGGTATTGGTAGGTATTGTGGAATTAAAACTTTAACGAAAAATGGATTGCAGAAAGATTATTTGATGCTGGAATATAAAGGAGGAGATAAACTATATATTCCGGTTGAAAAATTGGAACTCATCAGTAAGTATTCTTCTGCAGAAGGAATTGCTCCTCATTTGAATAAATTAGGAGGCGTAGAGTGGCAAAAAACGAAATTACGAGTAAAGCAAAAGTTAGAAAGTATTGCGAAGGAATTGTTGGAATTGTATGCTTTACGGGAGAGTTCTGAGGGATTTTCTTTTCAACCGGATGATGAAAATCAATTAGCTTTTGAGAAAGAATTTATTTATGAAGAAACACCTGATCAAATCCGCGTTATTGATGAAATAAAAAAAGATATGGAAAGTACTCATCCGATGGATCGATTACTTTGTGGAGATGTCGGTTATGGTAAGACAGAAGTGGCTTTCCGAGCTATCTTTAAAGCCGTTATGTCGGGAAAACAGGTAGCCTTGTTATGTCCAACAACCATTCTTTCTAATCAACACTACTACAATGCTTTAGATCGCTTTAAAAATTTTTCTGCTAATATTGAACTGTTGAATCGGTTTGTTTCTCCTAAAAAACAAAAAGAAATTATTCAAAGATTAAAAGAAGGAAAAGTAGATGTTTTAATAGGAACCCATCGTATTTTAAGTGATGATATTGTATTTAAAAATTTAGGATTATTAATCATTGATGAGGAACAGCGTTTTGGCGTTAAACACAAAGAGAAAATTAAACAGTACAAAAATAATATTGATGTTTTAACTTTATCAGCAACCCCTATTCCAAGAACTCTTCAAATGTCGATGACGGGGGTGAGAAGTCTTTCTCTTATCGAAACACCTCCGACCAATCGATATCCCATTCAAACTTATGTCTTAGAGGAAAATCGACAAATTATCAAAGATGCTATCTATAAAGAGTTATCTCGAGAGGGGCAAGTATTTATTCTCTATAATAATATTGAGAACATGACTGAAAAAGCACGAGAGATTCAGTTACTAGTTCCAGAAGCTAGGATTGTATGTGCTCATGGAAAAATGGATAAACAATCCTTGGAAGATGTCATGATACATTTTATGGATAAAGAATATGATATTCTTCTTTGTACAACTATTATTGAAACGGGAATTGATATTCCTAGTGTAAATACACTAATTATTATCGATGCCGATCGCTTTGGATTATCTCAACTTTATCAAATTCGCGGTCGAGTAGGAAGAAGTAATAAAATTGCTTATTGTTATTTAATGTATAATAAAGGAAAAATTCTTTCTGATATTGCTACCAAAAGATTAAATGTCATTAAAGAATTTACTGAGCTTGGTAGTGGGTTTAGTATTGCCATGCGAGATTTGGCTATTCGTGGCGCAGGTGATTTACTTGGAAGTGAACAGGCAGGATTCGTCGATAGTGTGGGAGTAGAATTGTTTATCCGGATGTTGAATGATGAAGTAAAACGTCTAAAAGGGGAAAAAGTCGAAGAGGAAACAGCGGAAACTCAACCATTATTAGAAGTAGCGACTACAATTACCGATGATTATGTGCAAGAAGAGGACTTAAAAATTGAAATTCACAAAATGATTAATGAGATTCATACAGAAGAAGATTTTGAAAGAGTAAAGCAAGAACTAGAAGATCGCTTTGGAACACTTAATGACGAAGTATTAATTTATATGAAAGAGGAATTGTTTGAAACCGAAGCAAAGGAACTAGCTATTACTAAAATTATGCAAACGAAGAATTTTATTGAAATTCATCTTCCAAAAGAATTAACTAACCATATCAATGGAGATCAGTTATTCTTAAGAGTATGCTCATTAACTCGTAAATTCCGCTTTGGCATGAAAAATCAAGAACTAATTATTATTTTAGATACAGTGAATTTAGACAAACATTATATTGATTATTTAATGGAATTACTTAAAATTATTAAGGAATCTAAAAAGTAAAATGATATTCAGATGATTACTGGATATCTTTTTTTCAATGTCAAAATGAAAAATATAGAAAAGTTTAATATGTCGTTTCAAAAAGAAGATTATAGAATGATTTATTTTGAAAATTCCTTGTATAACTAGAAAAAAAACAAACAAACTATTGTTAGAGAGGAGTTTGTATGTCAAAAACAACAATTATACGAAAAATAGATGAATTAGGGCGAATTGTCTTGCCAAAAGATATTCGAAAAAGTTTAAATATTCATACAGGAGATTTATTGGAATTAAAAACGGATGCCGAAACACTATCGATTTCCAAGTATTCCAGCATTCAAGATATTCGTTATTTGGCCACCTTATTATTAGATACTGTTTATGAACAGTACCATATAGAGGGAATTTTAGTAGAAAATGACAATATCATTAGTATTCCTGGAGCAGTTTCAAAAAAGAAAATAGAAGAAAAGCAAATGTTAGGAGAGAAAATAGTAGAACATATCGTAGTAGATGAGAGAACAGTGGGGGACTTTATCTTTTTTGTATCCTCGGAAAAAGGAAAAGAACTCCTTTCTTTTCTAACCTTATTTTTGAAAAAATATCTTGAAGAAAGTTAGAAGTTGTGCTATAATGAAGCCATTCAAAGGCGAAGAAAGAAAGAAGAATAAGGAAGATTATTTAGAGAACTTGGATAGGTGAAAGCAAGTTAATTGGAATTATTTCGAATGGGTCTGGAGCTTTTTATAGGAAAGTATAAAACGTATACCGCGTTAAGGTTTGAGTGTATAAATTTATTTATAAATTAAGGTGGTACCGCGTCATCACGTCCTTATGTTGGACGTGATTTTTTTGTAAGTAGGTGTAAAATGAGAAAATTTGAAAAAATTAGTTTTGAGAGGTGGCAAAAGGACATAAATTCTTCTAGAGAAGAGTACAATCGTTTTGAACTTCCCAAGAGACAAACAAAATATAGTGCAGGATATGATTTTCGAATGCCTATTGACTGTACTATCCAACCCGGAGAAAGAAAGAATCTTCCAACAGGAGTTAAGATTCAAATGAATTCAGATGAGATGCTTTTATTAGTAGTAAGAGGAAGTACAGGAGTAAAACATAATGTTCGCTTGACGAATCAAGTAGGTGTCTTTGAAAGTGATTTTTATAATAATGAAACAAATGAAGGACATGCTATGGTTAGTCTTCAAAATGAGGGAACAGAGCCCTTTGTCATCAAAAAGGGAGATCGTTTAGTACAAGGAATATTTACGAAATTTTTAACTGTTGATAATGAAGAAACAATTACTAATATTCGTAAAGGTTCTAATGGAAGTACAAATATGGAGGAATAAGAATGAAAGAAAAATATTATATTTCAACCGCTATTGCGTATACATCTGGAAAACCACATATTGGAAATACTTATGAGATTATTTTAGCGGATGCGATAGCGCGTTTTAAAAGAGCAGAAGGATACGATGTCTATTTTCAAACAGGTACTGATGAACATGGTGAAAAAATTGAATTGAAAGCGAAAGAAGCATCCGTAACGCCACAAGAGTATGTAGATAATGTTTCTCATGTAATTCAAGGTATTTGGGATAAAATGAATACTAGTTATGATCGTTTTGTCAGAACAACTGATAAAAAACATGAGGAACAAGTACAAAAAATATTTAAAAAAATGTATGATAAAGGAGATATTTATAAGGGTGAATATAAAGGATTATATTGTACGCCTTGTGAATCGTTTTGGACGGAGTCACAGTTAGTGGATGGAAAATGCCCTGACTGTGGTAGAGAAGTGAAAGAGGCAACAGAAGAGGCATATTTCTTTAAATTATCAAAATATCAAGATAAATTAGTAGATTATATTGAAACACATCCAGAATTTATTCAACCAGAATCTCGAAAAAATGAAATGCTTAACAATTTCATCAAACCAGGATTACAGGACCTTTGTGTATCTAGAACATCATTTGATTGGGGAATCCCTGTTCCATTTGATCCTAAACATGTGGTTTATGTATGGTTAGATGCGTTAACAAACTATATTACCAATATTGGATATGATGTGGATCATCCTACGGATGAATTTAAAAAATATTGGCCTGCTGATTTACATTTGATTGGAAAGGATATTATTCGTTTTCATACTATTTATTGGCCTTGCTTTTTGTGGTCTTTAGATATTGAATTACCAAAACAAGTCTTTGGTCATCCTTGGTTACTAACGAATAATGATAAGATTGGAAAAAGTAGGGGAAATGCGATTTATGCTGATGATTTGGCAGAGCTTTTCGGCGTCGATGCCGTAAGATATTATGTATTACATGAGATTCCATTTGCCAATGATGGTAATTTAACTTACGAATTGATGATTGAACGTTACAATTCTGATTTAGCGAATATTTTAGGAAATCTAGTAAATCGTACTATATCTATGGATAAAAAATATTTTGATGGGATAGTACCAACAGCTACTTTGGAAGAACCATTAGATAAAGAGTTTAAAAATACCATTAATGAGTGTATAAAAAATACTAAGAATTCTATGGAAAATTTACGAGTAGCGGATGCTATTGATGCTGTGTTTGAAATATTTAGAAGAAGTAATAAATATATTGATGAAACAACCCCTTGGACTTTAGCTAAAGAAGATAACAAAGAAAGATTACAGACAGTAATTTATAATTTATTAGAATCTATTCGTATTGGGGCAGTATTGTTACACTCTTTCTTGCCAGAGACGTCTGAAAAAATCTATCATCAATTAAATACAGACAAAGTAAGTTTTGAAAGTATTCAAGAATTTGGACAACTAGAAAGTGGGAAGGCAGTAAATGAGCCAGAACCATTATTTGCTCGTATAGATAAAGAAAAATTTTTAGAAGAGTTACAAAAATAACTCTTTTTTTGTGGATGCGAAAGTTATGAAAATTCAAGGAAAGACTAGTCATTTCTCAAA
>CANRDB010000006.1 GCA_947629315.1 uncultured Bacilli bacterium
CTTTTGCTTCTGTGGTTAGTGTAATGTCACTATCTAGTTTAATAGTATCATTATCTTGTGCATTAGAAAAAGCAGTTGATAAATTTGTCACATTTTGTCCTGAACCGACTAATGTTTCGGTAGCATATACATTTGGCATAATAGTTACTGCCACTGCAAATGCAACAAAACTTAATATTTTTGAGATTTTATTCATTTTCTTCCTCCTCCCTGAATATTGATAAGTTCTCCTCTTATCACCGAATTATTATAAAGAAAACCATATCAAAAAGCAACAGTTTTTTGTTTTTTGATTATAAAATTAACATTTTTTAACTTTTTTTATTTTTTTTATTTTGAGCAATCCAAAAGAGAATGCCACCAATCACCGCTATCATTCCTATGACTGTTAAAATGACATAGGTCATGACATTATCAATTGTGTTGGGATTCATAACATTTAATATCATCATTTCCATTTCTCCTTCCAATCGATATCTGTCATAGATAAAAAGGAAAGTTTCTCAAAACTTTCCCTTTTTCCTATTTCTTCTTAGTACGTTTTTGAGAGGTTTGATTTTTCTTATAAAGAATTCCTGCTACAACCGCACCAATGACTGCAACTACACCAATGACAAGGAATAATGGCCAAAGACGAACTTTTGACTTCTCTTCCTTTTCCTCTTTGGAATCTGTTTTATTTTTCTCTGTACTAGGAGTAGTTTGAGAATTGCTATTGCTTAAGGAATTGCTATCTGAATTCGTATCATTACTGTTGGATGGATTAGCATTAGACTCCTCATTACTAGAAGAATTTCCATTACTACTACTATTTGTATTAGAAGTTGACGAATTCGTATTTGAGTTTGTATTTTTGTTAGTATTCGCATTTGTATTCGTATTAGAATGACTATTGTCATTATCGTTCGTATTCGAATCATCATCTGGTTTGGTTTCATCAACCACATACGTAAATTTTGACTGATTGACAACGGTTAAATGGTCAGAATCTACTTTGATATCTTTTTTAGCCCAACTATTATCAATAATAGATAATTTGGTAAGAGATATCTCATAAGATTCATTCTGACTAGAGGTAGTAGAAACCGTTAAAGTTCCTACCGTCAACGTCTTTTCTTGACTTAACAAATTGTGAGAAGTTCCCACACCTCCGGCAGTCAAACGAATCGTCACCATATTATTTTTGTTGTCTACTTCAATATCCTTTGTATATTCTTTCTTATTGATTCCACTATCTAAAGTAAACTTTTCAATATCAACGTCGCCCGTTACTTTAAAAGTAGCTTCCAATCCTCCTACAAATCCCTCTTCAAAATGAATGGTATTTTTAATTTCTCCATTTTTATTTTGATGATAATCAATTTTTGTTATAGCATGAACAGAAGTAAGAGAGAAGAAGAGGCAGACAATAAATGTTGTTATCCATAAAAATCTGTTTTTCATCATTGTCACCTCTTACTTTCTCGAATCTAATTCCACTTCTGGTAAAGTATCATATGTCTTTAAGTTACTTACCGCTTTTGAAGTACTTGTAATTCTTTGTCCTGTTAGTTCTTCCGCATCATTAACACGATATAGGTAAGCGCGAATAGGTTTCTTTGCTTGTAACATATCCTCATATTCCTCTTCCGTCATTACATAAATCCATGTACCTTCTGCGACCTCATAAACGCTCTTATCTTCTTCTACTTCTGCAAAAATAATTTGATATCCATTAAATAATTTTTGTTCATCATTTGCTTCTCCTATTGTTACGATATTGAATGCTGGATTACCTCTATAGGTACCTTGAATAACAACAGAACCGGCTTTAATAACTCCAATTTCTTCATTGTTATCATCCACATTTTCTGGATTGCATCCATCCTCTAAATAACAATAGTCTTCTTTTAACTTACCAATGACAGGAACATCTCCCTGCATAGCAATATCAACATTATCTCCTGGAGGAGCAATTAAATCAATCTCTGCTCCAGAAAGAGTTTTCTTACCATCTGCTTCAATCTTTACATAAGATACATCATGGTAAGTCCATAATTGAGATTCACTCGTTGTACCTTGTTGCATGAAGTAAATGATTTCTTCTGGATCAGTGGCACTAACATCGAAAGTTCCCTTTCTCGCTACGTCCCAATGTTCCCCATCACTACTAACAGATATGATGTACTTCGTAATGGTATTCTCATCCATCGCACCATCGTTTACGATAGCCCGATATTTAATACCGCTTAATGATAATCTCGCATTTAAGTTGATAATCACATAAGCATTACCATTATCAGATGAACTACTTGGTCTATCAGCAATGTTAATCGTTTTAATTTTTTCGGTTCCAACAAATCCTGTATGGATGTCTCCATCAAGTAAGTTGTTCACTTGTAACTTGCTGTAATCCATATCAGCATCTTCAAAGTCTATTTCATCACTAGGATTTTTCACATTAGAAGTTGCTGTAAAGGTATCTTTCATAACACTACCGTCATGGCTAATTTTTACTTCCTCTAAAACAGTTTCTTCTGTTTCATTTAATAAGTAATCATAAGCTATTACGGAATAAGTGAAGGCTCTATTATTTACACTACCAACATTATCTGTAAAGGTATATTCGTCTCCTTCATGATCACTAGTAGTTTGAACAAAACCAATAGATTCTCCATTTCTTAAGATTTCATATCCTAAAATCTTATCCGCATCTCTATTTACTTTGAAAGATAATGTCACACGTTTTTCTATAGAATCTGCTTCTTCAATAGATGCCGTTACTTTGGTACTACCATTCATAGCACTCTTTTCTGCTAAACGATATCTTCTAGCATTATCATTCAAATAATAGATAGCTTTTGTCTCTGGTGTTAATTCCTCTTTATCTAATTCAGCGTTACCTTTTTCTGTCATTTGTAAGCCCCAAGCAGCAAAATAATCTCTTAAATCTTTTCCTGCTGCCTTACTTGCCCATAAAATGAGTAACTCATCTTTAGAAAGTCCAGCTTCATTCTTGTACGTTCTAGATTGACGATCAATCTTAGCAAAGATAGAATCGTTATCTGTAAATGTCGCTTGATTATCATAAGCTAAGTGAAGTTGCCAATACATAGCTAAAGTAACAAATACATTTTGTGGTTTTCCAAGGGTATGAGAAGTTACTTTATCGTATACCTTATCCCAAATACCACTTGCTTCTAATCTAGATATATCTTTATCATTACTAGTTTGCGCAAGTAATGCATAGACATTGTTTGTAACTTCGGCATGTACTATATTGCCTTGATTAATTTGATGTCCTACTTCGTGGCTAATTCCCCATCCGAAGTATCCTGTTTTATCTTCACTATTTCTATTAGCAGAGATAAGTCCAGCAATGGAATCATATTCAATACCAATATGATATCCTCCTGCATACATAAATGCTCCATCAAACATTCTCATATAACGAATATTACTACGAGCCTTTGGCATTTCATCTGTTGCTACACTAGCATCTTTAGAAAGACCTTTATGACGATAGAACAACTCCATCATTTCATCAAAAGCCTCTGTCGTCTCATAAAGACGTTCTACTTGTTGTTCGAATTCTCCAGATTTCTCTAAAGCATTTTGAACAGCAACTGCTGATACAGACCATAAACCTAATTCTGTACCAATCTCTGTAGATGCTAATACACTCGTTCTTGGATTATAAGCATATTCAGAATTGGCATACATTCCCTCTAGAGAATCTACATAATCTTTCAATTCAGTAATATAAGTTCTAATAGCTGCTTTCTTTTCTTCTTCTGTTGTTAATTGAGCCATTTCCAGTACTGGAATTTTCGTTCCACCACTCACTCTTATCTTGATTGGATTCTTCACATCTGGTTTTGAAGTATAACGAATATATACACTTCCTCCGCGCTCATCAGAAGCACTTCCAATCTTAGGAACGGTAATAATATTTTGTCCTTTTTGAAGATTTGCTGTCGCATAATTCCAAGTATTAGCCTCTGCATAATATTGTGTGAAGACTACTTGAATATTGGTAGCACCGTTAGATCCTACATAAACAGCAATCTCATCTCCTGGTTTGGCTACAATACCAAGAGGTTGATAATCATTGATTGTCATAGCAAATCCTAAATGTCCATTATAATAATTAGAAATATTAGGATTTAAAGTAATAACATCATTAATTTTTTCATCGTGTAATATTTTTTCTGCATAGTTTAAGTCACTGATGATAAGATCACGATATGGATTGAATTCTCCTTTATCTGGAATATCCGCTCTTTCTCTTAACTCATCAATTTTACTTTGATTGACTCCATCCGCAAGTTCAATTCTTAAATCATCTTTAAATAAGGCAGCTACCTCATCTACTAAAGAATCATATTCATAGAATTTAATTTCGGAAATTTCTCCATAAGGAGCATTTGACCTCATCGTAAGTCCTAATTGAATAGCATCTGCTGTAATTGGATCTTGTGTTTTTAAAACATAGTAATTACGACCATTCTCATCTTGTTTGAGGGTAGCTACTGCTCTTACTGATTTATAATTACTAGCAGTATAAGTATCTTCTCCATTCCAATAATAGATGATGGTATCGTTTTTATCACTAGCTGTTTCACTATAGTTTCCACTCTTAAAGAAATATGGGAAATCATCTGGAACCGTTAAAACAAACTCATCCATCGTATATGGTCTATCTAATACAGTAATTGGGAAGTTAATATCGTATCCATACGTATTTAAATTCCAACGATCAAATCTCCAATACGTTAGGAAATCGCCATCTACCATAGCGGTTGATTGTCCATTACTCATAACTCCTTGACTATAGCGAACTTCTTTGATGTGATTCGTTAATCCGGTTTCTCCATTATAGGTATTGATTAACTTATATTGAGGAACAATCGTATCTCCTAATCCTTTCGTAGTTGCTTTCACAGTTTGAGATTTACTTCCCTCTCCAAGAGGGTTATTTCCAGTTACGTAAGCTTCATATTCCGTTGATGGTTCTAATCCTCTTAGGTTATATTTCACTCCATTAATTTCTGGAACTTTCGTAAACGTCTTATCTCCTACTTTTCGATAATATAAGTTGTAAGTAAGAGTATCATCCATATCTTTCCAACCGAAATCAATTCCTGAGAAAGTTGGTGTTGCGACTACCATATCTACTGCTGGTGGCTTTCTAGTAGCTTTTGGGGTAGCAGAAATATCACTACTCCATCCACTACGCCATTCTTGGTTAGCAGATTGAACGGCAATCGTATAAGACTTATAATTCTTTAAATCTTCAATTGTAAAACTGTTGAAAGTTGTTTGATAAACAACTCCATTTTTCTGTGGACCAGTAATCTTAATTTCATATCCAGTCACATTCGGAACGGTTTCAAAATGTACGGTTAATTGTTCACTAACAGAATCATCTACTTGAATATTCTTTGGTGTATAAAAATCGTCTGGTTCTTTTGCTTGCATTTTTACATTGTTTAAGAATTCTACTTTCGCAATGTCCGCTAAATTGTTACCAGAAGTTTCTGTAATTCTAATGGTTACTTTTTTAACAGCCATTTGCTTTCCTAAATTTACTTTCAATGTATGATCATGAACATCTTCCGTAAATAAGTGATAGCCAGAGGCAATAGATTCTGTAGGTACATCCAATAAATGTTCTGTACCATCTGCCTCTTCTACATAAAGTTTCATTTTGGTTGGAGCATTATCCTCTCCAATTGCAATCCGAACCTCACTCATATTGATAGCTTCTTCACTATCATTTCCTAAATCTAAAGTAAGATCGATTGGGTTATCGTCACTAACTGCCTCTTCCGTATTGGCAGGTTTTAAAGTAACTTTTCCCTCATCGGCAAAAATATTTCCTAAATCTCCCTCATATCCAGTAGATTCAAAAGATACATTCTCACTACTCATAATTGGATTCGTATCTTCAATTACTTCTTTTTTAGGAGTTCCGTTGATAATAGCCGTAATATAGTTCAAATCTGCGATATCCACAATACCGTCTAAATTTAAATCATATTGCGTTTCTTGTTCTTTGATGGCTTCTAGCATCAAAGTGGCGTCTTTTTCATCTACCACGCCGTCACCAGAAATTTCACCAATTTCAAATAATCCTTTTTCATCGGTGATTTGAACTCTCTTAGAATTTTCATCAAGAGTAACATCTACGTCGTAAGTGACGAAATGTTTTCCACTAAATTCAAGAGTATAAGTTCCTTTATTAACGGCATAAAGATTAATACTAATATAAACAATATTGTTTCCTCTACCGGTTAATAACTTTCCATCCGTGGTGCGGTGTGTCAAGACGACACGAATATTTTTTTGGTTGCCTAACTCAATAGTCATCTCTTTATATCCGCTCGTGATTTCAACATCGTTTACGTGTACTTCTGCTTTATTTTTGTCAGAATCGTAAATGGTAAACACAATATCGTTATCTTCACGATTTTGTACTGGAAGAACTAAATGAGTTTCAATCTCGATATTACCCTTTGCTTCTATTTCAGCAGAAACACGTTTTCCAACAACGGTTGGTTCACTAGATGTTGGGATGTTTTCTAACGCTAAAACAAAAGTAGGAGCAAAGTTGTAGAATACTGTTGCTATTACTAACAACATTGATAAGAATTTTCTCATTATCCTCATAAAAATTTCCTCTCCTTCCATCATTATTGTATCGAAAAGAATCTAGAATTGCAAGAGTGATTTCACAAAAATTTCACCTTCTTTTTAGGAATTCTTTTTTCTACCTTTTTCACAAGAAAAATACTAGTTTTTTCTTGTGAATGGTCAGTGTAAATCATTGACACTCGAATCGATTCCTTATCTCTTCTAGTATATGTTCATTCTCTTTAAAATGAACTGTTATTCTAATTCAAAAATTCCTGTTGCGAGTTGATAATATTTTCCCTTTTGCGCTAATAACTGTTCATGATTTCCACGCTCAATAATATGACCTTTTTCTAGTACCATAATAGCCTTAGCATTTTGGATGGTAGAAAGACGGTGAGCAATCACAAAAACAGTACGTCCCTCCATCAGTTTATCCATACCATCCTGAACATCTTTTTCGGTACGCGTATCAATACTAGAGGTTGCTTCATCTAGAATCATGACAGGAGGATTACTGACCGCACAACGGGCAATAGAAAGTAATTGGCGTTGTCCTTGCGATAGATTAGAACCATTATCCGTAATCACCGTATCATAGCCATTCGGTAGTTTTTCAATAAAAGAATGAGCATTCGCTAATTTCGCAGCTTCTATACATTCTTCATCCGTCGCATTGGATCTTCCATACCGTAAATTTTCCATAATCGTTCCTGTAAATAATTGAACGTCTTGAAGAACCATTCCAAGAGACTTTCGTAAATCTTTCTTACAAATTGTTTTAATATCAATTCCATCATAGAGAATCGTACCATCCTCTATGTCATAAAACCGATTAATCAAATTGGCAATCGTTGTCTTACCCGCACCAGTTGCTCCAACAAACGCAATTTTTTCTCCTGGTTTTGCATATAAACTGATATCCTCCAAAACTTTTTTATTCGGTACATAAGAGAAATCGACATCACGAAGTTGAATATCCCCTTTTAATTCCACTAATGTACCATCTTCCTTTTTCCATGCCCAAGTACCCGTGTAGGTACGACTTTCTGTTAACGCACCATCGACAGATTTATCTACATGTACTAGATGAACAGTTCCTCCATCTAGTTCCTTTTGTTCATCGATAAAACGGAAAATTCTATCAGCGCCCGCACTCGCTAACGCAATCGAATTATATTGCTGCGATAACTGATTGACATTCATCGTAAAACTCCTCGTAAGAAGAAGGAAAGAGGCAATCGCTCCAACCGTTAATAAATTAGTTTTAATCGCAATCAAACTACCACAGATAGCAATGATGACATAGACTAGATAACCGATATTTCCCATAATAGGCATAATCATATTCGCATAGATATGAGCATTTTTGGTATTTTCAAATAACTCTTCATTTAAGCGATCAAAATCTGTTTTCGCAGCCTCTTCATGTGTAAATACTTTAATTACTTTTTGACCATCAATCATCTCTTCAATATAGCCATTTACCGTCGCTACCGATTTCTGTTTAGCGCGGAAATACTTTGAAGATTTAGAACCAATATATCGTGCGACGACAACCATGATAATAGCACTTCCTATAATGACCAACGTAAGATAAATATTTAATGTCAACATGGAAAGAAAGACAGATAAAATGATGGCTAGATTAGAAAGACAATTGGGAATGCTCATGGAAATCATTTCTCGAAGTGTATCCGTATCATTGATATAATAACTCATAATATCTCCATGACTATGAGAATCAAAATAAGAAATAGGAAGTTCTTCCATATGCGTAAACATATCATTTCGAATCAATTGTAAAACACCTTGACTAACCGTAACCACAATTCGCGAATAAAGGAAAGTACAAAAGACTCCTGTAGCATATATCAAAATCATAAAAGAAATCGCTCTCGCAATCCCATCATAAGAAGGATTCTCTACTCCTATTAATGGTGTGATATAATCATCAATCAATTTTTGGAGAAAGAGTTGTCCAGATACATGACAAAAAGAACTAATCAAAATAGCGATACCAATCACGAATAATTCCCATTTAAAATGTTGAAACATATACTGAAACAATCTCTTCATCAGATGCATATTTACTTTCTTTTTACTCATGTTTTTCCTCCTTTCTTTGAGAATAATAAACTTCTTGATAAATTTTATTCTGTTGTAATAAATTGGCTGGCGTATCAAAGGCATCAACACGTCCACCATCTAACACAATCACTCGGTCGCAATCCTCAACACTAGAAATTCTTTGCGCAATAATAATTTTCGTAACATCAGGTAGTTCCTTTTGAAAAGCGGATTGAATCATCGCATCCGTCTTCGTATCAACGGCGCTAGTGGAATCATCCAAGATTAAGATTTTAGGATTTTTAAGAAGTGCCCGAGCAATACAAAGTCGTTGCTTTTGACCTCCAGAAACATTAGTTCCACCCTGATCGATGTACGTATCATATCCATTTGGGAATTGAGAAATGAATTCTTCACAACAAGCAATTTTACAGACACGGTCTAAATCTTCTTTCGTTGCTTTGGCATTTCCCCAACGCAAATTTTCCGCAATCGTACCACTAAAGAGAACATTTTTTTGTAAGACGACAGCTACCGCATCGCGCAAAGTAGCAAGGTCATACTTTCTCACATCGATTCCCCCTACTTCGATATAACCAGAAGTCACATCATAAAGTCTAGGAATCAAATTCACAAGAGTACTTTTACTAGAACCGATACCCCCGATTACCCCAATTACTTCTCCTGGAGCAATCGCTAAATCGACATCCTTTAAAACGAGTTTATCTGGTTGCTTCGTATAACTAAAGGAAACATCATGAAACGTAATAGAACCATCTTCAACTTGTGAAATACCATTTGTTTCTGATTGAATATCAGGTACTTCTTCTAATACTTCCACTACTCTTTCGACGGAAGGAATCGCTATCATACACATAACATATACTCGCGATAACATCATCAAACTATTTAAAATCTGTGCGGCATATGTCACAACCGCCGTCAACTGTCCAGTCGTTAAGGTTCCCTCTAATACATAATGAGCACCAAACCAAGAAATACAGATAATAGAACTATAGACACATAACCGCATCAAAGGGTTATTTAAAACAACTAATCGTTCTGCTGTCTCAAAATCATCATGAATCTTAGTGGAAACTGTCTCAAACTTCTCTATCTCCGTTTCCTCTTGAACATAAGACTTGACAACGCGAATCCCTCGAACATTTTCTTGTACTTTATTATTCAATCGGTCATAGGTACGAAAAACGCTTTCAAATAGTGGATGAGCGTGGTTAGAAATCCAAAAGAGTAAATACCCCAAAATAGGAACAATCAATAAGAAAATAAAGAATAAGTGAATGTTGATTGTCCATACCATAAAAAGAGAAAACAAAAGCATCATCGGTGCACGTACGGCAATCCTAATAACCATCTGATATGCCATTTGAATATTATCGACATCCGTCGTCAAACGCGTAACAAGACTAGAGGAAGAAAATTTCTCAATATTCGCAAATGAATAATCCTGTATTTTATAATATAAATCATGGCGTAAGTTTTTCGCAAATCCAGAAGAAGCAATCGCAGCATAACGACTAGATAACCATCCAGACAATAAAGATAAAAGCGCAAATACCACTAAAATTCCGCCCACTAAAAAAATCACTTGTAAATTGCTCGTATGAATTCCTTGATCAATCATGATCGTCATTAAAAAAGGAATAAACACTTCCAAAATAACTTCAACCCCAACGGTAAGCGGTGTTAAAAAAGACATCTTTTTATACTCTCGTACTGATTTTAATATTTTCTGAAACATAATCATCCCTACCTTCTATTTTCCATTATAACAGAAAATTTTTCTTTCACAAAAAGAAAACACATATTTCTACGTGTTTTTCTCTTTTTCATTCTTTTTGATGATCCACTTATCAAAACTAGCGAGTAGCTCTGGCAATAAGAATAAAATTAATAAAGTAGAACAGATGGTTCCTTGAGAAATTGTCGTACAAATTTTCGCAGTAATAGCAGAACCAAAATATCCTACGACTAATGTCACTAAACTTAAGATAGAAGCACTAGTCAAAATAGTATGAATCGATTGATTATAAGAAGAAATCATTGCTTCTTTTCTATCTTGTTTTCTACGGAATTCTAGATAATAAGAAGTATATAAAATGGCATAATCAATCGTTGCTCCCATCAAAATACTTTGTACAATTAAAAGAGCAATAAAGTAAACCGTTCCTCCTTGGAAAGAGAGAATTCCCATCGTTACATAAACAGCTGTTTGAATGAGAATGACTAAAATCGTTGGGATGAGAAGAGAACGGAATGTCAAAGCCACTACGACAAAGATAAAGAGAATCGTTAAAATCGTAATAAAGTTTAATTCCGATTGAAAAGTATGACTCATATCATAAGCCATCGGAGAATTTCCAATGAAATAAGAATCCTCCAACTTTAAATCATCTTTCATCTCTTGAATAAAAGAAAATGTCTCCTCTCCCTCTAAATCATAAGTGGTATTTAAAACCATTCTAGAATACTTCTGACTCGTTAGTAACTCTTTCGCATCAGTAACTGTTTGTTTCGCATCGATAATCTCCTGTCTTCTATCCTCTTCCAAGAAATCATCAAAACGAGAATCTTTCAAAATATCTTCATTCAAATAGCGAACAAATTCTTCAATCGGCATTTGCCAAGACGTCTGATAATCATACTGACTACCATAGTACATATAGAGTAAATCAATGAGGTTTTTATCTAAATGCGCTAATTTCGATAACGTCTGATACATCTCTTCCTTATCGTATAATTTTTTTTGAAGAGAACTGGTCATAATCGTATCGATAGTCTTTAGTTTCTCCTTTTTATCAGCATCAAATTGAGAGGCATAAGGTTCTTGATTGACTACCTTTTCAAGAAGAAAAGTAACAAATTCTCGGTAACTCATCGTAACACTTTTCTTTTGATAATCTACATCATAAACCGCATAGAGTAACGACATCGTACTAGCATCCATCCCTAAAAAATCAGCCAAAGAGGAAGACGTATAACGAGTGTTTTTCTCTACACTCTTCATCACTTTTTGTAAGTAAGTTAACTGTTTGATATTTTCTTCGGTAAGAGAAGAGCGAATCGGTTCGTCATTTTGGTTTTGAAGTAAAAATTCTACAAAAGCAAGGGGTGTCATCTTCACACTCGCATCTTTCCAATCATACAAACGATAAACAAGTTTCACCATAGATGGTTCTAGTTTTAGCATAGAAGATAGTTCTGTTACGGAATAAGCAGTACTCGCTCTAGACATGAATTGATAGGCAAGAGATAGACTATTAAACTGTTCTTCTGATAAAAATGAACGAATAGTTGGTGTTTCTACAAGGAAACCTACAAACTCATAAGGAGTTAACTGATGATTGGACACTTCTTCTGGATGATAAAGATCAAATAATTGATAGAGAAGTTGAATCATACTCACATCAACTCCAACCATATCTGCCATTTCAGTTTCATCCATTTTTTTGAGTATTTGATCAGAATCACTCCACTTTTTTAATAGCGCGATTTGTTGTTTAGAATCTTTTGTCATAAAAGAAGCATACTCTGGATTAGGGAAAACTTCTTCCTCCACAAAAGTAGCAAAGTCATATAGTGTTAACTTCGTCTTCGTATCTTGTCCTAAAAATTGATACAAATAAATCTTTTCTACTTCTTGTTCC
Source organism: uncultured Bacilli bacterium (assembly GCA_947629315.1). Lineage (GTDB taxonomy): Bacteria > Bacillota_I > Bacilli_A > RF39 > UBA660 > UBA5578. The sequence continues at coordinate 12,354 of CANRDB010000006.1, forward strand.
TTCAATCCCAATAACTTTGATATCTCTTTGGAACTTTTTTTGGTCCTATTTTTTGGATTCGTAAAACGTGTCAAAGTCTCTAAGTCTTTCCGTTGATTAGAAGAAAGAGAAGTCGCATATTCACTCTTTAACAAATAGGAATTCATGAAATCCACAAATTCTACTAACGATAATTTTGTTTGAGAAGAAAGACTGTGATTATAGATTAATAGTTGATGAACACTATCGAAAGGAATGTCAAACATGGAAGCAACTTCCTGTTCCGTTCTTTTTTGGTTCATCAAATCGGCTTGAACGAAATTTTCTAATTTATCCACATTTTTTTTCATATCGTCATCGATATGTTTACTCATCGTTTCTTGTTGATACACATCATTCTTAATAAAGGTAATAAAATCTACTAGCGACATCTGATTATTTTCTTCTTTTTCAAAATAGTGATAATAAGCGATTCTTAGTAGATAATCTTCTACCTGTGTATCCGTTCCTAAATCTTTAAATTTTTGATTTAAAGCAGAATATGGAAGTGGTTCTCCAATGGTATTGCCATAGCAAAGAACATCATCTATTTTGTCATTCTTTTCTAATTGGTGACAATACGCACTCACCTTCTCCTCATACTGATTAGGATAGATGAAAGCCATCTGATTATTCGTTTGGAAAACTTTGCCAACGGCATCATTATCGACATCCGTATAAAGAATTCCTAAATTTCCTTTTAAAAAGTAAGAAGCAACAAATAAAATGATAAATACGAGAATTCCTACATGACGAGCATGATAGGCAAATTTTCCTAATCCATCTAAATGAAATACAGGACTTTTTTTCTTCGTCTTCACAATCCACTTATCAAACAGTAAAATGAAAGCAGGAAGACAAGTAAATACGGTTACTAAACTAAATAAGACTCCTTTGGCAAGGACAAATCCTAAATCTTTTCCAAGGGTAAAACTCATGAAAACGAGCGCTAATAAACCAACAATTGTTGTGACGGAACTACTAGAAATAGAACGAACGGATGCATATAAGGCCCGTTTCATAGCCAACGTATCTTCTTTCGTTTTTTCTTTCTCTTGGCGATAACGATTCATCAGCATAATCGAATAATCCATAGAAAGCGCTAATTGTAAAATCGCTGTAATAGAATTCGTAATACTAGAAACGGAAGAAAAGAAAATATTCGTTCCTTTATTGAGAGCAATTGCTATTCCAATAGCGATTAAAAAGAGAAATGGTTCCAAATAAGAATCACACATCAAAATTAAAATAATCATCCCACAAAAAATCGCTAAAGCAATAATCCAAAGTGGTAAGATATCTTTATTTTCTTCTACAATATCTCCACTCATTTCGATATCATAATCTTGATACTGTGAAAGTAGTTGATCGTATAACTCACTAGCTAAAACAGAATCTTTCGTATCAGAAGCGGTAAGAACATAAAGAGTATCATCCCCTTGATTATACTGATCCGTATTCTCATACTCGACCTCTTTTACTCCATCCATCTTTTTTAATTCTTCATAAATCGTTATTTTTTCCTGTTCCTCTAAACCGTGAAACATGATATTTAAAGAACTGGTTTTGAGTTCTTTAAACTCCCGTTCCATGATATCCATTCCTTGTCTTGTCTCTGATGATTTTGGTAAATACTTCGTAATATCCCGGTTGATTTCTACCTTACTAGATAGTAGTAGAGAAATCCCCGTTAAGACTAGAAAAAAACTTAAAACAAACATTTTATGATCTACTAAAAAATCGGTTAATTTCTTCATAGGAAGACTTCCTTTCTAAGTACAACAACAAGGATTATAACAACTTTTTTCTCTCTCGTAAATAGCAAATTATTAAATAATGTCAAAATTTATACAGATTCTTTATTTTTGTTTAAAAGTGTGCTAAAATAAAAGACATTTTAAGGAGGTGAATGGTTATTATGAAAGTAAAAGTAGCCAATTCTTCTTCTCGTAAAACGAGAGAAAAAATAAAAAAAGCATTCGCTTTACTCACCAAAGAAAAACACAGTCTTAATAAAATTACGGTAACCGATTTAGTAAAGAAAGCAGATATTACAAGAGGCGCCTTTTATACTCATTATGAAAATATTTATGAAGTAGCCAAAGAACTTCAAGAAGATACTTTAGAAGTTCTCGTCAAAGACATTAATCAACTACGAACCCTAGAATATGTACCTCTTTATTTCGATACTATCTTTGCTTATTTAAAAGAACATGAGGAAATTTATACGATGATTTTTTCATCCAATGATCCCCTTTTATTTACCAATACGATGAGTAAATTCATGTCACAACATCTCTGTGAGATTTTAAGCAATCACCGAAACATTTCCCAACTACCTTTAAAAGTTACGCTATTTGTCGATGGAGGATTTAGTTTGGTAGTGAAGCACTTTAAAGGAGAAATTCCCTATTCTCTCGATGAGATTAAAGAAATGATGAAAGATATGTTTACCGTTTTATTTTTACAGGATCTATCCACAAACTAAAAAAAAGACACCGTCTTTTTTTTATTCTTTTCTCACATCGATAAGTGTTTGTTCCCATCTTTTTAATACCTGCTGCAAATAGTCTGATGGGATGTCATTATATTTCGTTCGTGCCTGAACAATTTTACCATTCCGTACTTCAATGGTGATGAGAGATTGATGAGGATTCTTTTTTTCTCTCATAAAATAAATTTGACTATCATTCTCTCCATACCGATTACCATAGTGTCTCACACAATTTTGTTGCTGTTCACTTTCCTCTACTAAACTAGATAAAGAAGGCGCTGGAAAAATAATATATTGTTCATCCTCATACCGATTGAGTTCTAAAACATTTGATAATTCTTGAATATGTTTTTCCAGTGTTGGATTTTGAATCATCTCTTGTTCTAACCATAGTGTATCATGAGCCTCCTGAAAATTAGGAGGAAACTGTACTTTTTTATCTTTGAGATTATATCCCAATTGTTTCGCAAATTGAAGATAGTCATAATAATCTATCAACATCTCTTGTTCTAAGTGTTGTTCTTCAAAATACTGCTGTAACCGAGATAACGAAAGATGCGTTAATTTCACAATTTCCTCTAACAATTCTGTATAACCTTTTACAAAAGAAATTAAAGAGAAATCGCGTTTTCGACAGAGTTGAAAAGCAAGAAATTCTTCATACCCCAATTGATACTCTTGAATAAAATCCGTTTGTTCTTGTAACCATTTTTTCATTGTTTTATCATACGAAATTCGATAGCCACCATCGAACGCTAAATGGTAGAATCCCTTTTTCATCATATATTCAAAAGCAGGATAATAGATAGGTCCATAGACGAGATTGCCAAAATTAGGAGATATCATCATTCCGTAAGGTTTCGCATCAAAAAGATGTGAATAACGATAGACAGTATGACGTAACAAGTCCATATTTTCACTATATAAATAACAGGCTTCTGCATAATCTTCTAATAAATCAACGTCCTCTTCCATATCTATTTGCGCATAATGAATTTTTCGTTTGGTGATTAATTCCCAAGCATCCTCTTTTTCTACATAATAAGCCTTCTGAATGGATAGAGAAGTAGACCGATAAACATCTAAAATATCTAAATTCTCTGGAGGAAGTGGGACAGGAGAATAGTAGTAGAGTTCTTCCTTAATCACATATAAAATAACCTCTTTTCCATGAATGTCAAACACATAATAATGGGTAGTAGAAACACGACTAGGAATTTCTGATAATGAATGAATGAGTATACGATTGCGACTATCTGTTCGCCCTAAATAATCGTGATAAGTCCTTTTACATTGGATACACGTTCCATGATCATCTAACGCATGGAAACAAAAAGGACAAAAGTATTCCCCATTTACCGTCATGAGGACACGATTGTCCGATGTTTGACGAATGAATTCCCCTACTTGAGGAGGAATGTCGTCTTTGGATTTCCAAAAATGATGCGTTGGGATATCTTCTATAATCGTTTCAAATTGATCATCAAACTTCAACTGCGTCATTTTCGTCCTCCTAAAAGCATTATTTTTGATTTTGTATGAAAACTCTTGGCTCTGTCAATAAAGGATAACTGATAATGGCATCCCCTTCTAAATCTTCTTGATGCATATCTACAGCTGTAATCGCCCAATTATCATAAGTTCGATAGTAATAGATACCCTTATCAACATTACAACAAGAACTATAAATGGTAATTTCATATTTATCTTCTCCCATATGAACACATCCTCTTTGTTGTTCTACAGAAGAAAGAATATGGAAAAATTGACTCACACTCGCCTCTTCTGTATCTTTGGATAAAGAATTCATTTTGGTAAATGCTACCTTGACAAAACGAGATTGAGAAGATAAATCTCCTGGAAGTCCCATTGCTCCCATTCCTCTACTGTAAGCATTTAACGCTAAATCTTTCGAGAAATGATTTTCAACAGGTTCTGTACTGAGATACATATAATTATTTAACTGAAAAAGTTGCATGTCAAAAGTTGGATTATTCGTAAGAACTCCAACCGGATTATCATATACCTTTAATCCTTCTTTGACAGATTCTACAACGATTGATTTTTCTTTATCAGCAACAATCCAATGAAGAGGAGATGCTGGCAACTCTTCACTATAATTGATAGCTACTAGATTCATTTTTGATAATAAAGTTCTCGCTTCTTCGACTGTCTTACATTGACATAAAATCCAAGGAATAAACTCAAAAGGCGCTATATTCTCTTTTCCTTCCTGCTCTTCATGATAATAAGCATTTCCAGGAAAGTTTAAGCCTGCCATGCTAAGTCCATATTCGTTGGTAGCATCATAATACAAAGGATAACCATCCTGTACAAAAGCCATTCCAATCATCGCATAATGATTCTTTAATGACTTTTCCTTTTTAAATAGGAAAGGATAATTTCTAGGAGTAATGGTTACTGTTTCTAAATAGGAATACTCCAAATCAAGATTTCTCCCAAAATAATGATCTTTTGTTTGATAAGTTGCTGCTGTACACATAAAAATTCCTCCTTTATTGTCGTACAATTTCTGGTGGACAAGGTGTTGCTAGTGTAGTCTTTCCACCACTATTACTATTATAGCGAATTTTTCATCATTTAGATAGTCTAATGAAAATACTTTACCGTAAAAGTTGTTCCCTTGGTGTTAGAATCTACTTGAATCGTACCGGAATCTTCTTCAATAATTGTTTTCGCAAGCGCAAGACCAATCCCTACACTATTCGAAGAAGCATTTTCTCCTTTATAGAACCTTTCAAAAATATGGGGCAAATCTTTTTTGGCAATCCCCTCTCCAAAATCGCGAATTCGAATCATGGAATAGACAGCATTCTCTTCAAAAGAAATGACAATTTTAGAGTTTTCTTTTGAGTGATCAATCGCATTTTTTAATAAATTCGTTAAAGCTTCTACTTGCCAGTGGCAATCACAATAAATGGTTTTACGTTGAGTCTTAGGACACTCAAGTTGTATATTTTTTAAATCACATAGAGAAGAAACATTGTTAATGGTCTCATCAAGAAGTTGTTGTACCCTCACATCTTCTCTAAAAAAAGAAATCGTATTCGCATCAAATCTGGATAATTTTAAAAGAGATTGAATGAGAAAATTAATATTTGAAACTTCTCTTTTGATGTCGTGAATAAATTTTTCTCTCACTGCATGCTCCATATTCGGTTCATCAATTAAGTTATCTAATGTTACTAAAATAGAAGTAATGGGTGTTTTCATTTGATGGGAAATATCCTCTAAAGATTTTTTTAAGTCTTTTTTATCTTTCAAAGAATTTTCCGCACTTTCTTTTAACATGACGGTTGTCTTATAGATTTCTTGTTTTAAAATAGAAAGTTCATCTTCCGATAAATCATCTAAAGAAAGGGTATAATTTCTTTTATTGAGTTCTTCTATATAATGAGTAATCTCTGCTATGGCTTTATCTTTCTTCCGATTATAGGAAAGAAATAGAAGAATGATGAGGAAAAAAGAACCTAACCAATACATCATATTCCAAGAAAAAAATTCTTTACTTTTATCTTCTTGAGAGGATAAGAGAAAATCCTCTTCTAAAAAGATTCCATAGTCCTCTAACGTCTCATAATTTTGAGAAGTTTGATTGAGAACAGAGACAATTTCTTCTTTCGAGATATCCGGATATTTTTCCTGAATTTGATAGAGGATTCTAGCTACATTCTCATTATACATATGGCGATAAGTCTCTCGTTCACAAAAAAGTAAAAGAGAGAAAAATAAAGAGAGAATGAGAAGAAGAATTCCTGTTTTGAAAAGATATTTTTTTAACATAACTTTATTTTGAAACATCGACTCTATACCCTATTCCTTTCACTGTCACAATGATGTCTGTCTTTAATTTTTCTCTAATTCTTTTGAAATAAACTGTAACGGTATGGTCATCTACATCATTTCCAGTCCACTCCCAAATTTTATCGAGAATGGTAGTTCTCCTCACTACTTTATTGGCATTTAAGAAAAGAAGATGTAACAATTTGAGTTCTAAAGAAGTAAGTTCTATTTCGTTATCCCCTTTATATACCATCATTTTATCCATATCAAAAGAAATATCTCCTACTTTTAAAATACTGTTCTTTTCATTCCTCAATAATATTTTCTGTACACGCGCTAACAATTCTTTGGTACTAAAAGGTTTCGTAACATAGTCTTCAGCACCCATCTGTAATCCTTTGACAATGTCGTCCTCCTCTTCTTTGGCAGTTAGAAAGATGGTCGGAATGTTCTTTGGTTCTAAAACATCATGAAAGAAATCAAATCCATTTCCATCCGGAAGAGTGACATCTAAAATAATTAATTGAAAAGACGATTCTTCGATATACTTTTTAGCTTCTCTTAGTGTATTTCGATATTCTAGTGTTAAATTATTTTTCTGAAAAGAATACTGTAGTGCACGAGCAATCGTCTCATTATCCTCTACTAATAAAATCATAAAACACCCCCTTTTCAATGACAACTAATCTTTATTTTTTTATTGTCCAATGAACTTTTTTCATTTACTTGTTTTTGCAATAGTTCTAAATCTTTAAGACTTTTATTATCTTTTAATGCTTCCATTTGTCTTTTTGCAGAATTGTTTAATCGAATCAGTCTTTCTCTTTGGGGAACTTTTTCTTCCATCAATTCTGCGTTCGTATTTTCTAAATTATTTAATATTACTAAATGGAGGATATCTGTATAATCTCTTATATTTCCCTCTTTCGCTAATTTGGGGTTACTTTCTCTCCACTCTTTGGCAGTCATTCCAAATAACGCTACATTTAAAACATCCGCTTCCTCTGCATATACCAATTGTTTTTGTTTTTCCGTTAAAGTGGGAACTATACATTTTTGAATGGCATCTGTATGAACAACATAATTCATCTTTGACAACAGTCTCGTAGCTTTCCATTCCATGTTATATTGATAGGCCTCGCTCGCTTTTAATCTTTCAAATTCCGTTATTAAATATAATTTAAATTCTGGTGATAACCAACTTGCAAATTCAAAAGCAATATCTGGATGGGCAAATGTACCAATACTATATCTTCCACCTTTTGAAATAATACCTATTGCATTAGTCCTTTTTACCCATTGTGTTGGTGACATTGCAAATGAGTTTTTTCCATACTCAGTTTTAATTTGGTCGAATTCGACCAAATTAAAATCTTGATTGTGAATTTCTTCCCATAAACCAATATAATCAATAGTATTTATTCTTCTTAACCAGTTTTTAACCGTAAATGATGGATCACTAGAATTTTGATATTTTGCTAAATCTGTTAACGAAATATAATTTACTTTTCCAACACGCATAATTCCAATTTTATTTTCTTTTACTATAATTTCAGTTGTTACTATATCTGATTTCACTGATATCTCCCTTCTAAAATAAATTTATCTATGCGAATTGCTCACCATTCATCCCCAGCAATTTTCCTTTTTCAATTTTTATAATCCTTTTCTATGAACAATTACACCGATATTATACTGATTTTTAGATGAATTATCAACTGAAATTTTATGGAAAAACTAGATGGTTCAACTCATCTAGTTCATTTTTTATTCCTTTAAAATTCTACCTTCTTTATATGTTTTCATTTCGTATCGTTTCAATGGTATTTTGTTTTTGAATTTTATGCATAGAATATCGCATAAGACAACTAATGAGTAAGAATACAGCAATGATGGCAATCACGATTGCGAAAAGTGGGAATTGATAAGGATATCCTGATTCTTCTACTAGAGAGTGATAAATAAGATAAGATAATCCTAAACCAATAGAGATTCCAAAGAATAAAGATTTCACTCCCATGAAAATACTTTCTAATTCAATCATGCGACTAAATTCTTTCTTTGTCATACCGATAGACTTAAGCATCGCAAATTCTTGTTTTCTTAACTCCATATTGGTTGTAATGGTATTAAAGATATTCGTAATTCCAATTAAGGAGATAACGATAATAAAGCCATATAAGAATATACCTACTAATGTAAATAAACTCTTCATCATCCGATAGTTTTGATCTTGATTTTCAAGATAATATTCTCTATCTTTTAAAACCATTTCAATTTCATCCTGTAAAGCATCCGCATCATCTGCTTTATAATAGACATTCAGATGTGCATATTGTTCATACTGATAATATAACTCACTTGGAATAATTAACATTTGAACATTCCCATATTTCGGATAACCAAACGGAATTTCTTCTGTCACTCTTCCTACTTCCACTGTGAACTTTTCATCACGAGTAGAAGTGAATGTTATGAAATCTCCCTTTTCAAAATCAAATTCTCTCATGTGATAATTCGTACACTCATCATCACTGTCGCAAATAGAAAAATCTCTCATATCAATTAAAATTCCTTGATTTTTATCATTTGAAGTAAAATGAATTTTTTTCAAATACTCTTGGTAAGAGTCATCATCTAACGTGACAACCATAATGCCACTTCCGTAGCTTTCTTCCTCATCTAAATCGATATCTAATACTTCGGCGTATTTCGGATTAAACTTCACATTTTCGATATCTAAATAAAGTCCTTCCGTCACACTAAACTGAACTACGTGATTTAATTGAGTGGTAGAGCGAACAAGTTCATAATCTTCTTTTGTATCAATATCAAGAGAAAGTTCAACATTCGCATCACTCATTGGCATGGAGCGTTCAAGGGTAGAAAAAGCAAACTGCATAAAAGAAGAAAGAGCAACGAATGTTAAAACAGAAACGGCAATAGAAATCGTTGTAGTCCGGTATTTGCGTTTATTTCTCTTTAAATTTTTATAGGAAATGACACCTCCAATACCAAAGATTTTTTTGATGATTTTTGGATTTTTTAGTTTTTTACTCTTCATCTTAATATCCGCACTATTCCGAATCGAATCGATGGGAGACACTTTCGATGCTTTTCTCGCACTTTTTAAAGCCGATAAATAGATGGTCACAATTCCTAGTACAATGGCAACAACAATCGCTAACGAAGAAAATTCAAAATGAAGATGAAATTGACTGGTAAAGAAATCTCCTAAGAAATAATTGCTGACAAGGATTAAAATATAGGATGCAAAAATACCGGATAAGAGTCCTAACGGGATACCAATAAGACCAAGAATCGTAGCTTCATAAAATACATTTCTTTTAATTTGTTTTTTAGTAGCCCCAATACTTCGTAACATACCATATTGTTTAATTTTTTCGGTAATAGAAATATCAAAACTATTTTTAATACAGAATACAGAAGTAAAGATAATAATGAAAATGACAATGGCTGCTACATTACCCAGTCCTTTTATCGCACCATCCCCTAATGGATTGGTTTCTAGCGTAATTAAATATTCATTTTCTTGATAGGAATACTTCGCTTGGGAAAGAGCATTTACCATTTCCTCGAATTCTTCTGACGTTTTAAAATTTCCCTCTTTCCTTTTTTCTAGATAAATAGGATCAATACCAAGAATTCCTCCTGTCACTTCTAAGTAACTTTTTAGTCCCTCTTTGGTATAACGAGCATAAATGTCAAAAGCATCTAAATCCTGTTCATCTTCTAGATAGGTAACAAGGGTATATCCTGGGGCATCATATGGCTCTACCACATCGGAAGGTCTCTCTATGATTCCTACTATCGTATATGTTTTCGTCTTCGTATCTACCAGTTCTTCTTTAAATTCTTCCTGTACTTCCTCACTAACGTTATCACTAGGAATATAAGGGGTCGTCTGTCCTACTTCTTCCCCATTTAATAGTCTTGTTCCCACTTCTAATGTAAGAGTATCTCCTACATGGTAAGTAACTCTTCCATTGGTTTTTAAATGGGTTGGAATCACAATTTCATTTCCATTGTTTGGATACCTTCCTTCGACTAATCGAAATCCTAAATTGGATAATGCCTCTTCATCAAATGCTTTGATAAAAAAATATGGCTTATAGGCATTTTTAGATTCTGCAAGATGAGCATATCCAATATTTCCTGCTAAATAGATTTTCTCTATTTTTCGATTCTCTTGAAAGGTAGAGAGTTCTCCTTTCGGCACTTCAAAAAATGCTTCATGAAAATTTCCATCCCGTAATATTTGGAAATCAATTAAGGATGCTACCGCACTAGCATACATCGAGGCAACAGCCATCATTAAAGCAACCGATAAAAGAATGCCAATGATAGTTACAATGGTTCTTTTTTTATTCATCTTTAAGTTTTTTATGGTCAATTTGTTAAGTAAGTTCATTCTACACCTCCTTAACAATTTTTCCATCTTCTATTTTGATAATCCGGTCGGCTTCTTTCGCAATCTCCATATTGTGAGTAATCATGACAATCGTCTGTTTTAATTCCCGATTAGATTTTTTTAACAGAGCAACAATTTCATCACTTGATTTAGAATCTAGATTACCAGTTGGTTCATCGGCTAAAATAATCGTTGGATGCGTAATAAGAGCTCTTCCAATACTAGTTCTTTGTTGTTGTCCTCCCGATAATTCATTTGGTAGGTGTGTCTTTCTTTCTTCTAAACCTAATAGTTTTAATAAATCCTCTAACTCTTTTTTAGAGACTTCCCGGTTATCTAAAGATAGTGGTAAGGTAATATTTTCTTCTACATTTAAAATAGGAATGAGATTGTAAAACTGATAGATTAGTCCTACCTGTCTTCTTCTAAAAATCGCTAATTTATCATCATTAAACTGAAAAATATCTTGTCCTTCAATCTTGACAGTTCCACTAGTTGGTCTATCTACTCCGCCAATTAAATGAAGTAAGGTAGATTTTCCAGAACCGGAGGCTCCGACAATAGCCACAAACTCCCCTTTTTCAACGGAGAAAGATACATTATCTAGAGCCACTACTTTGGTGGAACCTTTTCCATATACTTTTGTTAAATTTTCTACTTGTAAGATTTTCATTTGCATAACTCCTTTCGTTTTACAAATTCATTATATGCGAGTGTACGTTACAACTAAGTTACAAAAAGAAATTTTTCTCTCAATTCTTTATCATTATACTATAAAAAAAAGCAGATTGAAAATCTACCTTATTTCATCATCTTCATAAGATTCTTCCTCTTCCTTTTTTATCCACAAATACATACCATCCATATTTTCTGGTTTATAACGGAATCCACATTTCTGATAAAATTCTCTTTTCCCATACGCAGGTAATAATTCTATCAAAAATTGTTCATGAGGTTTTAAATCTCGATAAACTTTTTCCTGAATAGAGGAAACAAGAGCACGTCCAAGGCCTTTTCCTTGATAAGGGGGTAGAACTACCACATCTGCTAGTAAACCATGTGTTCCATAGTCACCGATTAACCGTGCCATACCAACTACTTCTTGATTGACTTTGACAACACTAAGATACATAGAATTCTCTAAAGCCTTTTGATGTTGATAATCACTTAATACTTTCCAAGAAGCAGATGCTAATAATTTCTTATAATCCTCTAAAGAAAGATCATCTACTAGTTCATACTCCATAATTTCTCCTATTTTGAACCTAACTCATGGCCATCTTGAAAAGCATTACCTACTCGCGTGTTCACACTATAATATCCATGCGTATAAGGATCAAAAGCAATAGCATTTAACTTTTCAATATCTACATTTTCTCCCTGCAAGACACTTTCTTCCGCAGATACATTGACAATTTGACCAACGACACCACATCCATATTCCGCATCTTGATATTCCAAAAATTCACACTCCATACAAATAGGAAATTCCTGAATGATAGGAGCATCTACATATTCTGCTTTAGTAGCTGTAAGTCCGCTTTTGGCAAACTTATCTGGTGTATGATTTCCAGATACTATTCCAAAATAATCAGCTTCTTTTACATGGGAAGCATCCGCTATACTGACAGTAAAAGCCTTTCTTGCTTTGATATTCTGGACTGTCTTATGTGACTCCGTTAAGTTTAAAACAACTTTATCACGGTCTAACATCATTCCCCAAGCCGCATTCATAACATCTACGGTTCCATCTTCTCCATAGGTAGCAATCATTAAAACTGGCATAGGAAAGATAGCTTCCGTGGTTTTTATTTTTCTTTTCATTTTTTCACCTCTTCTTCAGTATATCATATTTATTTTATAAAAAATATCGAACAACTGCTTTTAGGGAAGTTTTTTCGTCATCTCTAGCATTCTCATATGATAGCCATTATCTTCATAAAAAGATATCGCTTTTTCATTATATCCAAATACCCCAAGCAAAATATCCTGACATCCCTCTTCTTTTAACCAATGCTCCATCGCTTGTAACAGTTTTTTTCCATATCCTTTCGATCTCCTTTTTTGAGAGACTATCAATTCGGTAATTCTCCCTCTTTTAGGAGCCTCAAAATCATAAGTCTTCATTGCTTCATTGTTAATGATGCCAACAACAAGGCCAATCACTTGTTCCTCTTCTTGATATAAAAACATTTTTCCTTCATATTCTTGGATTTCTTCCATCGTTTTTTGAAAATATGCTTCCTGATAATTGGGAGTAAGTATATTATATTGTTCCTTATCAATACTGACAATATGCTCTTGTAACTCCACTAATAAATCTTTTACCTCTTCCGCATAAGAGGGATTATACTCTATTATCATGAATCAACACCACTACTTTCTATATTTTATCCATTACCGAATTTGGGAAAAATGGGTTTGAGAGTCAGAAAAAAATTCAGGAGAAATCTGAGGAAGTTTGTGAGCAATTTGCGTTGCTATAGCAGTATCCACATTTAAAACAGATAATAAATGATGATTGTCTCCTAACAAATGGACATCACTGTTCGTACCCTTAATCTGATTGGGTGTTTGCGACTTGGTTGGCGCCAGTTTGGTACTACTAATAGAAGTTTGTTTTGCAAAATCAATGAGGAATGGTTTTAACATTTCTTTTTGAAAATGCTCTGTATAGGCAAAATCTCGTTTCCATAATGTTCGCCTTTCTTGATGTTCTATCCATTCTAACTTATAAAGACATCGTTCTTGTTGGTCTAATGTTGGATAGACAGAAAACGAAGAATGGATAGAAGCCTCTCTAGGTAAGGATTCTAATATTCGCTTAATTTCTTGTCTAGCATGGAAATACTCCTCATCCGTTTCTAATTCTGTAGCAGGAAGCTTATCCTCTTTTCCAATTCCCTTGTAACAAGATTTATCTTTACTTAATAAAAGGGCTTTACAGACTATTTTCGTTTGACCATTCTTATCCACAACAGAAGGAATGATATCTGTAATGAATAAATCATTCGCATTTAATAAGACTTCCTGTTCGTCTTTTCCATAACTCGAAAAAGGCATAACGGATATTCCCTGTGTACCTTTAGGAGCATAAATATCAAAGACCAATTCACGATTATCGTATTTTGCAAAAGAAGCATCGTATAAAGGAGAAGTACTAGAATATCCTGGTTCTTCTATCTTCGTACCAATCAAACTCGTGAAATCCTCTCCTGGTTTTAATCTCTGTTCTAAAAAAGAACGACTGATTGCTCGATATAATTCCATAGATTTTGGTAATCGTGCTTTCAATCCTTGATCTAAACTCGCTAATGTCTCCTCTATGTGATAATAAGCATGTAAATTTTTAACAGAATGTTGAATAACCGCCACATATTTATTGGATAATCCATACGATAATAAAAATTCTTTTGTCTGGTGATAACTGTGATGTAACGGTAATGAATAATCTAAATTTTGTACATACTCTTTAATAGGTTGAATTTGTTCACTTGAAAATCCATACTCTTTCATTCGTCCATCCAATTCCGCAAGGATATCTTGGAATATCTGTTCTTTAGGAACTCCTCTTTTCATTCCTAATATGATGTTACTACCATCCGTATACTGATTGAATGCTTTAACAGCATCGACTGATAAGTGATGTTCTTCTAATATTTTTTGAAATTGATGAATTTGATTAGTACGAATTCCTAGTTTTTGAGGAAGTTCCTCTAAGGAATAGCCATCTGCAATTCCTTGTATAATACTACCATATTCCCCCTCCTGAAAGATAGAGGGCATTCGAGATTCCATTTCTTCATGACTGAAAAAGTTGTCATAATCCCCTTTTAAAATTACTTCCAAATCCTCTGAAGATAATCCCTCTTGAGAAAGTAGATTGCGAATTTGATTTTCTAAATCCGATGAAATGGGCAATTTTTTTACCATGTTACACTTCCTTCTTACTTTTGAAAATGATAATATCTATCCTTATTTCTTTTATTATACTATAAAAAAAAGCAATTTCTAAAAAAATTGCCTCTTATATTTCTAATCATCTCTTCTTCCAAACATAAGAACTAACCGTAAAATTTGAATTAAGGTAGTAGCTACACTGGCAACATACGTAAAAGCCGCTGCGGTTAGGACTTTTTTTCCACCCTCTAATTCATGACTTGTTAATAGATAAGCACTATCTAATTCTTTTAAAGCTCTTCTACTAGCATCCAATTCAACAGGTAAGGTAACCAGTTGAAATAATAAAATGACAACTTCCGCTAAAATACCAAGCCAAATGAGATCAATAAAACCAAAAAGAACACCGAAGAGAATTGCAAAGTATCCCGCATAGGAAGAAAAATTGACAACGGGAACTAAACTCGCTCGTATCTTCATAAATAAATACCCTACTTTATCTTGAATGGCGTGCCCACACTCATGACAAGCGACACTGACACTAGCAAGCGAAGTACCACGGTAGTTCAACGTTGATAATCTCACCTCTTTTGTTCGAGGGTCATAGTGATCACTTAAATAACCACCCACTTCTACTACTCTCACATACTCTAATCCATTTTTATCTAGAATATAACGAGCTGCCTCTTTTCCAGTTAAGCTCCTATCATTTTTCGTTTGACAATATTTTCGATAGGTAGAATCTACTAGAACTTGTGCTCCTAAGGTAATTATGACAGCAATCAACGTTAATCCATAAACCACAAAATAATAATCCACTCATCTTCACCTCTCATCATGATAAATATATTATAGTCTTAAATTTTGAAGATATTATCCTTATTTTATTAAAAATTCTTAAAAAAAGAATCATCGGTATTCTACCATTTCCGATAATTCCTTTCTGATAAAGTGCATAGGAGATGGTTGACAATTTGCTTCTCGATATCCTAGTGGCATTAAGCAAATCGGTTCTATTCCCTCCTCTAAATGAAACTCTTGTTTTATAATATCTTTATCAAACATTTTTACCCAAATATTATCTACTCCGATATTCGTAGCTTCTAACATCATATGAGTCGCAACTATACAAGCATCCATCTCATAAGTAGAAGATTGATGATCCGCATAAGCTACCCTTTTATCGCTTGCGATGATTAGACAAACAGGTGCATGGTAACGACAAGGACTCGCTTTATCAATTTTCGCTAAACCATCCTTAGACTTTACCACATAGATTTTTTGAGGTTGATTATTTTTAGCCGTAGGAGCGATTCGACCAGCCTCTAATATCTTTTGAATCCATTCATCCTCTACTGGTTCCTCTTTAAATTTTCTAACCGAAAACCGTTCTTTCATGACTCTTTCTAATTCCATATTCTTATCATCCCCTTCTAACTATCTTTATAGTCCTCTAAAAAACTTCGATATTCTCCATCTTTTTTAACTCCTAATACACAGTTTAAATTAATATTATCTAAAGCCTTAAAAATATTATGATCAATCTCAGGATTGATTTTTTTTAAATTTTTAATTAACTCTTTCATCTCTTTTCGCTTACTAGTACCATCATCAATAAGCAAGTTTCCTTCTACCAATCGACAGGCACAATGGAGAAATGTCAACTGATTATTTTTCTGCCAAGCAATAATATCTTGTTCCTTTACCAAATAAAGAGGTCGAATAAGTTCCATTCCCTCAACATTTTCACTATGTAATTTCGGCATCATTGTTTTCAGTTCAGCTCCATATAACATAGAAAGTAACGTAGTTTCAATCACATCATCAAAATGATGCCCTAAAGCAATTTTGTTACATCCTAATTCCTTGGCTTTATGATATAAATACCCTCTTCTCATTCTAGCGCACAAATAACAAGGACTTTTGGAAGTAACAGAAGCAACGACTTCAAAGATATCACTATGAAACATTTCTATTGGTATATTTAGTTTTTTCGCATTATCTAAAATAAAATCACGATTCGTAGCGTTATAGCCAGGATCCATAACAACGTAATGGACCTGAAATTTTACTTTTCCATGTCGCTCTAGTTCTTGGATACATTTCGCTAATAAAAACGAATCTTTTCCTCCACTAATACATACCATGATGTTATCATTCTCTTCAATGAGTTCATACTCTTGAACAGCCTTGACAAACTTACTCCATATCTCTTTCCGATATTTTTTAATAATGCTTCTTTCTATTTCTTTATATGGTTCCATTTTTTTACTCCTTTAATACTCCAATTACCACCATTATAACATAAAAGAGCAAACGAATGATAACGAAGTTTGCTCTTACCTTCCTTGACGGACTTTCCTTGAAAGATTTATTGATAATTTCTAATAACTTGATATTCTATAGAATCATCTGTTTCTAAATAGCGAACAGAAATTCCTTTTCCATTATTGCTGCTTAATTGCTCACTCGCTAATGTACGAGCTTTCTCAATTAAGTCTTGTGCTTCCTCATAACTAATAGCAGAATTATTTGTCATAATCAAAAGATTGGTATAAGATAAAACTTGTGGGTCTTCTTGATATTCTTTTTCAACAGAAATGTGCATCGATAAAACAATATCCTCTTCTTTGGAACCAGTCATTTTTTCAGGAACAACTACTAAAGAAAGCCCATCCGTAATTTCATAACGATATGCTGTATCTTCTGAAGTAACACTCTCTACGGATACTGGTCCAAGTCCAGAGTCATTGACAATCTTGGTATTCAACTTAGTTACCATTTCACTTACAGTCTCTTTTTCTACATATCCTAAACTATCGTTTTCTTCTTTTTGGTTATTCGTATCCTCTTGTTGACTAGATTGCTTTTGGTTCTCATCTGTTTTGGAATCTTTTTCTTTGGAATCACATCCTACCATAGAAATACAACAAACCACTAACAACAAGCAAATCCATAATTTCTTCATATGATCTCTCCATTCTTATCTGTACTCTCTAGCGTACAAAACCATTGTAACACAAAAAAAGAAAGAATTTTATAGAAAAATGTTTAGGAAAGAATATACCCAATTCCCTTAGCCATCCTGGCATAAGAATCTTGAAAATGTCCACCCTCATTTAATTCATAAAAAACATCTATCTTTTTTTCGCAGTAGTAGTGATATAATTCTTCCGTTTTTTCTTGAACCGTCTTTAATCGTTCGTTTTTTGAATTTTTTTCGCGATTCCCTAAAGATAGATAGATTTGATGGGGAGTGTTTTTCCACTCATGGTTCTTGACGAACTCTAAAAAATGTGGATACCAAAAAGAACCAGAACCTGAAACGGCTTTTTGAAAGATATCAGTCTTATATAAGGAATAAATCGCAAATAAACCACCTAAAGAATACCCTGCTATCGCATAATATAGTGGCTTCTTCCCTAGTTTTTTCTCTATTTTAGGAACAATCTCCCTCGTCAGTTCCTCTAGATAATAATCCGCACATCCCTCATAGGCTTGATCATTTTTCGATAAAGGAGCCATCTTCCAAGGAGTCATATCCCGATACCAATTTTCAATCGATATATTTACTAAGATAAAATTAGGGATACTTTCTTTGACACATTCTTCCCACAATTCTTGTCCAGTTCCATGAAAACTATGATGAATCACTACTGGCACTTTATCTATTGGGATTCTTTCTTCATCAAAAATAGTTATCTGTTTATGATTGACCGCAAACTCTATCATATCTATCCACTTCTTCCCTCGTTTATTATATTATACTACACAAAAAAAGGATGAAATCATCCTAATCATCCTTTTTATTGTTCTCTTACTGATTTCTTGTAAATAGCAAGTGCACTTACCATACTGATAAGAGAGATTATTATCATATATATATATGATAACACATTGTCTAATGTGTTAGGTGATGAAATCGCCTTATACACTGGTGTCAATTTTAATCCTAATATAGGAACAAAATCAAAACCATAGAAGTTTCCTTCTTCGTCTTTAAAACCAATTAATG
Source organism: uncultured Bacilli bacterium (assembly GCA_947629315.1). Taxonomy (GTDB): domain Bacteria; phylum Bacillota_I; class Bacilli_A; order RF39; family UBA660; genus UBA5578. Next base: position 31,017 of record CANRDB010000006.1, read on the forward strand.
TCTTTCCTGGTTTTGCGAATTCCTCGAAGTTAGATGCGGTACTCAATTTAGTACCTTCGATAACAAAGAATTCTTCTCCATTTACTATAATTTCAAAACCATAGTATGGATAAAGAGTTAAATCTTCCTCTACTACTTTATATAGAGTTTCGATATACTGCGTTTCAGTAGTTCCATCTTCTAACTCTACCTTATAAGAGTATCCAAATAGAATCTTTCCTTCTTGTCCTAATTCTTCTTGTAATTCTTCCCATCCTTCTGCAGTATATAAAGGAGCTCCTTTATCAAGTTTTACAGCATGTTCTTCTCCATTGACATCGACAACTGTGATAGTCACTTGTTCTACAAAGATAGCATAAATGGTAGTATCTTTGGTAACAGGAGCATTTGGATCAAATTCAGTTTCTCCTTCTTCATCCATGTACCAACCTTTAAAACGATGATTTGCTGGAATTTCTTCTGCTGTTGGGGCTTCTAATTCTCCTACCGGTGAACCTTCTTCTAAAGTTTCAGGATCTCTGGTAACGCCACTAAATGTTACATCATATAAATTGATATATTTCGCATATAATGTTACATTGTGGTCTACAGTAGTAGCATTCGTATAAGCCTCTCCTTCAAAATCCGCATTATCATACCATCCTACGAATTTCTTTTTCGTTTGCACTGGACCTGCTTCTAAAGAACCAACAGGCTTTCCAATCTCGACAGTAAAGGAATCGAAACCACCATCATGATAAGATACGGTAACGACATACTTTGCGTATAATTTTAAAACGCCATCTTCTACTTTATCCTCTGGCATGATATCATTTGCTCCAACTTTTTCCGTCAAACTAGCATCATAATACCATCCTTCAAAAGTCAAATTCTCTTTAAGAACCTCTGGAAGATTTTCTAATACCTTATCCTCATATGTTTTGGTAGCTGTTCCTTTTTCAGTAGCACCATCATATAGTTTTACGGTTACTTGTTCTGGAACAACTTCACCATTCTCATCTGTTTTTAGATGTTCCGCTAAAAGTGTGCTTCCTTTTAAGGATGGATCAGGTTCATTTTCTCTTTTGAAAGTACCTCCAGTGATAAATCCTTTCGTTTGCTCTTCAAATTCTTCATCTGTGATAGAAACAGAACCTAATTTTCCATCAAATGTTCCATCTTCGATGCTAATACTCTTCAATGACTTTGTAGCAGCAGCAGTAGAATCAGCATTACCGCTATCTACACCGAATTCACGAATAGCAAATCCTTCTTGACTTGAAACAGTAGTATCTCCACTAATATGAATTTCTATTTGACCAGCATAACTACCAGAGTGACTAGTAACGATATCGATAGCATCTCCACTCTGATTAGTTCCACCAGATGCTGGAGTAGAGGCATCATATTCACTATTACCTTTAATCGTTGCATCCGTAATATCAAACTTACCACTTCTAACAGAAAGACCAGTACCACAGTCAATAGTCGCTCCAGTAATGTTCCAAACACCATATCCAGCTCCATAAATTCCAATACCGTCGCCAGTAATTTCTGCGGTATCAGAAATCGTGATAGTAGGATAATCCTCTGTATCTTTATTATTACCATTAATTGTGATTCCCATGATAGATGCTTTGATTTTTCCTTCGATATCTACTGTTGAATCTTTAACATGATCCAATACTACGATACCTGAACTGTTTTGAGCATCAATCGTTGCACTTTTCTTTAAAGTGAAATGATTACTATCTGAAGCTCCACCTAGTTGAACAACAATACTGTTTGCTGGATCAATACCTTGTAACTCCATGGTAATGTTTTCTACAGAAACGGTTGCATTTCCATATAGATAAATTCCCATTGCTTTTTCTTGATTCGCGATAAACTTTCCAGTTGACTCACCAGTAACGGTAAGGGTAGAGTTTTGAACAAATATAATGTGTGAAGCATTCAATGTAAAACCTTGAAGATCCAAAGTCTTTGCTTTCTCTACACTAAGCATGTAAATATTACTACCATCTGGGGCAACCTCTATACTTGAAGATAATTGACAAACAGTATGGGTAGAATCTTTTAGACAAGTACTTAAATCAGACCAATTATTTACTTGTTGAGTCTCTTCAGCAGCATATACATTTGGCATGAAACATACAGCAAAAGTGAAAGCTACTAATCCTAATAGATTTTTTAATTTTGTCATAATTTCCTTCTTTCCTTTGACAAACATCCGATAAGTCTCCGCTTATCTAGGGATATATTGTAAATATTTCAAAAAAAATTGTCAAGAAAAACGATTGATTTTTGAAAACTTACAAAAAAGAAGTTGCTATTTTACACTTTCTTGTAAAAAAAGAACATCCAACGATGTTCTAGTTAGTGTTCAGATAGTTCTTTTAAAGCAACCGTAGCTGACATACTGCCATCACCAACAGCGGTTGTTAGTTGCCTTAATTCTTTCACTCTTGTATCACCTGCTACATAAATACCAGGTGTTTTGGTATGGATTCCATCAAAAGATTCGATATACCCATGACTATCTAAATCTACTACATTGGCAAATATTTCATTTTTAGGTTCTTGACCAATCGCTATAAAAAGACCATCTATGATGAGTTCTCGTTTGGAATTGGTAAGAGTAATGCTTTCTAATCGTTCTTGTCCGTTCAAAGAAGCAATCGTCTCATTGAGAAGAAATTCCACATTCTCTTTCTTTTTTAATTCTTCCACATATTTGGCTTCTCCACGAAATTGATCCCGCCGATGAATCAAATATACTGTAGAAGCGATATTCGATAGATAAAGGGCATCTTCTAAAGCTGTATTTCCCCCACCATTTACAGCAACGATTTTATTTTTATAGAAGTTACCATCACAAGTGGCACAGTACGAAATTCCTTTTCCTATGAATTCTTCCTCTTTGGCGATACGGAGTTTTCTATTTTCTGCACCCGTAGCAATAATAACCGCATGGGATAGATACTCTCCTTTATTCGTCATCACTTTTTTATTCTCATCTACACGAAGAACTGTTTCATAACGAATTTCAGCACCTAATTTTTTTACTTGTTGATATAGATTGGTAGCAAAATCAAAACCAGTAATTTCTTCAATTCCAGGATAATTTTCGATTTTACTAGCATTGATGATTTGTCCACCATAACTTTTCGCTTCTAATATTAATACCTTCTTATTAGCGCGGCATGCATATAACGCACTTGTTAAGCCGGCTGGTCCTGCTCCAATAATGATAATGTCATACGTCAACATAGGATTCTCCTTCCTACTCATCCTAGAACTTTATTTACCCACTTGATATATTCTTGAATAACGTCACTCGTCTTACTAGAATAGATAGTATCTTTCGCCAAAGTAATATTGTCAGTAATGATATTATCCACATTTAAGTCAATCATTTTTTGAATACTCTCTTCGGTATTAACTGTCCAAGCGTAAAGTTCTTTCCCTTCTTTATGAACCTTATTTACTAATACTTTCGTGACACTAGATGCCTCTATACTAAAACTATCTGCTGCCTCTAATGCGGTAATATCACCATAAGCAAGACTCATGACATAAACTGTTTTGATATCTGAATCATAATCTTTCACATTCTTTAATACTTCATACACTTGAGAAGTAATCACACAGTCCCCCACAAAGTCATACTGTTTGACTAAATCCACGACTGACTTTTCAAAGTCAACTTCTTTTCCTGTCGGTTTCAATTCGATATTGAGTTTGATGTGATTGTCTTTGGCAAAGGCAATGACCTCTTCTAAAAGAGGAATTTTTTCTCCTGCGAATTGCGGTTGAAAGAAACTTCCAGCATCCAACTTTCTTACCTCTTCTAACGTAACTTCCCATGTATTCTTATTCACGCCAGTAGTTCTTTTTAAATTGGTATCATGTAAAACAATGAGTCCGCCATCTTTTGTCTGTTGAACATCTAATTCAATCCAGTCTGCTCCTAACTCTTTTGCTCCTCTAAAGGCACTCATTGTATTTTCTGGATATAAGACAGATGCTCCTCTATGCGCTGTTACCTCCATTGTCCGAACATATTCAATTTTTAAATCATAGTGACCATTGATGACATGATAAGTAAAAATTGTTCCACAAACAACCACTAAAACACAAACGACATATTGTAAGATGGTAACCTTCTTTTTGACACTTTCTTTCTCTTTGGAACTCACGCGAACAGAAATAATCTTTTCTCCTTTTTTATTTTTGTGATAATAGTATAACGCACTGATAATGGCATAACTAATAGGAGTAGTCAAAAGCGTGACAACCAAAAATGATAAAGCAATTAACATCCAAATAATCGTAATGGATAAATCACTCATTAGATTTCTTCCACCAAACCATTTGTACAACACACTAATTATGAAAATACCAATCATCACAAATATAAAATAGAGAAGCGTAGTAGCGATTTGGATACCAATAATGCTAAGAAAATCTTTTCCTCTATTGTTCTTACTTAATTCTCTACTCTTTTTTCTCGCTTCTTGAAAACTACAATTTTCAAGAACAAAATAGTGAAGTACATATAACCAACGAAATAACATGCTGGCTAAAAAGAGAAGCAAGAGAAGGTATAAAAGCGATAGAACATGATTTTGTTTAATATAGTCTAAAATAAATTCAGGAATGGAAATGGTAGAAATAAAACTAGAGGAAATTCCTATATTCAAAAAAGGGATGAGAAATAATACTAAAAATGGTAACAGGATATTTTTTTTCTGAAATAATCGTCTCGCACGTTGAATCGAAAGACCAAGCGCTTCTTTGATGGTAATCTTCTTTTTTTGATAGGAACAATCCAGTATGATAATAATCGTACTAATATCGATTAAAGCATAGAATGTCAAAAGAATTATTAAGAAGAAAAGACATACTAAGGTAAGAGGATTCATCAAAAAAGAAAAGACATTTTCAAATGTTAAATAAGAGTGCCCACTTACTTTCGTAATAAACTGAAAAATAGCCAGAAAAAAAGGCACAAAAATAATAGTGGAAGAAACTTTATAAATCGTTTCAAATCCTAACAAAGTCTTAAAATTATATCCTAACATCGTCTGAAGTTTTTTTCTCATCTACTACTCCCCACTTCTATAGTCTATTATATCATGCTTTTAAAAAAAAAGAATGACGAATCACTGCGCAAATTCATTGATTTCATCATTCGTAATATCCCCATTTCCCGAAACAGGAATGACATCCCCTAAATATTTGGGTTTCGGTTTGATGATACTTTTTACAAAGTCTTTATTACGCGCTAAAACCTCGCGAAGTTCTCGATACATTTGTTTCGAGTAAGTTCGTTTATCAGCTGCTACTCCGTATGCCTCTAATCCCAATTGATTCGCAATATATAAGGCGCGATACAAGTGATACCGTTGGGTGACGATAATAATTTTCTTTCCAGAAAAAATTTCTTTTGCTCGATAGATGCTGTCATAGGTAGAAAATCCTGCATGATCCATAAAGATATCTTCTGATGGAACACCCTGTTCTATCGCATATCTTTTCATCACTTTTACTTCATTATAATCTGCTCGTCCATGATCTCCTGACATAATAATTTTAGATACAATCCCTTTTTGATAGAGTTCCACAGCTGTTTGGATGCGATCCTTTAACATAGGGCTTGGTTCATCTCCCCATATTCCAGCGCCTAAAACGACCACACAATCAGCATTTTGTATTTTATCATCGTTAGAGGAAAGAATTTGGCCTTTAGTAGAATATTTCACATAGGCATTGATTCCAAAAATGATAAGCAATCCTAGTAGCAAGATACTAACCAAAAGCCAAAGCAAGATTTTCCATTTCTTATCTAATAATTTTTTTCTCATCACTGATTCATTTCCTTACTAAGTCGTTTTGGCATTCTTCTTGGACCTCGAATGGAAGTAACTCCATAAGTCTTTAATTTCAAAAATGGAAACTCTTCTTTCGAATATCGTTTTAAAAGTTTTAATTGCATCACTTTAGAAATCGTTAAATGATTATCTTGGTAAGAATAAGGAACATCCACTGCCAGTACTTCACACCGATAGAGAATCGCTGAATAAGGACTTCCTACATAAAGATAGACAATATCTCCTACTTCCATATGACTCGACTGTTTCCAATTGATGGTATCCTGGTGATCAAAACAGTGAATCACATCATAATAAAGCGGATTAGCAGGAACTATCCACTCTTCTCTCTGTTCTGTAAACTGATGACTTTCCTGAATATAAGTCTTGATTTCTTCATCCGATAACGTATCATCTAAGACAATGGTAATCCATTTTTCTTTATTCATATGATAGGCTTTATAAAATCCCTTTTTTGTTAATAATGCTGGAATTTTGTCTTCTTCTAATTTCAAGTTGACAATTTCAACTTTGCCACTTCCATCCCCTATTTTTTGTCTATCGATTTCCATGATAAGGGCATACCATTTTCCATTTTTAGGATTGCGAAAAACACCATCCCGCATATCATTTTCCCATGGAAAATCTGGTTCATCATGATAATAATCTAGTATCCAAGAACTAAGACGATTCGTTTGATTCGATACAAAAAAATGATTCGTCGCACAGTTCTTTTTAATATCTATCAGTAAATTCGTATATGCTTCCCGAACGTTTGCGGCAAATTCTCCCAATTGCTGTTCTCTTCGATAATTCGTATATTCCTCTCCAAACGATAAATCGATAACCTTCCCTGAAATTTCTCCTTGAGGAGAAACCGTAATCACGGCTTGAAAAGTACCATCCATGATTTTTTTAGAAAGAACATAATGGTCTTCTTCTTTTTGAAAACCATAAGAATTTAATGTATCGATAAGAATCGTACTACGTTTAAAAATCTCCTCTTCTATATCCATAATCCACCTTGTTCTACTAATTCTTCGAATCCTTACCTTGGTTTTCCTGTTCCTCTTTTTGTAAATATGCCAATATTTTCTCCTGATTTTCAATCACCATATCTAATCGATCATGTAACTGTTCTAGAATTAATTCACTTTTTAAGTCCGTTCGATAATCATTTTTATTTCGAATAGTATCTTTTTTAGACTGTCTATTTTGACTCATCATAATGATAGGTGCCTGTAATGCCGCTAAACAAGACAATAATAAATTTAGTAAAATAAACGGATAAGGGTCTACGGAATCTTTCCAGAAAAAGAGATTAAGGACAATCCAAGCAATGAGAAAAATACAAAATAAAATGATAAATGTCCAACTACCTGCTACTTCTGAAATTTTATCCGCTACTTTATCCCCAAATGTCATTTTCGCATCATTTTCTTTATCCACATCTACAGTAATAGGATTATTGATTAATAAATCCCACATTTCTTCTTCATCTTTCGCATCCAAGTTTTGATTTAATAACATTTTCACAATTTCCTTTTTTCTATTTTCCATACGATTCACCTTTCTATGACTATTTCTTTTTTTATTATACTACAAAAAAGGAAATATGCTCGATATTTCTTTCTATTATTTTTCTAAAACAATAAACTGTTTCAGCCACTTTTCAAATGCTTTGGTATTTTGATAACGGTCTAAGTCTTCATCTTTATCAGCATGAAGATAACCGACAATTTCGCCTTCTTTAATCACAATCATAGTTGGTTCATATTTGACTGTTTGATAAAGAGAGGTTTCTTTAAAGTTTTCAAAGGGAATCTTCAACACATCAATCTTATATTTCTTCATAACTTCCTCAAAGATTTGATTACAGGGAACTTGAAAACTGCAATAAGAACTGTTTTTGGTAAATACTAAAAAACTCTTTTTTTGAGATAACAGTTGTTCTATTTCAGATGCAGTAGAAGCGATGAATTCCCCATTGTGATAATAGATATCGTCTAAAAGAAATGGTTCTTCTAGATATACTTGCTCTTCTTTGGGAAGAAAAGCAAATACTCCTAATACCATCAGGATGCATAAAGGGATTATCGCTATTACTATCTTTTTATGCTTCATGAGAAACCTCTGTTAGAGAATCAAAATCAATATCATGATAGTTCACTTTCCAAAAATCGTAGGAAACAGTACCATCATCGTGAACCCGTTTTACATCCACTTTATTTTTTCCATCATAATTCCAAAAACCACCTACATTATAAAGATTATTTTCATCCCATCCTAGGGCGATTAAGAGATTTTTTGTCATACCAGCATAACCGCCACCACCACACATAATCAATATCTTTTTATCCTTGGGAAAATAGTATTCTAATATCTCTAAAGATTCTTCATAATTCGCTACATATTTGCCATCTTCTGTTTGGGTATATAATGTTTTTCCAGTGTAAGTTTCCCCCACCTCTTCTGGAAGTCCTGTCACATTTACCAAATATGGATAAGGAATCACTTCAAATCCTTTCACAAATCCAGAAAGATAAGAATCTCCTCCAATGGCCTCATAATTTCCTGGATCTTTTAACATTCTCATATCTCGGTAAACACTATCTTCTCTTCCTAAATAATCATCAATGGTTTCCTCATTAACGTTCTTATCAATTCCAAATTGTTCTCCTCGAATCCCCTCTGATAATTCCGGTTTTGGTAGTTCTTTTTCTGTTTGGTCTTCTCCTTTACAAGCTACTAGTAAAAAACAAAGAAAAAATACTCCTACTAATTTCCATAATCTTCTTTTCATCTTTTTTCTCCTTTCTACATCCATATTATCTGTTTTTTCCTTTTGATACAATAACGATGGAGTTGAAAAAACTCAACCTTTAGTTGAGTTCTTTATGAAAATTACAGTCTGTCTCTAAACTTAACGGTATTTTATAAGTTACCGTTTTGTTTTCCTGATTCGTAGCCTCAATTTCTAGATAGAGACTATCTTTGGAGTATTCTTTACATTCTTGACGATAATCATCGATATGAAAAGATACTTGGTCTAAAAATTTTTCTAAGGTCATGGTCTCTGAAGAAGAGCAAGAATCAATTTTTTTGATGAAATCTCCATTTTTTTCATAGAGGGTACAATGAATCGAAGAATAATCTTCTAATTTTTCATTTCCACAATACGATACATCACTGATATAGATAGATGACTTTTTATCATTATAAGCCATACTACCCGTAATAGTAAAATCATCACAACGAGAACCAATCATTTTAAATTCAAAATCATCAGAATCATCTTTCCAAGAAAGTAACCAAAATAATCCTAGTACTAATATTAGAAGAGCAAAAACATTTCCCCAAAAGTAAAAACTTCTTTTTCTAATTTTTTTCTTACTGTATTCTCCTTCAAATAGATCATCCAAACTAACATGGAAGTCCTTGCTCATTTGTTTTAATAGGGACATATCTGGCATATTTTTTCCATTTTCCCATTTACTAACGGCTTGATACGTTACGTGATATCGATCCGCTAAATCTTTTTGTGTCATATGATTGTTCTTACGGATTTCTTTAATGAATTTACCAATACGTTCTTGATTCATAAGTCACTTCCTAATCAGTTTCTATTGTTATTATACTATAAAATTATTTTTTTCGCTCCTTTATCATATCCTCTTCTTCTAACTCTCCGACTAATAAAGAAGAATGAGAATGATGCTTAGAGATATTCTCTTTTACCTTATTCTCATCATAATTTGCATAACAGTATTTGCAAAAATGTTTACAAGAGTTATAAACGCCAATGTCGACTAGTTCCACACAATGACAATTTCTAGCTTTCCAATTTGGATACGTTTTTCCTGTCAATCGATAGGCCAGTTCATGAGAGAGACATTCTCCTACTTGAAAGCCATACTCGTGCAAATTCCTCTCTTCAAAACAAGTTTGAACGGTCATACCATGTTGTTTCGCACTTTCACTAAAACTTTGCCCTATTTCTGCATAGTCTTCTTCTTGCCATTGGCGAAACTGTAAAGCATCATAATTTCTTCTTACATTTTGATAATCATCTAAGAAAGAAACAATAATTTTATTCACATATCCCTCTAAAAGAGTACATAGATTGGCGAAAGCTTTCTTGTGATAAGCAACACTATATTTTTCACTTAAAAAAATAGGATCATAACGAATCGTTAAATTGTCAATACCTACTTCTTTGGACAAAGTTTTAATAGCCTCTAAAATTTTTCCTTTCGGAGGAACATTAGGTTCAATATCTTGTTTATAGGGAGTTAAGGTCACATGAAATAAAATAGGTTTTTGAATTTCCTTTAGATATTTTAAGATAGGAATAGGATTCTTCGTACAAAATAAAATTAAATCGACATTTTCAAAACGGATTCTACTCACTTGTTTGGGATAAAAAGGATTTCGTACATCTACATAACCTTCTCGATAACGATTCATAAACCATTCTGTATAGAAAGCAACAATATCCGTTCTCCCACTCACATTTAATATCATAAAATACCTCTACCGTAGAATAACATGCTGAAAATATCGTTCTTGAAATTCCACCAAGGCTTCTATCGCATCATCACTGTACCATGTTCCCTCTGGTACGAGAACGAGTTTGTCATCATCGTCATTGGTGCGATGGATAATAGCCAAACACTTTCCCTCCCATTCTTCTAATGGTTCAAATACTCCCAATATATAACAGTCTAGTTCTTCGCCATCTCCACTGATTGTACCTGGAACATATCCATAATTTACAGGATAAAGAAATCCATGTTTAGGATGTTTAGAACCCATCGGTCTATCAATCTTGACTTTTAGAACTTGATTTAAATACGTTTGATGATTCATACACTCACCTCCTCTTCATTATATAATAAAAATCAAAATATTTTAAGAGAATTTCATGATATAATGAATGTGGTGATTATATGATTTCTCATGGCATTGATTTGGTAGAAATTAGTCGATTTCAAAAACTGATTCACGATGAACATTTTCTCCATAAATATTTTACCGAAAAAGAACAAGCATATATCGAAAGTAGAGGAAACAATCTTGCTACCATAGCAGGGATTTATGCTAGCAAAGAAGCATTCTTAAAAGCGATTCGAAAAAGAATGAATGTCTATCCTATTTTAGATATTGAAGTTTTACATGATGAAGAGAATGCTCCCTATATCGTTTTACATCATCAAATAAAAAAGGATATTTCCTTTCAAGAAATATCCCTATCCATCTCTCATGATGGAGAATACGCAATCGCTTCTATTGTTATTCTATTCTAGATTTTCTTCATAGACCGCATAGGCATGGTGCCAAGAAGCATAGGCTTCATCTTCACGATGATCGACGGCTAAATGATGTTCTTGTAGATATGTTCCAATAAAATGGGACATTTTTTTAGCGCCTAAATAGTTTAGATGGTCTCCCTCATCTCGCGATTCTTTCTTCCAATTAATATTGAGTGCATTATCGATATTCAAATCAATATATTCAATACCATATGATTCGGTTAATGCTACAATTCCATTATGTTTTTTATAATTCCATACCACCATACTAGGCGTACTGATAACTACCAAACGTACCTGATTCTTTTTACATAACTCGACAATCTTATCAAAATAGATTTTATTCTCTTCAGGAATAGAAGCTTTCTTCGTTGTATATTTCATGTAGTTCTTCAATTTACCAGATTTTGTATTGTTCACATAACGATATCCTTTATATACATTAACCTTACTGAAGTTCGCGTTATGATGTTCCAAAGAAGAAATCAATTTTTTCCAATTATTGTGATAATTGGAAAAAGGAACATACCGTTTTATAAGTTGTTGATAATCATAATACCATGGTTTATTTTTCGCATCCCGATAGATAACATTAGCCTCTAAAAAGACAACCTTAGGTTTTTGATTTTTAAAAGCCATTTCTATTTGTCGATAGGATTCTCGAATCAATTGCCCCTGTGTCGCACAATCGAAAACGGTAAAACCAAACTCTTTCCAAATCTCCATGGGAGAGATACCAGAATAGATTAAACTATCCCCCACCGCAATCGCATCAATCGTATTTTCTTTCTCACTTAATATTTCATAATTACTAGCGTTCACAAAGCCATATTTTCGCACACTATCGATAGGCATTAAGAACAGAGTCACAACAATCATTAAGACAAGTAAAATGGTCATAAATAGAATACTTTTCAGTAAATTTCTCATCATTTGTTTCATTCTATCACCTAAAAATCTGCATAAATTGGAGCCACTGGCTCATATCCTGTTCCATAGGCACCAAAAATAAGAATCGTGAAAATAAGAGCATAGTAAATACACCATCTAAGGGCTATCAGTTTTTCCTTGATTTTATCCCGTACAGAAATCTTCTTTTCTCGATATATGCTGACAACAAGGACAACAAGAAGAGCAAGACCAATGATAATATAATCCGTAATATCCATTCCTAGGAAAGCAATCTCATCGAAGAATCCATAGAAGTGGAAGTTGGTGAGAATTCGTTTCACCATTTTAAATCCAGCTGCTAAACCAGGAGCACGGAAGAATAGTTCTCCAATGAAGACAAGAATACTGGTCTTAATTATCCGAAATATCGTGTAAGATTTTCCTTGACGATTGATATGGAATTTACTACACAACCAAACAATTGCTGGTTCAAAAATATCTCCCATCAAAATCAACGTAAAATGGTAAAAACCAAAGAAAAGATATTTCCATCCTGCTCCATGCCACAAACCATTTAAAAACCAAACACAGGCAAGAGCAATTCCTCCCATGACAAGAGAAGATACCCGCATGCCAGCAATCTTTTTAATAACCCCAGTAATCTTCTTTACTGGTTTAGAAAGAGATACTGGATAAAAGATGTAATCTTTAAACCATAATCCTAAGGTAATATGCCATCTAGACCAGAACTCCGATATATTTTTAGAGAAGAATGGTTGTCTAAAGTTTTCAGGTAAAGAAATGTCAAACATTTCCGCTGAACCAATGACTACATCCATCGTTCCAGAAAATTCCATATAAAGAAGAATGGTATAGAAGACTGCCCCTACACATAATGTAAGACCAGAGTAATCCATATAACAACTAAATACCGTCTTCACAAAAACATTCAACCGATCGGCAATTACCATCTTTTTAAAGAATCCCCATAATATTCTTTGATAGCCGTAACAAAAATGATCATAGGTTACGGTCTTTCCCTCATAGATGCTTTGATTTACTTCCGCATAACGAGTAATTGGTCCTTCTACTAACGTTGGGAAAAAGGTTAAATAAAGCATCACTTTAAACATCTTTTTTTCTGCTTCTATCTTATCGTGATAAACGTCTACTAAATAAGAAATAGCCTGTAAGGTATAAAACGATATACCGATGGGAGCTACATGCTCAACAATCTTAAAGTGACAAGAAACATTTATCAAACTACTGATTTTATTAACAATACTAGTAAAAAATCCTAAATACTTGAAGAAAAATAGGAAAGAAAAGTTAAAGAGAACAGTCAAGATTAAAATAACCTTCTTATATGTTCGATACTTCTCTTTGATGGCTTTTTTCTCTTCTTTTTCCACTTGTTTCAATTTTTCGTCTCGCTTATCATTCAGTTTACGCATACCACGTCCTGCCCAATAAATGGATAACGAAGAAATTATGATAAAAATCACTAATTTTTTACTGTACATAAAAAAGAAAATATAACTAATTATTAATAAAATAATTGGCCTAATTTTCTTCGGTACAATATTGTATAGAAAAACAACTGCCGGTAAAAATAGAAACGCATATAACTTATTGAAATAAGACATTAATTATCCTCTTCTAATCTCTCAATAAGCTCCCATATTTTTTTAGCGGAATTAAAGTTGGCTGGAATGATTTCAACTGTTGGAATTTGAACATCAAACGCATCCTCAATCTCACTAATTAATGATAAAATCGTTAGAGAATCGATATGTCTTCCATCCACTAAATCCTCACAAGTTTTAAAATCGACATCTGGCGCTAATTCCTCTAATATTTCTAATAACTTTTCCATATATTCACTCCTCTACTTTTCATTTGGAAAATTCAATTGACTCGTCTTGATAGAATCTCTCACTAACGTAGATTTTCCCTGTTCCCATAAAATGATTTTGGGGAGGTCTCGACTTAAGAAGAGAGAAATTCCCTCAGTTGATGAATAGGCTCCTACTTTCTGAAAAACAAATAAATCACCTATTTGTAACTTCCTAGTCGTAATGTTTTTTACTAAGAAGTCATTGATGGTACATAAAGAACCACAAATTTGATAAGTATCTTCTAATTCCTCTTTTTTTGGAAAAACCTGATAATGAGGAATCTTCATGGCCATCGTTTGTCCATAGTATACCAAATGATGAATTCCTCCGTCAACGATAGCATAATTTCCATATTGATTTTTCTTACAATCTACCACTCTTGTTAGATATGAACCACAAGAAGCTGCTATACTGCGACCAATCTCTAAAGTCACTTTTTTAGGAGCAAGATCTTTTAAAATGTTTCTAAGTTCTTCTAAAAAAGCATCCTCATCAAATTCTTCTCCCTGATAATAAAATACTGGTAAACCAGGTCCATATTCAATCTCTGATATGGAAAAAGAAAACTGTTCTTCTATTTTATCTATTAACGTTTTTAAATACGTTATCTCTTTTTGAATTCGCGATAGAGAATGTTTCTGGGTACCTGAAAAATACTCTATCCCATCGATGGTAATCCATTTCGAATCATTCCGTTTTAGAATATCAAATAGATCTTCTTCAGAAACACCAAATTGATTTCCACTCGTTACACGAATCAAGACGGAAATCGGTGTTTGACATTCTTTCGCACACGACAACAACAATTCATATTGGGAGATGGATTCTATCGTATACTTCAAGATATCCCCTGACTCCATCATCCTTCGGATACTGGATTCCTCTTTATGAACACCAGAAATAACCATCTTTTGATGAGAAATTCCTAAAGCATCACAGATATCAAATTCTCCTGGACTGCAAATCTCAAAACGACTGACTTGCGATTCTAATTTTTTCGCAATAAACGAATTGGCTTTAACCGCATAAACCAAATCATAATCAGGTCCTAATTTCTCTTGTAAATAGGAAACTCTCTGATGTAATTCATCGATATCATAGACATAACACGGAGTACCATATTGCTTACAAATATCTTCATACTTCCCCATGTTTTTCCTCCTTATATTCCATCAGTTTTTTACGGTCTATTTTTCCATTTTTCGTCATTGGGAATTCCTCTAATGGTATCAATTTGGTTGGAATCATAAACACTGGTAAAACTTCTTTTAACTTGACACTTAAATTCTTTTTAGAAATATTTCCAATATAGAATCCGTACAGTTTTGCTTTTTCTTCATCAAAGACACAACAACTACGGACAACCTCTTTCACATCCATCATAGCCTTTTCAATTTCCTCTAATTCAATACGATGTCCTAAATATTTAATTTGGAAATCTTTACGACCCATAAAAACGATATCATCGTCTTCATTGTAATATCCTAAATCCCCTGTTCGATAAATCGGTTCTAAATACTTTTGATGGAGAGGTGATTGCATAAAATGCTGATTCGTCTGTTCCCAGTTTTGATAATAACCGAGACCTAAAGCCGTTCCCGCTACACAAATTTCTCCATTCTTATTTGGTTCTGTAATGAGATGATTCTCTTCATCTAGTAAGAATACCCTCTCATTTGGAAAAGGTTTCCCAACAGGGATTTTCTCTTGATAGGTTCTTTTTCGATCAATGATATGGTAAAGGCAATTACAAGTAATCTCTGTTGGACCATAAACATTGACAAACATGGCTTGTGGTAATTTTTCCATCCATATCGATAAGTGTTTCATTGGCATCACTTCACCGCTAAATAACACTTTCTCTACTGTCTTAGGCACTTTATAATCTAATCCATGAAAAGTGGTAATGAGACAAAGCGCTGATACTGCCCAAGTCAAAGTCGTTACTTTATGTTCACACAAATAATCTAACAGTAAAGAAGGATTTGAAAAATATCGTTTGGGAACAATTAATAATGTCGCTCCAACTGCCATCGATGAAAAGATATCTTTGACAGATACATCAAAATCAAATGGTGCTTGATTCGCAATGATATCTTTTTCATGAAAGTGAAATAAATTTGTAAAAACATTGATAAAATCAATGACGGAGCGATGAGAAATAACTACTCCTTTGGGAACACCGGTCGAACCCGAAGTAAAATTGACATACAAAGGATCCGTATCAATATGTTGTTGATAACATTTTTTTAATATCTCCTCATCGACTGCTTGATCTTTAAAATCTTCAATTTTCTGAATATTTAACCCTTTAAAATATTGGGTAGCCATCTCATAATATTCCTCATTGGTAAGGACAAGTTTCGCTTGAATCGTCTGTTTAATTTGAACAATCCTACTCTCTGGTAATTCAGGATTGATAAGACTATAAAAGCATCCTGCATAGGCCGTTCCAAAAAAGGAAACGAGTGCCTGAATTCCTTTGTCCATGAAGACAATAACCGGTTCATTTTGCATGCTTTTTCCAATAGAAGAACCGACTGTACGACTCCAATGGCGAAAATCATGATACGTAATTTTTTGTTCTTCTTCTACAATCGCTATTTTATTTTTATGGCGCTTGCAAGACTCCTCTAAATAATCTACTACACTATACATGTTCTCTACTACTTCCTTTATCGTTAGAAACTCCATCACTATCCATTAATATAGCATAATCCCATAGGATTATCAAGATTTTTCCAAGATATTTTCCCATTATTGTCAAGTAAAAACTAGTCTTGCGACTAGTTTATTGAATCGTTACTCCACCATCGACAACAACCGTTGCTCCGACCATGTAAGATGACATATCACTCGATAGAAACGTAACGACATTTCCTATCTCTTCTGGAGAGGCAAGTCTTCCTAATGGAATCTGGGTACAGAACAATTGGTAAGTATCTGGATCATTCTCTCTTACACCCTTAATTAATGGAGTTTCGGTTACTCCTGGACATACAGCATTGATTCGAATATGATTTTTACACTCTTCCAGTGCTACGGATTTCGTTAATCCTAAGACAGCATGTTTACTCGTATTGTAAGGTACAATTCCTGGATTTCCTAAAATACCAGACGTAGATGAGATATTTACAATCGCACCTGATCCATTTTGATGCATCGCTTTAATCTCTTCTTGGCAACAGAAGAACACTCCTCGAACATCTAAATCGATTACCTCATCAAAATTTTCAACGGGAGTATCTACTAAGTTAATCGTCGCACTAGATTTTCCTGCATTATTGCAAGCACAATCTAATTTTCCATACGTGTCGAGAGTAAATTTAACCATAGCTGCTACTTCCTCTCTTTTCGTAACATCTGCTCGAAAAGCTACTGCTTGTCCTCCTGCATCCGTAATCTCTTGTGCTACTTTGCGTGCAGTTTCAGGATTATAATCGACAACGACTACTTTCGCACCTTCCCTTGCGTAGCATTTTGCGACTGCTTCTCCAATTCCTTGTCCGCCACCCGTTACAAGGGCAACTTTATCTTTTAATAACATATGGGTATCCTCCTATCATTCCCATTTTATCACAATTTCTTCTAGAAAAAACATCTTTTTTAAAACTAGACAAATATTGACTAAGCATTTGACGGAATCTCTTTAAAACGGTAATTTCTAGTCCTTGGAATGATTACTTTGAATTAAAATTTCTCTAGGAATCCTTACTAGCATAATAAGCATTACAAACTTTCTTTTGCTCCTCTGTTTTTACTAAGTTGAAACTATATTGATGAGTAGGTTCATTGTAATTCATCAATACATCCTGCGTTGTTACCCCATCTAAATCAATCTCATTGGTTGATAAATATCCACTATTATACAAATCTTCTACTGTTATACATACACTAGTTACCTTCGTAGCCTCTGTAACCTGTGTGGCAATATCAACAAAAATATTCTTTAAGGCATCTTCTGATATCTCACCCGTAAAAGACTGAGTTGGATAATTATACTTCTTATCACTTTTGTTATTGATAAAACTATATAAATTTTTATCCAATTGCGTTCTAGAACTATTTAAGGCTGCATAATTGTCTGGTGAGGGATTTAACATAAATGTTCCATAGTTAGAAGTAATACCAATTCCTATCGTATAATAGAAGACATCAGATTGATATCTTTTTCCTAAATCTTCTTTTAATTGATAGGACGTTTTCATAATACTCCAAATGATTTCAGAATTGGTAGCAGGATTTTTCTCTAGTTTACTTGTCGTTCCATCTCCTAAAGTAGAATTGGCCATACTGAAGACAGCACTTTCGTCATATTTTCTTCCATAGGTAGGCTCTCCATCTGTCAAAAGAACCACGACAGGAATTCGAGTTTCCTCTTTACTAGCATCAATAAATAATTCTCTTGCTTTTTGAAGGCCTATCCAAGTATAAGTACCACCATTAATATCCACTAACGTTCCATTTACATTAAAATACGGCACTTTATCTTCCCATCGACTATTATGCCAATAGTGCGTTCCATGAGTAATATCTTGATAAGAACCCACTGGTTTCAAAGGAAAAGAAGCAACTACACTACAATCTTTATTGGCTGTGCCTGTTTGATTTTCACAACTACCACGAGATGAAATTAGTCCACTATAAAATACAAAACCAACCCTATTTTTATCAGACTGCTTTAAAATCTCTAAAGCAGAATTAATGGCATTTTCAGTTCCTTCATAACGCGTTACGGAAGAACCAGAAAGTTTACTTGCCATAGAACCAGATACATCCACTACAAACACCAAATCTAACCCCACACTGATAGTTGTTCCTTCCACATCATCAAATACATCAGAATGCTCTACAGACCATTTCTCAGCGGCATTGAGAATTGCTTTTTCTTGCGATTTCGTAATCTCATTTTTTGCTTCTTGAACATTCTTGGTAACCAAGTTAGCAACTATCAAAATCATAACCGATAAAATGACTAATACCGCCAACAACTCTACTAATGTAAAACCTTTTCTTCGTTTCATAATCCACCTCTAACCACTATTCTTTTTCCAGTTTTAAATTCTTTTTTTTATGAATAAAAAATAACAAACCACTTGCTAACAATAACAATATTACTAACAGTAAAACATCCCAATTCAAAAGTAAATTTCCTATCCAAGGAATTTTAAACACATACTTTCCAATGACATCTTTATTTGTCAAATGTTCAATATCTACTCCAAATCCTTTTTCATATCCCGTTCGATAAATTGTTTGACCATTTTCTTCCTCTATTCTTTTCACTTGATGAATAATGATAGAATCATCACGGTAAAATGACACAATATCTTGTTCCCGCACATTTTCTACTTTTTTGCAAAAAACAATATCTCCACGATTAATAGTTGGTTCCATATCATTTGAAGAAACCAAAAACATTTCGTATCCTAAGAAAGATGCAAATTTCATAGAATGAGAACCGCACCATGCCCAAACATCAGTAAGAAGAATCAACGAAAATAAAATAATCAGTGATATTAACGTTATTTTCATATATCTTTTTTTCATTTTTTAATAAAACACCTCATCTTTCAGAATTTTCTAATAGAAAAAATTTTCTTCTATCATTTTCTACTCGTTATTATATCACTTTTTTATATAATTGTCACTATATGTAGATATTTATCTATTTATTGCAATTTAAAAAATATCATATATAGATATTTATCTATTTATTATCAATGGTAAATATTCTACTTTTTTTAGATAATTATATATAGTGAGGTGAGATAATGGTTACTGAAGAATACATAGATCAAATATTTTCCATGATTTCTAAAAATATCAAATATTACAGGCGTTACAATAAATCACCATATGCGGATAAATATGGAAGAATTAGTCAAGAAAAACTAGCGGAATTGTGTCAACTTTCCCAATCTTTGATTGCTAATATTGAAAGTGAAAAAGTAAAACAAACTTTCTCTATTACAGTAGTGGCCTCTATTAGTAAAGTTTTAAATATTCCTTTTGAAGAATTTTTTAAGGAACATAATTTTAACTAATTGATACAAAAAAAATCGATTGACGTCAAACAATCGATTTTTTAATGAAAACTGACATAATGAAACCCTATTTTTTTATAGATATCCGATGCTCTTGGAAGAGAAAAAATTCTGGCAATCGCTAAATTATAAATCTCATCCGCTAAGAACAGTGCACAAAGCGTAAAACTAATTGTTAAAAAGACGTTTTTCGGAAGTTTATTAGCTAAATAAAAGCAAAATGGAATCATCCCATAAATGAGAAGCAAACTGGATACTCCGAAAAATAACACACTCCGTAGACAGACAAAACCTTGAATATTACCAAAATTTAAAATCTCTGTATTATAGTCCCAACACCGAAAGCCATCACCAATAATATACATTCCCAGTCCTGAAAAATACTCTAAAACACCTGTAAAAATCATACTGATGAAAAATACTTTCCAAGGTTTATCCCGAAAGCGATATGTAAGGAAATAGATTCCTATCGAACCAATCGCATAAATATTAATCCAAGGAAGAAAATTGCCCCCACGCCAGTACCATAATTTCATACCACCATTAAAGTAGTAAAACACAAATTCATAAAGGAATCCAAAGATACCTGTTAATACAATAAGCAAACTAAATATACCAAGCATTGTCATCTTATCAAAAGTATGCTTTTGTTCTATATATAATTTATATTTTTTTTTCATACTACCACACTTTCTATCCTACTGTAGTTATTGTATCATAAAATTTTTCTGCATGCACTACTCCCATCTACCAAAAAGGGAGTAGCTCCCTATTCATAAACGACTTTCGTATCAATCACTTTTCCTTGTTCATCGAAATAGATGCTAATATCACAGATTCCCTCCTCTTCGTAGGTGATAAAGAACACTTTAAATCGATTTTGTTCATTCATGAAATAAGGATCTAACGTGTAAGATACATTTTTACCGACCTCTTTTAATAAGGTATTGCCATACTTTTTATAATTTAATTTTTGGTAATCCCGATAGTAGGTAATACTACTATTAGGATTCTCTTTTAAGTAGGCATCTAAATTCTTTTGATATTCCGATGGCATCACTATCATATAGATGGAATAAGCAACATAAGGATTATCTTTCCAGTCTCCTATCTTTTTAGCCATATAAGCCTTGATAAGTTCATCTGCCACATGATAACGGATATAGGCAATCTCTTTTGAAGAAGTAATATACTCTAACTCTACTTGATTCAATTGTTGTAAAGCCTCCAATAAGGATTGGATTTGATGTTGTTGATATCCTAATTTATCGTGTAATAATTTACTCACTGTGAATGCTTTAGAAGAAGAATATTGAACTTGTTTAAAGTCATCCTCCAAAATATATTGCAACAAATTATAAGCGATATTCGTAGTCGGATAAGACCGATAATGTTCGTTTTGATCAACTACTCTTGTAAAATATTCAGCTCCCCCTTCTTCTAAAAACGTACTATTTTGATCAATGTCATAAACATCACATTTGGTTTGTTCCTCAAAAGAAAGTTTTTGTACCTCATCCTTCCTTTGGGGACCAGTCGTACAGTAATAGACATCTTCATAACTTTGATTGGCAAAAGAGATAAAATGCATGAGTTCATGACGAATCACATAGTCATATTCCCATTTTAAAATGTGAATAGAGTTATCATAGGAGTGATACTCCCCAGCAGAAAAATCTCTCATATTATCCGTCTTTTGATCATAGACCGTAATTTTCAAAGTATCTAGTTTCTCTAGAAAAGGATGAATATCCATATACGTTGCATAATCGATGATAACATCGAATAAACTGTACAAATATTTTCGATCATCCTCACTCATATGAGAATTCTCTTGGGCATGATAAACTACTTTTCTTACCAATTCTTCATGTTCTTCTAACTGTTGTTGTTTATCCTCTAACTGATAATTCGCTAAAAATTTAGGAAGGTCTAACTCAAAATCATCAGGAACATCCTCCTCTTTAGAAGAAGGAATATCATGTTCTTTCTTTAAGTAATTTTGTAAATCTTCCTTTTTTCCTTTTTGAATCTCTTTCGCATAATTCTTTCCTTGATACTGAATCATCACTACCCCATCCATGATTTGAATAGAATCATACTTTTCTTCTAATAAGGAATTGCCCTTTAAATCGTATAATCCATACGTATTTTGAACTGTCTGAACAAGTAAGAACCTATCATCAATCACTTCCAAAGAAGCATAAGCAGATGGTAAAAGTGCCTTATCTTGATAATAAGCATAAGAAAGTCCTCTCGTTGGAGAACATCCATATAATTCCTCGCTTAACTGTGTCACTCCATACGCACACTCACTATAAACTCTTGAACCACTCCGATTGAGAAGAAGATTTTGGAGATTTCCCCAATAATAAGCAAACTGAAAATACTCATTTTCTACTAACTCACTATTTTCTTCTCCTTGATATTCAAATAACATTTGGTTGTCATCATATACTGTATAGTGATTGTCTGGCGTCTTGACAATCGTAGATTGTTGATACGTTTTTACCTCATTACAAATTCCTTTAGATAGTTCTCCCTCTTTTGCATGATAAAGACTTCGATAATCGGCATACCATTCCTCCGACTGACAATCCCGATTAGGAACCGCTAAAATATCCTTAGTAATCAGTTCATAATCCTTATATTCTTTATCAAACGTTGTCACTATCTTTCCCTTTGAATCGGCTACATTCACTTTCTTTTGTTCCGTATAGGCAACATAATCTCCCCGAATGGTAGCAAATTCATAAAGAGATGACAATCTCTTCGTATCCAAATAATAGATTTGATACTGATTATCTTTCTTTAAAAGAATAAAGTGATCATTGATAGCATGTCTATAAGCATCATCCACAGATAACTCTGCTACATAAACATCCTTTAAGATTAATTGGAAAGAAGCATCATAGATTTCATCTTGATTATTTTTTCGCGCTACAACATATCCATTTTGGCAGAAAATTTCATCATATCCTTCCAATAAAATTTTACCATCGGCATCTATCAAGATATAACCATCATTTTGATAAAGAATATAATATTGATCATCACAATAAGTAGTTGCCTCAAAAACGACATCTTCAAAAATAGTCTCTAAATTCTGATTCAAAAGGAAGAGTTCTTCAGAACCATAGACAAGAAATAAATTTCCTAAAGGTTCAATCGCATCATAAATAAATTCTGTCTTTAATTGACCAGAAGCATCCATAAAGGCATATTTTTCATGATTCTGTACTAGATAAAAGGGATTTGCATAACTATAGTTTTGATAACTTCCTAATTCCATTGTATCCCCTAAATACCAATAATCGGAAGTATCCTCTTCTTTCTTTTTTCCTTTCCATGGATGGAGTAAAAATAAAACAAGAATAATTCCGAGAAGAAGAATTAAAAAACTCCCTCCCATTATCCAAATTGTCTTTTTCTTCCATCTTCTCTTTTTCTTATTGGATGAAGTAGTTTTGGATGTCTTTAACTCTTTTTTCATAAGTTCCTCCTTCTTACTTTTCTACTCTTTCTTTATTATACAAGAAAAAAAGAGAAAAGGATATCCCTTTTCCCTAAACAAATAATAGCAATATTTTTTAAAATATCGTCAAGCGAATGGTTGGATTATCTTTTTAGGTAAAAATAGAAAATTTTATAAAGTAGAAACAAGACGATAAAGTAAATTATAAAGGACATCGCCAATTAGTTTACTCTTTTGAATCTCTTGAATATTGTTGTAAAGATTCGTAATATCCTCTACTTTAATATCTCCCTCTTTCATATTTTTTATTTCTTGAAGTTGCTTTAAAATCACAGAGAATATATGAGCTTCATTTTCCATATCTTCTTTTGTAAAATCATCTAGATTGACAGTTTGAATATATTCAACATCTGTCTCTATTTTTAAACTTTTTAGTAGTTTATTGAGACCAAAATTCATAACCGATGGAATTACTTGTTTAAAGTCTTTGTTTTCAAACAACTCTACAAATAACGGTTTACTGAAACTTTCATCCTCTAAAGCTACCACCAAAGCATTACTATCTTCTAAATTGTGAAGATTTTTTGTTCTCATTAATAGATAAACATCTAAAAGAGTATCTACATCCTCCAAGAAATCTTCACGATTCCACTGACTAGTAATCGTAAATACATCATTTAATAAACTTTCCATGTAAGCATCTTTTACTTTGACTTCTACTCCCATAAAAGGTTTATTTTCTTTAAATTGTAATGTCGCATTAGAGACTAATTCGCCAATAAATCCTGATACTAAATAAGTGGAATGAAGATGCTTACGAAATACTTCAATATTCTCTTCTACATTTCGATCCTCTAATATTTCTACAGTCGATAACGCAATAGTAGTCATTCCTTCTAATTCATCCGCATTTTTAAGACGATAATTGCTCTTATCCACTTTTGTTAAGAGATTGAAAAATGGTCTACTGCCCAATACTGAGTACGCTTGTAAGACAGGATTATGCACAATACTGTTCACAGTTTTTGGAGTTGTTAGTTGACAGTTTTGAAAAGAATGATTGACAACATGACAAGCCGTTCCAAATGGAAAGAGTAAAATAAAAGTGGTTAGGTAAAAAGAAAGAATACCCATTCCTATTTTGAGTGCGGGATAAGATTTTTCAGATTGATACTCTTTATAGGATTGATGCATCAAAATAGAAAATACTTTCTTTTTTATAAAATGGTTAATCACTAACAATACAAAGTAAATCGCAATAAAGAATAAAACCCCTACTGTTATATAGGATATCATCATAAGAAAATCATCTGTTGCCTCTTGTTTTACCCAAGTACCATTAGAACTTTCTAATATTTCTAAATAGATATCCTCTAAGGAACTACCAAAACTATGAAGATATAATCTTGTAAAGAGAAAGGATTCTAATGCAGTAAGGATATTCGTCGCTAAAGAGAAAGTGGTTTTCATCCAATCTCTCTTCCATACAAAATATAAGAATCCTCCTAATATTCCTAAAAACAACAAAACAATTAAAATAGAGATTACTATCATGATTTTTTCCTTCTTTCTACTGATATTTTTCTTGAAAGAATAGAGAGAACTCTATCCATTACCATTCCTCATACTTCTATTATATTCATCATACCATACTTTCAAGAAAAAAGCATCCTATCAAAAACTTACTAAAAAGTTTAGTAAGTTTCGTTACGGAATATCATGCCACCAATGTTCTTGGTAATTTTGATAATTAGCAAGAGAAAAGGTTTCTCCAATTTTAGGAGTAACAGTTTCCAAATTTTTTTCTTTCGCATAATGAGTGAAGGATTCGGCAGGATCATCCCATGGATGATGCGCTAGAACAAAACTTCCCCAATGAATTGGCATTGCTACTTCAGCATGTAATACTTTACTAGCAGTTACAGATTCCTCTGGATTCATATGAACATTTGACCATGCTTGGTCATATTGTCCACTATCCATAAGAACAAGGTCAAATGTTCCATACTTCTTATAAATATCTTCAAAATGACTTCCATATCCAGAGTCTCCACTATCATAAATTTGATAATTATCATTTTTAAGAACCCAAGATGCCCACAAGGTATTGCCACTATCGATTATTTTTCTACCAGAATAGTGTTTAGCAGGCATACAACCAATGGTTAATCCTTGAACATTAATCTCTTCTTCCCATGCCATATTGGTTATTTTAGAAGAAGATACGTTCCATCGTTCCAAATGATTTTCAATTCCTAATGGAACAATATATCTTTTTACCTTTTTATCTATCTTCTTAATAGTCTGATAATCTAAGTGATCATAGTGATCATGGGTGATTAAGACTATATCAATCTCTGGAAGTTCATCAATTTCTATCGGCATTTTAGAATAACGTTTTGGGCCTACAAAACGAACTGGCGATGTAATATCACTAAAAACAGGATCTATCAAAATATTCATTCCTTGCATTTGAATAAGAATAGTAGAATGTCCAAGCCAAGTAACCGTTAAATCTTCCTCTTTCGGATTTTCTAGTAATGTCGGATATACGACTGGCAAATCTCCCTTTGGTTTTCCTCCTTTATTCGACAAAAAATTATTTTTTTCCGTTCCTGGAGTAAATAGATTCATTTCTTCATAAGGGACAAATTTTCCATTTTTAAAATTACTAGCCCTTTCAGCATAATTTTTTCTATCTGATTTGGTAGGAGTTCCTCCAAAAGGAATCCAAAACTTCAAAAAGAGAAACACAAGAAGTACTAGTAATAGAAGGATTACCCCAATAATCATAAGAACTGTCAACACTTTATGTTGATGACAAAAATTTTTCATTTTCATCTCGCCTTTCTTTTAGAAACTCGAAGAGCATTAAAGACCGCTAAAATAGTAACTCCTACATCCCCTATGACAGCAAACCACATATTCGTAAGTCCTAATGCACTTAATAATAATATAACAATTTTTACAGAGATAGCAAATACAATATTTTGATTTACAATTCGCATTGTTCTTTTAGCAATGGAAATAGTGTCTACTAATTTGGATGGTTCATCTGTCATAATGACTACATCTGCTGATTCTATAGCAGCATCACTTCCCAGTCCTCCCATCGCAATTCCGATATCCGAAAGCGCTAACACAGGAGCATCATTCATTCCATCTCCCACGAAGATTACATTTTCTCCCTTTTTCTTTTTTTGGATGAAAGATTCTACTTTTTCCACTTTTTCTTGTGGTAATAACTCTGCATAGAAATCGGTGAATTCTAGTTCTTTTGAAACTTCTTGTGCAACCTCTTTTCGATCTCCAGTCAACATCATAAGATTTTGAATTCCTAATTGTTTTAAGTCAGAAATCGTCTTTTTAGCATCCTTTTTCACTTGATCTGCAATCACAATACTACCGATAAAATGATGATCCAAAGCAACATATACT
Organism: uncultured Bacilli bacterium; assembly: GCA_947629315.1. Classification (GTDB taxonomy): domain Bacteria; phylum Bacillota_I; class Bacilli_A; order RF39; family UBA660; genus UBA5578. The sequence goes on from CANRDB010000006.1 coordinate 57,930, forward strand.
ACTGTATTTACTGTCTTCATTTTATCACAAGAAACATGATAGTTCTGCATCAATTCATAGTTTCCCACTAATACCGTTTTTCTATTTACTTTAGCTTTGATACCCATTCCTGCTATTTCCTCAATCTGTTCTACTTTCTCTTGAAGTGGCACACCATAAGCATTTTTTAAAGAAATAGCAATAGGATGATTAGAATAAATTTCCGCATGAGCCGCATATTTTAAAAGTTCTTCCTTTGAAATTTCTTTAGGAATTATCTCTTGTACAGCAAATACTCCTTCCGTCAGTGTTCCTGTTTTATCAAATAAAACAGTATCTACATGCGTTAGACCTTCTAAATAGTTACTACCTTTTAGTAAAACACCTATTTTAGAAGCTGCTCCAATTCCACAAAAGAAACTAAGGGGAATAGAAAGTACTAAGGCACAAGGGCAGGAAACAACAAGAAAAGATAAAGAACGATATAACCAAAAAGATACCGGTTGATGAAAAAGAAGTGGCGGGATAAGGACTAACAAAACAGCAAGTCCCACTACGATTGGTGTATAGTATTTTGAAAATTTATGAATAAAATTTTCTGATGGTGATTTTTTTTCAGTTGCATTTTCTACTAAATCTAAAATTTTACTAACCGTAGATTCTTTATATTCTTTTTGAACTTTTATTTTTAATATGCTAGTCTCATTAATGACGCCACTTAATATAGAATCATTCTCTTGTACTTTGCGAGGAACTGCTTCCCCTGTCAAAGCAGACGTATTAATTCTGGAATTTCCCTCTATGACAATGCCATCGAGAGGAACTTTTTCTCCTGGCTTTACTACCACGATATCCCCTACTTTTACTTCTTCTAAAGGAGAAACGACTATTTTTTCATCCACTAATAAATTCGCATAATCTGGTCGAAGTTCTAATAAAGTGGCAATAGATTTTTTAGATTGGTGAACTGCATATTCTTGAAAAAACTCTCCTATCTGATAAAACAACATAACCGCGACAGCCTCTGGATATTCCCCTATATAAAAAGCTCCAAAAGTGGCGATAGTCATGAGAAAGTTCTCATCTAACAATTCCCCATTTCCAAGATTTTCGATAGCCTCTTCAATCACCTCAAATCCAACGAAACTATAGGCAATCAAAAAGAAAATATTTTTAAAAAGACTAGTATCTGGAAGGATTAGGGCTATCACAAAAAGCAACAAAGATAGAATAATTAAAATTAACTTTTTCTTCATAATTCACCTAATTTCTATGACTAATGTGTTCAAGTCCTACTTCAAATACTCTACTGACATGTTCATCATCTAATGTATAATAAACCTCTTTCCCAGATTTCCGACATTTCACAATACCACTTCTTCTTAGTGTTCCCAATTGATGAGAGATAGAAGACTTACTCATAGAAAGAGTATTCGCTAAATCACATACACACATTTCATGTTGATTGAGTGCGAATAAAATCTTGGAGCGTGTAGTATCCCCTAACAATTTAAAGAATTCTGCTAAACGATTAAAAGTATCCTCTTTCGGCATCTTTTTTCTAGCAATATCAACAGACTCTTGATGAATGACATTGCAATCACATACAAATTCATTTCTAGCCATATGTTTCCTCCATTTTATGTAATAATTGAATTATTATTCAACTATCTATTATTATAGTTGAATACCTATTCATTTGTCAATATCAAAAAAAGAGTTTATACACTCTTTAATCGATCTCTTCTTGTATTTGATTCTCTCCTACTTTATCCGTTTCTACAATCGAAACTAATTTGGTATTTTCAAAAATAGAATCAATGGTATCTTCTACTGCCTTTCCATCATACTCGAAAGTAAATTCATAATTTTTGTTCACTTGTACTTTGGAAGCAAGAGAATATGGAATCTTTACAGTCTCTATATCATCCAGATTATATTGTTGAATCGTAATAAAAATATTCTCTTGGTTAGTATCTACTTCTTTATATAATACTTGATAAGTTCTGATAAAATCTTTATCTTCCTCTCCATTTGGCATGCAGTAATGACTACGAAGTGTCATGTTATATGGTCCTATATAAACATCCTTTCCTCCTTCAAGGGTATTGCAAGTAATCAAAGTAAGACCATGATTTGTCATTTTAGACTTTCCATCATCTTTATAGATTGCTGTACCACCATCTTCTAATTTATCGATAGAAACATTCCAAAGTTTCGTATTAGAAGTAAGGATTTCTAAAGACTTATCAATATTTTTAGAATTACTATCAATATAATCTTTAAATTCCATTAATTTTCCATCTACCGCAACTTTCATACTATCTAAGCAATAAAGGTAAACATTTTTATTCTCTCCCTCATAATACAAGGATGTTTGATATCCACAACCTTCTTTTTCTTCTGTTTCTACTAGATAAGTACTGCTAGAAGTTGTCGGTTCTTGAATAGGTTCTTTTTCCTCCTGTTTAGTAGGAAAAAACATTCCGACAATCATCCCTATCCCAAAACAAGCTAAAAGTCCTAAAGCAAGTGTAATTTTCTTATTCAAATGTGTTCCTCCTATCATAAAATCATTATAACAAAAAAATGGAATAAGCATAACTTATGTTTAGCGTTTTTTCTAGTTAAGAAAGATGGGGAGGAGTATCCGTTAAATCACTTTTGGGGATTGGTAATGTTTTTTGCTTATGTATCGTTGATGAATAGTTATCAAATAATTTTTTAAAGATTGGATCTTCATCGCTTTTTCCAAAAAAATGAAGACACACAGAAACAAATTTAAGAGACATATCTTTCTTCTTTAAATAATCTTGGAACAATTTTTCAAAATTTTCATCATAATCTTTACCTTCATATCCCTTCAAATTCCATAAAGCATCATTACTGGCATCTAAGCATCGAAAGACTACATTTAGCCTGTATTTATTGATATAATCTAAAAGTTCCTGATTAGAACGAAATGTCCTACAAGAAAAATCAAATAAAGCTCCATCCATTATATAATCAAATAGTTCAAAACACGCTTTATATTCATCATAAACTCGAGATGGAAACATTCTTTCATCTTTATAAGTATAATCTTGCAAATCATATCCAGCTTGAGATAATTCCTGTCTAAACTCAGAAGACGCAAAAATTTTAGTACAAATAGTTTCTAAAAATCCATCGGCCATTCTAAATTCAAAACCTCTTTCCGCACGTAGTTTATCCTCTTGATATTCACAATTTTGGTAAAATGTAGTTGTCCTTTTTACAAGGGGATATACACCATTTTCATTAATGACATTAGGTTTTGGTTCTGTAATTACATGGCCTAATTCGTGAGTCAAAATACAAATTAATTTTATATAATTAGGGTCAGTTACATAACTCATGTGATGAATCACATTACAGTCTTGATCATAGTCAGTTTGGGTAGTTCCAAATCTTCTTTCTTCGCCAGCAAACTTTTCATCAGTTACACTTATTTTATGAAAGGTCGAATTACATACATTCATAATACCTTCCATAGGTATTTTGCCATGGCTTTCTCGAATATACCCTCTACAAATTGCCTTTACGATTTCCCTAATTTCATCTGGAATATTTTGGGATTGATTAACTAATTCACTAACCTTATCTAACATTTCATTCATTTTCCTCACACTCCTAAATTAACCATGATGGATTATCTTGTTCTTGAAACTTTATAACCGTTATCAATCAGAAATATCATAAGATTATTATGATTTTCTAATCACCCGAGTTTGACAGTTAATAAAGCAAAAAATCACCATTCAGCCAAGTGTTTATAAGGCTTTTTGATGTTTTTTTATTATTTCAACTGTCAAACTCGGGTTATATCACAATATTATGATTATAGTTCTTTAGGACAATTAGGTTTATATCTAACATCATTAAATCCATATACCTTTTTACAATCATTACAAATAATAGCTATTTCATCTAATCCATAAATATTTTCGCCATTACCTTTTTGGATAATTATATTCTTTCCCTTACATTTAGGACAACATACTTCGTTTTTATGAACAGTTTCCTGACTACAGGAATCCCTTATTATTTCATAACCATTTCTATTAAACTTAGGAACAAATTCATCTTTTAAAAATATTTTGATTCTCCCAAACATAAACTCTAATTTATCAACTTTTTTCTCAGTATGATAACGACCGCAATACCACTTATCATAATCAATATTTTCTTCAATTTTATCTAAAAATTTTTCCATTGATTTATCTACTTTTGATTGATCTAAACCTTTCATAAATACTTCTTTAGGTTCATATTTTAAAGGACAAGTATGTGTTAATACTATATCAAAATGTTTACCTTTAACTTTTTTTAAAATCTTTTCTTGTTCTTTTTCATTTAACTGCTCATCCTTAAACCACTTACTACCATATAATAAACGATATTCTTTATCTACTGAATAAGCTCCTCCTATAACAAGAACACTTTTTCCATTAATATTATAAGATTCACCATCTTTAGCAAATATAAGATAAGGATATTCTTCTTCAACAAATACCTTACCTCCAAACATTTCTTTTTCTTTATATGTTTTTATATTTTCAGGTCGCTCTTCATGATTACCTCTTATACAAAACAATTTTAATTTAAATCTTTTTAGATATTCTTTAAAATTATTATCTTCTTCATTAAGATAATAATCTATTCCAGCATCGCCTAATACTATTAACATATCTTCTTCACTACTATCTACACCAAAAAGTCTTGAAAAATCTCTATGGGTATCTCCAGTTATATATATCATTCTCTTTCTCCTTCTTTTATTAAATTATAACATTATTTTGAACTAACAAATTATATAAGAGAGAGAAAATCACCTTAACAAATTTCCCGACCTCCGGAAGCAAATTTTGTTACCTTTTTCTTATTTTTCCTTGAAATTACAGCAAATTCTTTAATCACACACTTTAGGTCGATAGGCGACGGAAAATGTGTGATTAAATTAACTATTCATTGCTAAAACAAATTTGTTATATAAATTTTCATTGTCATTATTGATTAAGTCTTCTTCTAACATTTTTTTGCCTTTTCTTTCTAAAATACGCTTCACTTGAACTCGTACTAAAGAATGACGAGTATTTAATAGATATTGTGTATTAGATTTGCTTGAACTTGTACTTTCGTTAACTTGAAAGCCACGCAAAGCTTGTTCTAAATCAGCAAGAAATCGTAATTCACCTTGATATTTATTTCTAATATCATTCACTATTAATTCATTATACTCAATAACATTATTTATCATATTGTCTATTATACTAATGTCATTTAATATTTCTACATCATCTTTAGTATCTTTATACTTTTCCAATTCTTTAATAATTTTATAAATTGGATTTTGTTGCATTATTTACTCTCCTTTCAAATTTAATTTATCATTATTTAACATCTTAAATCGATAAATAATCTCAATATTCTTATCTTTATCAATAATAATTTTATCAACTAAAGTTTTAATAAGTTCTCTATTTGGTTTATCTAAATCTAGTAAATCTTTAATTTGTTCCTGATA
>CANRDB010000007.1 GCA_947629315.1 uncultured Bacilli bacterium
TATTTTTATCTATTTCTGTATTGATAGAATCAATTACATCATTTATATCATCTTCATTTGCTAATTCATCAAAATTTGTTTTGTTAAGATAATCTTTAATCCCATAATTCTTAGCGATGATATTTCCCATAACACCTCTTATTTTTAATTCGAATTCTAAAGCATACTTTAAAAATATAACTCTTATATTTTTATCAAAATCATATAAAGAATATATTTCATTAAAATGAACATTTTCAAAATATGTATTATCATCTTTTTTAAATACATATTTATATGTGTTAATAACAGAATAATATGAATAATTATCTATGATATTCAAAGCTATTTTTTCATCATCAATTATTACATTTTTATTTTTTAAATGTTCTAATAATTCTTCATTATGTTTATATTCCTTCATATAATTCCCCCATAAATAAAAATTGACTCAGGGCTTCATAAGTTTCCTGAGTACCAATCGACATTAATATATCATATATTTGCATATAAAGTCAATACAGATTTTTTGTCATATTTTAATATAATTTTTGTCATATATCAAAAAAGACTAAGTTTCCTTAGTCCTCTTTTTATTATTCTCCCATTTTTTCTTTAACGGCAGCTTGTGCAGCAGCAAGACGTGCAAGTGGTACACGATATGGTGAACAAGATACATAGTCAAGTCCTACTCTATGGCAGAATTCAACACTACTTGGTTCTCCTCCATGTTCTCCACAGATTCCAAGATGGATATCTGGTCTTACACTTCTACCCTTTTCAGCAGCCATTTTAATTAATTGTCCAACACCAGTTTGGTCAATTTTAGCAAATGGATCACTTTCAAAAATATTATTTTGATAATAGTAATTTAAGAATTTAGCAGCATCATCACGAGAGAATCCATAAGTCATTTGTGTTAAATCATTTGTTCCAAATGAGAAGAATTCTGCTTCTTTTGCAATTTCATCAGCCGTTAAGGCAGCTCTTGGAATTTCAATCATCGTACCAACATGATATGGAAGTTCTACTCCCGCTTCTTTAATAACTGCATCAGCTGTTTCTACAACTACTTTCTTAACAAATTTAAGTTCGTTAACATCTCCAACAAGTGGAATCATGATTTCAGGTACGACGTTCATACCTCTTTTGTTAACATTAATTGCAGCCTCGATAACTGCTCTTGTTTGCATTCTAGCAATTTCTGGATAAGTAATCGCTAAACGGCATCCTCTATGTCCCATCATTGGGTTAAATTCTTTTAAAGATTCCACACGATTCTTTAAAGCTTCAAAAGTCATACCAAGACTTTCAGCAAGAGGTCTAATTTCTTCATCAGTATGTGGTAAGAATTCATGTAGAGGTGGATCTAAGTAACGAATAACAACTGGATCTCCTTCCATAGCTTCAAATAATCCTTCAAAGTCATTTCTCTGATATGGTAAGATTTTCTCTAGTGCTTCTTCTCTTTGCTCTAATGTTTCAGCAGCAATCATTCGACGGAAGTTAAAGATTCTATCTTCTTCAAAGAACATATGCTCTGTACGGCATAGACCAATTCCTTCTGCACCAAATTTACGAGCTTGTTTTGCATCTCTTGGTGTATCTGCATTTGTTCTAACTTTTAGACGACGAACAGCATCTGCCCATCCCATAAATGTTCCAAAGTCACCACTAATTTCTGGGTCAACAGTCGCAATTCTCTCACCATATACATTACCAGTTGATCCATCTAAACTCATCCAATCTCCTTCATGATATACTTTTCCATCTGGAGTTGTAACAGTCTTTCCTTCTTCATCGATAGTAAGGCTTCCACATCCAGATACACAGCAAGTACCCATACCACGAGCAACTACAGCAGCATGAGAAGTCATACCTCCACGAATCGTTAAAATACCATGAGCAATATTCATTCCTTCAATATCTTCTGGAGAAGTCTCTAGACGAACTAATAATAAGTCTTTCTCTCCTGCTTCATGAGCAGCCATAACTTCTTCAGCCGTAAAATAAATTTTACCAGTAGCAGCTCCTGGAGAAGCAGCAAGTCCTTTAGCAACAGGAACAGCATTCTTTAATGCCTCAGCATCAAAGTTTGGATGAAGCAATTGATCTAATTGTTTTGGTTCTACTTTTAGTAAAGCCTCTTCTTTTGTAATCATTCCTTCATTTACCATATCTACAGCAATCTTTAAAGCGGCAGCAGCTGTTCTTTTTCCATTACGAGTTTGTAACATGAAAAGTTTTCCATTTTCAATAGTAAACTCCATATCTTGCATATCTTTATAGTGACTTTCCAAAATATCACAAATCTTTACAAATTCTTGGTAGCACTCTGGCATAGTCTCTTTTAAAGTAGCAATTGGTTGTGGTGTACGAATACCAGCAACAACGTCTTCTCCTTGAGCATTCATTAAATACTCTCCGAATAAAGCTTTCTCACCAGTCGCTGGGTTTCTTGTAAAGGCAACACCAGTTCCACAGTCATCGCCACGGTTTCCATAAACCATCTCTTGAACGTTAACAGCAGTTCCCCAACTAGATGGAATATCATTTAAACGACGATAAGTAATCGCCCGATCATTATTCCAACTTCTGAATACAGCCTTGATAGCTTCCATCATTTGTTCTTTTGGATCTTGAGGGAAATCTACACCAGCATGTTTGCGATATTCACCTTTGTAAATATCCACAACTTCCATTAAATCTTCAGCAGAAAGTTCCGTATCGAACTCTACTCCTTTTTCTTCTTTAATTTTATCAAATAGTCTTTCAAATGAGCTTTTTGGGAATCCCATAACGACATCTGCAAACATTTGAATAAATCTACGATAGCTATCGTATACAAAGCGAGGATTTTGAGTAGCCTCTGCAAATCCACGAGCTACTTCATCATTTAATCCAAGATTTAATACGGTATCCATCATACCTGGCATAGAAGCACGAGCACCACTTCTGACAGATACTAAAAGTGGGTTGTGATAATCTCCAAATTTCTTTCCAGTTGTTTCTTGTAACTCATCTAACTTGGTTAAGATTTCACTTTGAATCTCATCAGCGATGGTTTCGTTATCCTCATAATATCTTGTACACGCTTCTGTTGTAACGGTAAATCCTCGAGGTACTGGTAAACCAATACCAGTCATCTCTGCTAAGTTAGCGCCTTTACCACCTAACAGATTACGCATATCTTTGTTTCCTTCTTTAAAGGCATAAACATATTTTGTCATCTTATTCCTCCTTAACATGTATATTATAACATTACTCTAATATGCAAGCAAGAAAAAAAAGAGAAAAATTTTACGTTTTTCTCTCACTAGACAGTTTCTTTCTTGTTTAGTTGATACACTTTATTGTGATGGTTAGAAGAAACAGACGGTATCCCTAAAAAGGTCGATACATATCCATCGATTGTCTCTTCTAAGAATGGTTCTTTCTGTACTGGAATGTAAAGAGTACCATCCTCCATAGTAGGAATATCATTGGGTTCTTGAACAACTACACTTTCTAGACAATCCACACAGTACGGTAAAATATTTTCTTGGTAAGTTTGGAAATATCTTTGAATTTCTTGTGCTCTTTTTTTCCCATAATAACTTCGATAATGAATAGGCATCAATCCTGTATAACACATTCCTATATAAGTACCTTGAGCCGTTTTCTTCTCAAGTTTTCGTGAAAGTTCTTCTAATGTCATCCCATCACCTCACAGGCGTTATTCTATCAAACCAAACAAAATCTGTCAAACATTACCATTCATGAATTCCTAATACATCTTCTATAAAACATTTCCCGCAGAGGGATTCATATGTTACCGCATTTTCTCCATCAATGGCAACTTCACTACCCTCTGTCACAAAGACACCATTTACCTTACGAGCTTGGAATTTTGCTCGAGAACCACATTTACAAATGGTAACTAACTCCTCTAATTCATCCGCTAATTCCATTAGTGGAGTACTTCCTTCAAAAAGTTTCGTTTGAAAAGTCGTTCGAAGTCCATAACAGATGACAGGAACATCGGAGAGTTTCGCTAACAACCATAAATCTTGTACTTGGTCAGGTTTTAAAAATTGAGCTTCATCTACTAAAATACATGATACTCCCTGAAGATTTACTTTCTCGCGAACGCGGTCTTTCGGTTTTAGTAAAATATCAACCTTTCGTTTCAAACCTAACCGAGAGACAATACAACTCCCACCCTTAGTATCGATAGAAGATTTGATAATCAAAACCTTTAATCCTTTTTCTTCATAATTGTGGGCTACTTGTAAAAGAGCAGTCGTCTTTCCACAATTCATAGCACCATAACGAAAATAAAGTTTTGCCATTAAAATTCCTCCTCTACTGGTTTAGGCAATTGGGGAATCATGACTTTCATTTTCTCTTTATAATCATCATCCACAATTGGAAAAGTAATCGCCCGATGTTTTAATCGATAACGAACTTGCGCTGAAGATGGTTCTTGTTTTAGATGCATCAAACAAGCCATACGATATCTCATTCGTCCTAGAAAGTCACCATATTCCAATAATACGGAATCATAGTCTTCAAATGTCTTTTCACAATGTTCATAAAAATGAATAAAAGATTCATCCAATTCCTCTAACAGTTCATCAACCGCCTCATGATCCTCCCAAGAACCATAATAATCATTTAATAGGTTTAATAATTCTGTCTCATTACGGTCAGCAGCTAAATACTGTTTTACTAATTGTAGTAAAGATTCTCTTTCCTCTTTCAAACTAGGAAAGAACCATCTCATCTGCACGTAAATTCTCACAAATTCACGGACAATCATTCCTGCCATTTCCCTTTTTTGTCCTTTGATATCTTGAATATCCTCCCTGTACATAAATCCCCCTATGCTCGTGGATGAGTATGTAAATAAACATTGCGTAATCGTTCATTAGAAACATGGGTATAAATCGTCGTTGTACTGAGTGATTCATGTCCTAATAACTGTTGCACACTTCTTAAATCTGCTCCTTCATTTAACATATGAGTAGCAAAGGTATGGCGCAACACATGGGGAGAAATATGAAATTTTGTTCCCGCTTTCATGACCGCATCATCCACAATCTGCCTTACTTGTCGTTCATTAATTCGATTTCCTCTCACACCGAGAAGTAAATAATCCACCCCTTTTTGATTCCACTCTAAATAAGCTTTCTTTAAATATCGGTCTAACAGTTGTTCACACCTTGGGCCATAAAGAACAAGTCTCTCTTTATTTCCTTTTCCTAAGATACGAATCTCACGATTCTTTCGGTCGATATCCGATAGACGAATTGATACTAACTCTCCCACTCGAATACCGGTTGCATAGAGCAATTCTAAAATAAAAGTATTCCGATCTCCTAGAGAAGTCCCATCATCTAAAGCAGTCAAAATCATTTCTAAATCTTGATAGGAAACAACTTTCGGTAATTTTTTCTCTGTTTTCGGATTCGAGATTAAAGTCATCGGATTCGTTTGAATATAGTGATTCTTTTTTAAATATTTGAAAAAACTTCTAAGCGAACTAATATGTCTCGAGATGGTTTTATTGGAATATTTTTTTTCATATAGACGATTCAAATATTCTCGTATCGTCGTATAATCAATATCCTCATCCGGAATGTTTTGCTCTTTTAAAAAAATCATAAAGTCTTCTAAATCATCTCGATAATTGAGAATGGTATAGTCCGAATAATGTTTTTCAAACTCTAATACTTCTAAGAACTTCAACATCCATTCTTTCATTTTTTCTGATACTTCTTTCTTTGATAATCACGATAGACACCAAGGAGGAAATCACTAAGTCCACTATATCCTGGTAGTGTATCATCATTTGAATAACCATCCGCATCGATGGTGGTAGCCTGTGGATAACGTTGTTGATAAAAAGGAAGTAAATGATTATCTTGAAGAAGAATCGCTACATGAGATTTATTCTCTAAAGCTAATTGAATCTCTCTTTCTAACCAAGTATTTCGTTGATGAACGAGAAAAATGACAATCAATGCTTCTGAAAAATGATTCTTCGCTTTCATATCATAACCAATGGTAGGGCAACTGACATTTCCACTAAATACTTCTTCTAATAGCGTAATCCATTTTTGATAGGATTGAAAACTCCTATCGGTAAAATCGTAATTTCCTAATAGAAATAGATACTCTTGTTCAAACATAGAAGTCCATCTATGAGCATGATCTCCTCCATACAAAAAGTCTCGTAATGGGTCTTCTTTGCCTTCGATTGGTACATCCATCTGATCAAATAAAACAATATCAGGATCTTTCTCCCCCACAGGAGAAGAAAGTGGAATATCCGGTAGTTTTTCCACATTAGGAGAAACTACTTCTTTCTTTTTACTTTTCGCTTTTTCTTCCATCACTTGTTGATAGATGGTATCGATGCTAGGACAACCAGGATATTGTTTTTGATACTCTGTATATTGGTAGAGAACTTCTCTCATAAAAGTATAGAAATTTTTTCCTCCACCTTTTTCATTAGTTTCCTCTTGATCTTTCTTTTTTAAATTTTGGCAATAACGATTCATATGTACTTTTAAGCGTTCCGGATGATAGGTAATTTCATGATAATCATACCGTGAAAAAAACGAATTACTTCTACGTACTAGCATTCTCATAAAAGAAACATCTTGAATAATCTTTGCAAAAGCAACATAGTGCTTCTTATAGAGAACGGTCCATTCATGATATTCCCCTATATGATGAGAAGAGGGTTTAAAAAGACGAATAGCACCTCTTCGACCAGAAGGATATCGCTCTAAAAAAAGTCGGTATGCTGCTGCATTTTTCGTACGAATCTCATCCGAATTTTGGAATGTCATCGTATACTTATCAATCTGCCAAACTTCTCCCTCTTTTATTTTAATCAAATCCGTAGAAGAATTTCCATTCGATATTGCTAAAAAAGACATATTATCACCACTTTCATTATAAACAAAAATGATAGAAAAAATCAAGCATAGGCTTGATTAATTACTATCATTGATATGATCTACTCCATTCGTAAAATCATCTACCAATTTATTAAACTTAATGAGATTTTCTGCTAATTCCTTTTTATCTTTTGCACACTGTTCTTTATCTTTTTGAATTTCTGATCGTTCTTGGTCTAGTTGTTCTTTTCTCTTTACTAAACCATTTTCAATAGCATTGATACTGCTGACTTTTTCTTGATAAGAACGATTGAATGCTTGTTGCTTTTGGGCAATATCCGCATAAGCTTTTCTCTTTTCTTCTTCAAATGCCTGTTTTTCTTTCGCAAATTCTTCTTTCGCTACTTTCAAAGCATTCATTTCCTGATCAATTTCAGCCTTGCGGACTTTTAATTTATTGTAGACATCCTCACGATAGGCGTTAATTTCATCCACATCTTTTTGACGATTTTTCTCATGTTCTGCCTGTAACCGTTGAAGTTCATTATATCGTTCATCAATCTGTCTTTTTAATTCTGCATTCTTATTGACAATCGTAGAGGCGCCACGCACATTATTCGAAACTTTCGCAAACAACTGACTGAGATTCTCTGGAGTATTACTATCGGCAGGTTTCTCTGCTGGAAGTTCTCTTTTTACAGTTGGCTGAACAGGAATGGATGGAGAAGGTTCAATAGGAGAAATTTTCTCTACTGCTGCTTCGGTTCCCCCTGTTCTCGTTAAATAGTCTTCTAATCTCTTGCTTGCTTGAGATGACGTCATCGTTGGTTGAACATTCACGGTTGGAATGGATTCTACTTTCTCTACTTTCACTTCTGCTTTTGGTGGGGCTTCCACTACTGGTGGAACAACTACTTTCTCTACTTTTGGAGGCTCTACATTCTCCACTCTTGGAAGTTCCACTTTTTCTACCTTTGGAGGTTCTATTTTTTCTAGTGGTGTTTGAACTGGTTCTGGCTTAGGAATCGCACTATCACCATAAAAAGACGCCAAATCCAAATCGGATATAGATTTTTTAGTAGGTACTGCCTCCTCATCGTCTAAAAGCATCAAGGCATCGTCGTCATCATAATCAATACTTGTCAATTCATCTAATATTTCATCTGTTTCTGTTTTCATAAATCACCTTTTACTGCATCCTGCATGACCTTTTCTTTGATTACTCTCATTATATCATAATCTCTTTCAAAAAAACTACCATTTTCTAGAAAAAATATCTTTTCTAAACAGATAGGTCGATATCGAGAGTAACTTTCGTATGTTTTCGATAGTTCTGCTGCAAAAAGGATACTTCTTTTCGCACTTCTTTTGAATTTTTATATTTGATAAGAATTTGAAAATAATAAGAATTATTGTATTTTGGCATAGGCGCTAAAGTCGGGCCTAAAACAGATACGGTTGGAGGAAGATTGTTTCGCAAATAAGAAACGACCTTTTCACTTTCCTTAGAACATACCTGATAATCTTTCCCAATGATTCGTAACATTCCTAAATTTTGATAAGGAGGATAGCATAATGCCTTTCGGACCCGCATTTCTTCCTCATAAAACTTCTCGTAATTGTGTTCTTTCGCACATACTAAACTGTAATGAGAAAGGTTAAAGGCTTGAAGGAAGACATGCCCCTCTTTCTTTGCTCTTCCTGCTCTTCCAGATACTTGGCTGAGTAAGTCAAAAGTTCTTTCCGCACTTCTAAAATCTGGAATATTTAAACTCGCATCGCCATTGATGACACCAACAACCGTAACATCTTCAAAATCTAATCCTTTCGCAATCATCTGAGTACCAATTAACGCTTGATACTTTTTTTGAGAAAATGCTTGAATAATTTTATCATGACTTCCCTTTTTAGAAGTCGTATCCATATCCATACGAATCGTCTTCACCTGCGGAAATAACCGTAAGAACTCTTCTTCGAGTTTTTCAGTACCCAACCCAAATTCATCTATCTGCTTACTTCCACACTCTGGACAATTTTTGGGTCTAGCGGTCGTATAATTGCAATAGTGGCATTTCATCACATTCCATTTTTTGTGATAAGTAAGAGGAATATCACAATTCGGACAAGTCACTTTATATCCACAATCATGACAGGTAACAACCGTAGAATACCCTCTTCGATTTAAAAGAATAATCGCTTGTTCTCCCTGATCAAAACAATGATGTAAGGCTTGTATCAGTTCCTCCGAAAAAATGCGATATCCCTTTTTTAAATTTTCTCTCATATCGATTAAATGAACTTTTGGCATTCCTTGATAGATACGTTTTTTCATAGTCAACAATTCATAAATACCAAGAGTAGAACGGGTATAACTTTCTAAAGAGGGAGTGGCACTTCCCAGTACGATGGGACATTGATGATACTTTGCTCTTTTGAGTGCTACTTGGACAGCATGATACTTGGGATTATTCTCCTGTTTATAGGTAGGAGTATGTTCCTCATCCACAATAAAAATACCAATATTGGTAAAAGGCGCAAAAACCGCACTTCTAGCGCCGATTACAATCGATACTTCTCTTCTCGCAATCTTGCGCCACTCATCATATTTTTCTCCCTCACTTAAGCGAGAATGCAAAATCGCAATCGCATCGCCAAACCTTCTTTGAAACGTGCTGACGAGTTGCGGTGTTAGACTAATTTCTGGTACCAAGACAACCGCTTCTTTCCCATCCGCTAACACTTGTTCAATGAGACGCATATAGACTTCTGTCTTGCCACTCCCCGTTACTCCATGTAACAAAAAAGGCGCAAACGTATTTTTCTTTTGGGTTACTTTTTCCAATACAGTTTGTTGTTCTTCAGTTAATGTTGGTCTTTCTTTGGATACCGAAATCGTATGTTCGAGACGATAAACTTCTCTTTTTTCCTCTACTAAAACTTTCTTTTTTAATAAGGTTTGAATACTAGATAAATATTCTTGGAGATCTTTTTTCTCCATAGGTCCACTATCTAATAAGGTCAATAATTTTTTCTGTTTCTCATTTTGAGGAACATAGGAATTGTTCTGAATCGATAGATAGATTACTTCTTTTTTGGCAACATGATTTCCCTTTTTCGCTTTTAAAGTCTTTGGAAGCATCGCTTGATAAGCGGTAATCAAATTACACATGGTCGCTTTACTAAGATAATCTCCTAATTCTAACAATTCTTGATTCAAGATAACATCCTCATCAATCACCTGTTTTACATCTTTAATAGGATAATCGACCTCTTTTTGTTCTACTTTTAAGACAAATCCCTCTACTTCTCTTGGACCAAAAGGTACTAAGACTCTCTTTCCTACTTCCACCTTCCAGCCATCTGGAATACGATAGGTAAAGGTATCTTGAATTTGCTTGGATTTTACTTCCACTAAAACTTCTGCAACCACAGTATCACCTAATGTCATTGTAACATTCAAAAAATTTCTAGTCAATGAAAAAAGATGCTAGCCCTTTAACAAGCGAATCGCATCTTTTATCTGTTTCTGCTCAGTTTCTAAACTCTTTTTAAAAATAGCTTGAATATTTTTTTGCCGATTCTTCTTTTTGGCATATTCTTCTTCAAATAATTTATTGACCATTTTTTTAAAAGCCTTTTCATCCATCGAACTCTGTTCTACAAAGCGACGAATAAACACCTCTAAATATTTTTTTAAGAACTCTAAATCTGTCTCCTTAAAAAAATTGGTTTGAGAAAAAAGTGCATAATTCATAAAGTATGGAATGAGAAATTCTTCCGGTTGTCTTTTTTTCTCCCGTAACGATAAAGATTTTTCCAATACAGCATAACTATCTAAGAACTCAAATAGTTCTAACAACTTTTTATAATTTTCATGTCTACTTAAAAGCGCACTACTACGAATAGGAGAACGAACTTGAGAACATCCCTCCATCCGTTTCATAAAAGGACATTCTTTTAATGGTTTTAAAAAAGCAAGAGTCTGTTCTAATCGTTCCTTTTTATGAATGGTCGTTGGATTTTTAGAGTTTGTTTCTTTTTTCGTTACTTGGAGGGATAACTCCATAGATACCTCTTCTTCTTCTAGAGAAGTTTTTCCCTCTAAATGAAGTACACTTTGATTAGGAGCTGCCTCTTCTTCCAACAGAACTTGATACTGTTTCTCTAAAAAGTCTTCCAATCTTGAAAAGAGCGTATATAAAAATCTACTTTCATAGTTCTTTTTCAAATCATCCTCTAGTAACAACGTATAGGGAGATTCCATCGTATTTTTCAGAAAAGGAAGATATTTTTCAACGACATTCAGCCAAGAATAATCGTTTTCCATAAATTTTTTAGATAATTCAATACTTCCTGTCACATGACTATGTTCCATAAAGGAAGAATAATCTTCAAGAGGAAGTTTCATCAAACAATCTAACCACTCTTGATTCATCTTTTCTCCTCCTCCCATAATATGAAGCGAATATTTTTATCTTCTAAGAAAGAGATATTTTGATTTTGGGTATCAAGAACACTTGGGGAAATGAATAAAAATTGAACATTTTCAAAGATTTTTTCATTTTTCTCTAACTGTTTGACATTTTGAATTCCCAATAGATAACCTTCTTTTTTTAATTCTTCCAATATTTTGGTATGATGGAGACTATCGGTGTAAGAAAAGAGAAACACAAAACTCTTTTGAAAAGGAGGATATCCTGCTATTTTAGAAATCATTTCTCGATACTTCTCTTTCTCAAAAAGTTGTGCGGGCACCTTTAAAAAGTAGGTACGTCCATTTTGAGTGGTTAATTTTTCCTTTAGAAAAAGGAGTGACAACTTTTCAAGACTAATGAGTAGATGGTCTAAATAGAATCCCTTTTCTTGATAGACATCCTCTACTTCCACTTCCGCATAACGATATAACATTTTGATATCATAGGTACCTTTCACTAGATATCCATTATTAAAATCTAATAATGGTTCTAACGAAATATCAAAAGCACTCTCCTCTAGTTTTTTAAAAAACTTCGTATAAATTCCTGCTTCTTTTTTCCAGAGATTGAGAAGTTCTAAAGAGAGTTCCCGCTGTTTTTTATCTGTACAAAAGCGCATCTTTCCTTGATATTTATCCAAGAAAAAAGCAAGGGTCTCTTTCAGTTCTTTCTCGTAGGAGGTATCTAGTAAATTGCTAGAGGAAACTGCTAAATAGAAAGAGGTCGATAATAAAACAACCGTCTTAATATCCTCTTCTACCTTACTTTCTAAGCAACTTTCTTTATAACAGCGAACGCAAGATAATAAACTTTTTTTTAGTAATTCATCTTTTAAATTAGGAAGGGAAAAATAAGCATTCAATTCTTCAAAGGATACTTCTTCCTGCCAATAGAAATCACGATAATAAATACTGGTCATCTTTTCAATCGTTTTCGTCATCTTCGCTTTCTCATCAATGAGATAGCGGATAAATAACGCGGTACTTTGAATGATGAACTCTTTTTTTCTATCCATAAAAATAGAAATGATATCGTTTCCCATATAATCCTCCTATCGTTCAAAATAAAAAGGAGTACCCTTTTTATTTTGCTTTATCTAAACATGCTTGTTTGGCAATATTTTTAGCGGGTTGAACGTCGACTCTGGAAGAACCCGCCGTTCCTATAACCCCACAATAATTAGAGGTATAAACAGCAACACGAACGTTTCCTAAGCCATCTACGTAACCTACTCCTACCGCATTTTGATCTAATGATCCAGCAAAGGCAACCGATTCTTTTTTGCCATCCTTCTCCCAATATAAAACGCCATTTTCATATACGTAGTTTCCATTGGTATCAAAATCTCGATTACTATAATCATCTTTAATAGCATCCCGCATACCACTCACTCCCGCAGCAAAAGCACTTTCTCTAGAATTCGCAATGACATTCAAAATAATGGGAGTAGAAATTAAACCGATTAATGTTAACACGACAATAACCGCTAATAACTCAACTAGTGTAAAACCTGTTTTATTCATCATACAGCCTCCTACTATATGTATATAGTATATCAAAATAGGACTATTTTTTCAATAAAAAAAGGAATAAATCCTTTTTTACTTATTCCGTAATTGCGCAGATAGTTTAGAAGTAACATCCGCAATAATTTTCTCAAAAACTTGGGTAACTTCCTCATCGCTAAGGGTCCGACTCTCATCCGCAAATGTTAAGGATAAGGCGATTGATTTTTCGTCTTCCCCTACATTTTCTCCCTCATAGACATCGAACACATGGATATCGGTAAGAAGTCTTCCTCCTGATTTTTTAATTTGATTCATAATCGTATCAGATTCTACTTCTTTCTTGACAATGAAAGCGACATCCTTTTGAATTTCTGGATATTTAGAAGACTCTTTAAATTTAATTGGCTTTACTTGTTTTTCATAGAGTTTCGTCATAGAGAATTCTGCTACATAAACTTCCTCTTTTTGATAACTTGGATGGACACGTCCTATCACACCAATCGGTTCACGGTCTACTTTGATAATAGCGCTCATACCTGGATGCATCTCTGGTAACGTTGCTTTTTCAAAAGTATAACGATTTTTGAATCCAAGATAATCTAACACATTTTGGATGATTCCTTTTAAACAATAGAAATCACATTTTACTTGTAATTGATGCCATTCATTACGAAGATAGTTTCCATGCATCAAGATAGCCACTTTACTTTCTTCTTGATAATCCTGATTGTATGTTTTGGCAATCTCATAAAGGAGAATATCCTCTACATGACGAGCTTTATTATATTCATAAGTATTCATCAAAGATGGAAGAAGACTCGTTCTAATAACACATTTATCCATACTCATAGGATTTGGTAGAACAATTGCCTTTTTGTCATCGTAACGGAATAAAGAAGCCATTTCTTTACTAACTAACGTATAGGTTTTCGTCTCATTTAATCCCAAAGCACGAAGACGTCTAGAAATACTCTTACGGATAGCAACATCCCCTACGTAAACGCCTCTTCTAGTAGGAACAACTGGTAAGGTAGATACTAAATTATGATATCCATAAAGTCTACCGATTTCCTCCGCTAAATCATTAACGTTTGGATCAATATCTAATCTTCTTCTTGGAATAGTAACGGTAAAAATACCTTTTTTATAATGATAATCAAATCCTAGACGGGCAAGTTCCGTTTTGACATCTTCATCCGTTAAGGTAATTCCTAAAAGACTATTAATCTCTTTTGTCTCAAAAGAAACCACTTTTTCTGTTTTATCTACCTTGTCATGTTTGACAGTACCAGATAATACTTTCGCATCCGCATATTTCTCTAGTAAATGACAAGCTCTTTCGATAGCGGCATCCGTATACTCATAATTGAGTCCTTTTCCATAACGAATAGAAGCCTCACTTTTTAAATTTAGATTAGAAGCAGTATAACGAATACTAACGGCATCAAAAATGGCACTTTCAATGAGAATATTCTTTGTATTCTCATCGACATCCGTATTTTCTCCACCCATGACACCGGCGATACAGACTGGTTTTTTAGAATCTGTAATGACAATATCAGAAGATTTTAAAATTCTCTTCTGTCCATCCAATGTAATAATTTCTTCCTGTTCTTTCGCATTACGAACGAGAATTTTATCTCCTAATTTATCCTTGTCAAAGAAGTGAAGCGGTTGCCCATACTCCAACATGACATAATTGGAAATATCTACTACATTGTTGATAGGTCTCATACCAGCCGCTATCAATCTTTTTTTCATAAAATCAGGAGATTCTTTAATAACGACATCTTTCACCATTTTCGCAGTATAGTAAGGACATTTATCAGTCTTTACTTGTAAGTCAATATAATCATGAACATCTTCTTTGATTTCTTTAAAATGACTATCTGGAAGAGTTACTTTTTTATTTAAGATAGAAGCAATTTCATAGGCAAAGCCAATATGATAATAACAGTCATTATTTCTATGTTTATGAACATCTAATTCGTAGATGGTATCATCCGTTCCTAAATAGATATTCGCATCTTGACCTGGTTTAAAGTCCCCTTTTACCTCTTCTATTCCTTTCGCATACGTTTCTTCTGTCTTTTCTTCGACTCCTAATTCAAATAAAGCACAAATCATGCCATTAGATTCTTGTCCTCTAATTTTACCAGCTTTGATTTCAAAATCTTCTGGTAAAACACATCCTGGAAGAGCGACAATGACGGTAATTCCTTCTCTTACATTAGGAGCACCACAGACAATTTGAACGGTTTTGGTACCAACGTCTACCATGCAGACATGTAAATGGTCACTATCTGGATGATCAATACAACTTACTACTTTTCCTATGACTAAGTGATCGATATGCTTTGTTAAAACAGATTCCACATTGACCCCTGCTTTGGTAATTTTTACCGCTAGTTCTTGCAAATCCTCTGATGCAATATCAACATAGTCTTTTACCCAATTTAAACTAATCATCCTTACACATCCTTTCTATCAAATGCACGAGACTCTCTTAAGTCAGTCTGGTAGAAGGTACGAATATCCTGGATACCATACTTCAACATCGCTAATCTCTCTGCTCCAAAACCGAAAGCAAAGCCTGACCACACGCTTGGATCATAACCACAGTTTTGAAGTACGTTTGGATGAACCATTCCGGCTCCACTGACAGTAATCCATCCTGTATTTTTACAAAGGGAACACCCTTTTCCCTTACATACGAAACAAGAAATATCCGTCTCTACAGATGGTTCTGTAAATTGATAATAACTAGGACGGAACCGAGTTTCTACTTCTTCCCCAAATAATCTTTTGGCAATCACATCAAAAGTTCCTTTTAAGTCAGATAAACTAATATTCTTATCGACTAATAATCCCTCAATCTGCATAAATTGATGAGAATGCGTCGCATCATCGGCATCTCTTCGATACGTCTTACCAGGACAAATCATCCGAATTGGTTTATCTCCGCCTGCCGCTATCATCGTACGAGCTTGAACAGGAGAAGTTTGACTACGAAGAAGCATTGTCTCATCTTCAATATAGAAAGTATCTTGGGCATCCCTAGCTGGATGTCCTTTTGGAATATTCAATAATTCAAAGTTGAAATGGTCTTCTTCTACTTCTGGTCCATCCACTACATCATATCCCATCGACATGAATACCTCTTCTACTTCTTCAATAATCTTTTCTAGGATATTGGGAGCTCCTGTTGGAATCATGGTAGCAGGAAGAGTAACATCAATATTTTCACTAGCTAACTTTTCATTTAAAGCCCGTTCTTCCAAAGTTTGTCTTTTCGTATCTAACAATTCCGTAGCTCTATTTTTGACGCGATTTAATTCCGCCCCAAAAGTCTTCTTCTCCTCTACGGGAAGTTCTGATATCTTCGATGAAAGTTGCGTAATACTTCCTTTTTTTCCTAAATATTCTACACGGATATCATTCAATGTAGTCATATCTTCGACATCGACAATTTTACTTTCTAATTCCTTTAAAATCTTTTCTAAGTCTTTCATACTATTCCTCCATTCTTGCTCAAAAAAAAGGCAGTACCCAATAAGGACGAATTGCTCGTGGTACCACCTTAATTTATTATTATTTTCATAACAATCTCAAAGACTATAACGCGTCACCGTCATAAATTTTCTTTTACAATGCTAGAAAGCGAATTCATAAAGACTTCTCATTCATTCTCACCAACCATGAACTCTCTTCGTTCCGTTACTTTATTACTACTCTTTCATTATCGCCCAATGACCTAAAAACATGCTTATTATAACATGGTTTTTCCATCTTGTAAAGAGGATTCCTAGTTTCCTCCTTTAGAAAAACGACAGATTTCTTCTCCTAAGTAAGAAGACTCTCCATGTCCTGGATAAATTTCAATATCTTCTGGATATTCCTTCATTTTCTCTAAACTCTTCACCATATCCTCCATACTTCCCGTTGGTAAATCCGTTCTACCGATGCCATGTCGGAAGAGGAAATCTCCCGTAAAGAGCCACTTCTCTGGTTGAAAGTAAATACTAATCGAATCACTTTTATGACCTGGCGTATCGATAACCGTAAAGGAAAAATTTCCTATCTGATGTGGTCCTTCTTCTAAATTGAAAAAATCGTAAACTTTCTCTTTGGCAAAGAAAGAAAGCGCTCCTACATGATCAAAATGAGCATGCGTAATCAAAACGCCAACAACTTTCCACTTGCCAATACTCTTCTTAATTTTATCATATTCCTCACCAGGATCAATCACGAGACATTGTCCATCTTTCTTTAAAAGATAACAATTTGTCTCTAGCGGTCCTACCACCACTCGCTCTAATGTCATAAGAGTTGATTCTCCCTCAATAGTTCATCAATAATGGCTTGATGAATATGTTCTGGTAAAGGAGCTCCTGCAGCGTGAACATGACCATCTCCGTGAAAGAGTTGCGCAAAATCCCGCACACTGACATCCTCTTTCACACTTCGAAAACTAAGACTCTTATCGAGACGGATAATCATGACTAAATCAATTTTATCTTGAAACGTTTCCGCTAATACATTTCCTACTTCACTCACATACTGTTCCGCAAACACAATTCCTACCTGATACCCATGAATTTCTTGAATCATCATCCGTTCTTTACAAAGGTCAATATACTCTTCTTTTTTCTTACGATCGACATCGATTAAAATACGCTCTGACTCTAAAAAATAAAATTCTCGGTTCTTTCGTAAAAACGTTATATAATTTTGAATAAATTTCTCATTTCCGTAGTAAGCAAATAGGGTTCCTAAATCGACTGCCTCCCTCACTTGATATTTCTTCCATTCCCAAGTATCATTCAAGCGGACTAAAGAAACCATGTAAGAAACACTATCTTTCGCTAACGTAGTATTCGGATAGTGCGTCAATAAATATTTATAGTAAAGACTAGTACCAGACTCTAGAATGCCATTTTCTTCTACCACTACATGCGCAAACGAAAAGGAGTTGAGTTCTAAATGCCCCTCATGGTGGTCCAAAAGATGAAACTTATCTTTCCAAGAAGACTCATCAATCTTTTTGGCAACTTCTAAACTGACCCCTAAATCCGTCATAAAAATAGCATCATAGTCATCTAACGTATGGTTTTCTAAACAATTCATTACATAGGAATCTACATCTGGAATATCGAGTAACTGATAATCATATTCTTCAAAAGTTAAGTCCGTTAAAATAACCGGTGTCACACCATCCATATCTGCGATATGAGATATTAAAAATACTTTCATGTCTTACTCCTTTTCTAATAGTTCCTTGACTGGTCCATAGGATTTTCGATATCCATCAATGAGCCCATATTTTTGGATTGCTTCTAAATGTTTTTTGGTTGGATATCCCTTATGCTCTTTATAACCATATTCAGGATACTTTTTATCAAGTTCTATCATCATATGATCTCTTGTTACTTTCGCTACAACCGAAGCAGCGGCAATGCTGATACTCTTCGCATCTCCCTTAATAATAGAAGTACTAGGAATATCTAATTCTAGTGGCATGGCATCAATTAACACGTGCTCCAAAGGAATCTGCTTTTGAACCTCTTCAATAGCCATTTTCATAGCTACTTTAGTTGCTTCATAAATATTGATGCGATCAATTTCTTCGGGTTGAACCATTCCTATTCCATAGGCGATGGCATGTTCTAGAATATAAGGATAAAACTTTTCTCTTTTTCTCTCTGTCAACTTTTTAGAATCCGTTAATCCCTCTAAAACAAAGTCTTTAGGAAGAACTACACAAGCAGTAACAACCGGTCCTATTAAAGGTCCTCTTCCTACTTCATCTACTCCACCAATGTAAGTAATTCCCTGTTGATATAATTCTTTTTCATATTGCCATAAATCCATTTTTATCTCTCTCTTACAAATAAGAATCGGTCTCTTCCCTGCATATCTTTTTCTATCCACGCTCTCGTTTGAGGAAGATAACGATTCACTTTCTCTAATAGTCTTTTTCCTTGGGTTGCTCCTATTTCAAAAGCAATTAAAAATTTTTCTTTTAAATAAGGCTTGCAAGTTTTTAATATTACCTCATAACAAGCTAACCCCTCTTCCCCTGCATAGAGCGCTAACGCAGGTTCATTTTTCGCAACAACCTCCATAATTTCTTCATCATAAGAAATATAGGGAGGATTTGAAATAATACAATCATATTTTCCAGAAAGTGGTTCTAATAAACTTCCCTCTAGAAAATGAATTTCCGCTTCATTCTTGCTAGCGTTATGTTCTGCGGTTTCTAAAGCCTTCTTACTAATATCGACAGCTTCCATATCACAATCAATTTCTTTTTTTAACGCAATCGCAATACAGCCACTACCAGTTCCAATATCGGCAATTCTAGGGTGTTCAAACTCTCGAAGATGCGCAATCGTCTTCGAAACCAATTCTTCTGTTTCAAAGCGAGGAATTAATACACTGGGATTAACATCTAATAAGTATCCATAAAAATCAACATTCCCTACAATGTACTGAGCAGGCTCTCCTCGATGTAATCGTTCTAAACCCTGTTCTAAATCCTCTTCTTTTAAATATTTTTTTAAATATTCTTCTTCTCCCATACGCTTCACCTTATTTATTGTATCATAATCCGCAAAAAAAAGAGTAATATTACTCTCTTATACGGAAATTTTTTTCTGAATCATAAATCGTTTTATATACAAGCGTAGCAATCGGATGATATAAATAATCAAAAACGGTATTACAAATGGAACAATTACGATAAAGAAAACTATTTGTTTGGCAAATTCATCAACTTCGCCATCTTCATCATAATTTATGATTGGTAATGAGTGAGAATTATCGTTTTCATCAACATAAATGACTCTGTCAAACCCTATCTCTCCTTCTTCCACATGATCTTTATCTATATAATAGTATGTTTTGCCATCACGACCAGTATATTTAAAATACCAATCATAATAATCAATATATGATGTAGTATTATCATCAACTGTTTCTCTATGATGATAACTATGGTCATAAAAGGCCTTTTCTTCATACCAGGTTGTACTTTCATATTCTTCTTTATATCTCTGTTCGGGTAAATTAATGAAGAAAATAACTAAAGCATATATAATGAAAAGTACAATAGAACCTTTCAAAAACTGAATCCATGTTGTTCTAATTTCTTTTTTTATTTTTTGAAACTCGTCATACTGGTTATCTAAATTTTGATTATTTTGTAATGGTTGTTTATTTGGAATGTTATTGTTACCTTGTATATTGAAACTATTTTGATTGAAGTTACTAGGATTTTGATACATTTTATCACACTACCTATCTATCGTTTATTTTCTTATCTGTTCTAAAAAAATCGTAGTATCAACTCTGCGTTAACTCCGTCATTTTTCCTCCATCGATTTCATAGACAACATCCGCAAGCGTATCAATATCCTCTTTCATGTGAGTAGCAATAATAATTAGTTTTCCCTTTTGTTTTTCTTCTAATAAAAGTTCCCGAATCTCTTTTGCCGTATCTTTTTCTACTCCATTAAAAGGTTCATCCAATATCATGACGTCTGGATCTTCCATCAACACTTGAGCAATTCCTAATTTTTGTTTCGTTCCCAAGGAATATTTAGAATATTTTTTATGAATTTCTGTCTTCATATTTAATTTTTCCATTACATCCAATATTTCTTGTTTTCCTATCTTATTTTGAATAGACGCTAACAACAAAAGATTCTCATAACCTGTTAAATCTGGTAAAAAGTTTGGCTTTTCAATGAGTGCTCTCGTGTTTTTAGGAAAAGCATTCTTTGTAGAATAGTCTACTCCATCTAGTATTACTTTTCCTTTGGTAGGAGAATAAAATCCACAAATGATTTTTAAAAGAACGGATTTCCCACTACCATTTCTACCAACTAATCCATAAATGTTACCACTTTCTAAAGTGACATTAACATCCTCAATAACCACATTCTCACGAAATTTTTTCGTAATGTTTTTTAATTCTAACTTCATTATTTTCCACCATTTCCTTCTATCAGTTTTTTAGCCTCTCTACCAATCCATATGCCACAAACCGTCCATCCTATCATCAGTCCTATTCCTAACTTCCAGCAAGGACAATAAACCATATTTTTATCAAATACTAACATAAATATGACAAATAGACCGATCATGAAAACTTCGTCCCATCTCCAAACTTGGAAAGTAAAATAACTAGCCAATAACAAGAATTGCAAACAAAGAATATAGAGAAAGTCTTTTCCAAATAAGAATAGACAATCTCCAATAATAATATCACCACGATATAAAAGAAAAGAACCCAATCCTACTAACAAATATTCTACTAGTTTTAAAAATAGCATACAAGTACTAAATACAATTGTCTTTTTTACGAACCATTGAAGCGGAGTCATTCTTACAAAAATATGACTTAATTGTGAACTCATATCCTTCATATAAACATCGACAATCAAAAAGAGAAAGACTACCACATTGAATAAATATGCTAACAATTCTAACCATTCAAAACTTTTATGGTTAAAAGCTACCCCTAATGAGACACAGATAAAATGGTAAAAAGACCTATCTTGATACGATTCTAGCCAAAGGGATAACATTAGTACCGTAGCAAACAAAAGAAGTAATTTTTTTCGTTTTTGAAAAATATATCGAATATCATTCATCCATAAATATTTCATGCAATATCCATCCTTTTGTTTCGACAACTATAAAATTCTAAACCAAAAGTAATAATCAGTAAAACAATCAAATAAAGAATGGAATAAAACACCTCTTGATAGAAACTCGAGTAAGCTATCGAATAGAAATACGTCCAAAGAAAAATAGAAAAAGTTGAATGCACAGAAAACTGGATTGGAAAACATAAAAAACCAGCAATTACTAGAACAATCATCCAAATACTTTTCTTTTTAAAATTTAAATAGAGTAAAGCAAAAATAACGGATAGTAAAAGCGAAATACTAACATACCGAAAAAGAAAAAAGAGAAAATATTGCATATTAGAAATACCATAAAAATCATAATCTGTCATCATAAAACTCTTACTCGGTATAAATAAATTGATGGACAAATAAAGAATCGAAAAAAGAATTAAAAAGAGCACATTCATCAACAACACATATTTCAATATAAATAAAATATATTTTTTTCGACTCTGTAATCTCATAATAACGAAATCAAACTTCGTATTCATCAAGGCACAAACATCGACTGTATTTTTCCAAAGTAAAGTAAAAAAGAGCATATTGAACACATTAAAAGAAAGAATCGTTAGGGCAGAATCAATAATACTTTCTTGATATTCTCCCCCATTTCCGCCTGCTGCCACAACGGCATAAATTGCTAAAAAAATAATGAGGAGAAATATCGTTTTAAACTGATGAGAAGAACTAACATACTGTCCTATACTCATCCACCTAGTTTGTGATACTTTCATAGTCCAACACCACTTTCTCTGCATTACCATATTCTTTCTTTAAAACGAGAAAAGAAGCCCACCATAAAAAGATTGATACGAAAAGTGCTACTAAAATTGGGGTTATATTATGAGCATCAAAGAAGAAATAACCACTTATCAAGAAATATTCCCCTATTTCTTTAAATCCTAATATCTGGTTGTAAATCAGGGCATAGACAACAATATAAATTACCAAGTCCACTACAATAAAAATAATATATGACATTAAAAAGGCAGTTAACTTATGTTGATTCTTTTTACAACAATAAATAGCAATATTGACATAAAAAAGACTGATGATAAACTGAATCAAGACAACCATCATTAGATAGAAATACCAGTAATCAAATTTCCATTCGGTAAATACCACTCTTGACAGTACTGACTTAGAATAATGTATATCTCCATGAGTAAGAAACGCACTAACAATAATAATTACAAGATAAGCAAAAGGGACTAAGCAAGCTGCTTTCATACAACTTTTATATTGTTTTTTTAAAGTTTTTTTATAATCTTCTCTCAATAAAACATTTTGAAACATTCCACTATGTAAAAATGAATGAATAAAGCTAATTACCACAATAGAAATAATCATCGGAGAGATGTATTGTAAAAAACCAAATGCAGACGTATCTTCTATTGTACTATAAATAGTCGTAATCATACCATCTGTTCGAATATGATCTCTTAATCCATCCATAGGTGTATAAGATAAAAATCGTTCTTTTGCTTCCTCTGTTTGATAAAACTGACACACTGGATCTGATAAATCCTTTTCAAAAATACAGTTTTCTTTCGTTTGCTCATAATCATTAAAAAGAAATGGTCTATAATTGTCGATGAAAGAAAGAAAAACAATCACAATCATCAACAGCAGTGCCAGTATAAAATATTTATTCTTTTTTAATCGTATCATTGTTATTACCTACCAGGAGTAGATTCGTAAGCCCACAATCCAGTACATTTTGCGGTAGTTGGTAAAAATTTTGTTGATCGCAAGTATAAAAACCAAGGTTCCTCTAATTTACTATCTTCACCAAACCAGGATTTTCCAGTACTTACATCTTGAAACCCAATAGATAAAAAAACAGTCGTTATAAGTCCTTCGGCAGCCCTTTTATCCTTAGTAATGGTATCTTTACAACTACCAATCATAACAAACTGTTCATCATTCGTATTTTTAACCTGTTCCGCCACTAACTCTTGTGCACTGAAAGTTGGCAAAGTTACTGTAGTACCAGAATAAATTTCATCATTAAAAACATAAGAAGCCCAAGCACTAACACCAGTTATCCTTGCCACTAAACTTATCGCAAAAATGCAAAATGTTATTTTCAAATATTTCACAAAAATTTCTCCTACCATCCTACTATTATACTTTAATATACACTATCTATCTTGAAAAGTCAACGACTCGCCCATTGCGATGGAAGATATTTTAGAAGAGAGACATCCCAAAATATTTTTTGATTTCCGATTACAATTGTATTAATCTATACTCATCCATCTAGTTTGTGATACTGTAGTAGTTCAAAACCATTTTTACTGCTTTGCTTTTTTTCTTTCCTGGTAAAATATCTATATTCTCTAGTCATATAGAAATTCTCCTTACATAAATTTTAGCATATAAAAATCTACACGTTTTTTATTTCGTGTAGATTTTTTTCAAATCACTTCTTCATCCTCTTTTTTCCATTCTAAACTAATCAGTAAAAATTTGAACCCAATAATATTCACCATTTAAATAAGCATAGCCAATCCCTATTTTGTGGTAACTCGTCTTCATGATATTTTCATAATGGAGAGGTGATGCTTTCCATCCCTCGGATGCCAATTGTGGAGTAGGATATCCATAAGCAATATTTTCCCCAACTGCATGCCAACCAATGTTTAGGTCATCTAATACCGTAGAGCAATCGCTTCCATCTGGTCGTTTATGTTCAAACTTTCCACTCCAAGCCATTTCTAAAGCACGAACCATGGCCGCTAACGTCAAGTCTTCATCTAACGTAAGTGCCTCAACATTTTTCTCACTACGATATTGATTTGTATATTTTAAAACTTCCTTAATTTCTTTCGCATACTTTGTTGCATTTGTTTTCGCTTCGGCTTTTAAATCTGATGTCTTTGCCTTAAATTTGGAACGATCATAAGTGGTTTTAGAAGTTCTCTTCGTTTCCGTTCGTTTTCCATTAGCATCTACACTATAGGTAATAGTTGTCTTGGTGGTAATTTTAACACCGTATTTTTCACTCGTAGAAGTTTTCGTCTCAGTCTCTGTATGTGGCTGCGTGTTCGTGTTCGTATTACTACTAGTGTTCTTGTTGCTAGAACTATTGGAACTAGATGGTTTATTACTAGAACTATTCGAACTAGATGGCTTATTACTACTAGTGTTTTTGTTACTGGTACTATTGGAACTAGATGGCTTATTGCTAGAACTATTCGAGTTAGATGGATTGTTACTAGCACTATTCGAACTAGATGGGTTGTTAGTATTACTAGTCGTATTTGATGAGGAATTAGTAGAACTATTCGATTCACTATTAGAATCTGTATTACTATCCGTATTCGTATTATCGGATGAGAACTCCTCTTCATTAGAAGAACTACTCGTACTAGTATTTTCCTGTTGTGTACCTGACGTATGCTCCTCTTTTTTAGAAGATTGATTTTTTACGAAAAGAATTCCCCCTACACTCAAACTAAGTACTAATATAAAGACAATTACTGTCACTACTATTTTTTTCTTCATATTTTCTCCTTCTAAAAAGAGTCAGTGTTTTTAGTTCTGACTCTTATGATTCTCCTCTTAATTTTCTCGTTTGATCTTCGTTGATTAAAGCATCAATAATTTCATCCAAAGCACCTTCCATTACCCTATCTAATTGTTTCGTCGTAAAACCAATGCGATGGTCCGTAACACGATTTTGAGGATAATTATAGGTACGGATTTTTTCAGAACGATCCCCTGTTCCAATTTTATTTCTTCTTTCAGCGCCTAACTCCGCTTCCTTTTCTTCTAATCTTAAATTATATAACCGAGTCTGTAAAATCTTGATTGCTTTTTCTTTATTTTTAATCTGTGATCTTTCCGCTTGGGAATAAACAACGATTCCCGTTGGAATATGAGTTAGCCTAACGGCACTATCCGTCGTATTCACTCCCTGTCCTCCACATCCAGAACTTCTTGTAATATCAATGCGAACCTCATTCATATCTAGTGTATAGTCCACCTCTTCTGCTTCTGGCATGACTAATACCGTAGAAGTAGAAGTATGAACTCTTCCTTGAGATTCTGTCTCTGGTACTCTCTGTACTCTATGAGCACCACTTTCATATTTTAATTTAGAGTATACATTATTTCCTTTTACTAGAAATTCAATTTGGGAATACCCACCAGAAGTTCCTACTTCTTCAGAATATACCTCTATTTTCCATCCTTGTCGTTCAGCATATTTTGAATACATTCGGAATAAATCTCCCGCAAAAAGATTTCCCTCATCTCCTCCTGCCGCACCACGAATTTCGATAATAACATTCTTTCCATCATTTTCATCTTTCGGTAACAAAAGGATTTCCAGATTTTTTTCCCTTTGTTCTTTTTCGGCATGAAGATGTTCTAATTCTTCTTTCGCAAACTCTGCCATAGAAGCATCTTTTAACATCTCACTTGCCGCTTCTATATCACGCAATACTCTTTTATACTCTTGATAAGCATCATAGGCATCTTTTAATGATGCTTGTTCTCTATTTAATTCCAGCGTTTTTTTAATATCGGATAAGACTTCGGGATTGGTTAACTCTGTTTCTATTTCATGAAATCTCTTTTCAATAGTATCTAATCTCTCTATCATTGTCTCATTCCTTTCTGTACTTGATTATACTATAAATCTGTTATTTAGGCAAGGAAAAAGAAAATCGTTCCTATGCGATTTTCCTTTTATTCGGCATCTAATTCTTCTTCACTCATGACCACTAAATCGTCAAGGTCATCTTCATCGTCATCTAGTGTCTCTTCATCATCAACAGCATCCATATTCTCATCAAAAGACTCGTCCTCTTCTTCTACTTCCTCTTCCTCTTCACTAGATTCCTCATCTTCTTCATCATCATCTGCTACAACAATATCTACTACATGACGATCTTTTAAATCCCATTCAGCACCTTCCAGTAATAAGAACCGTTTATCGGTCGTAAGAGAAGTATAAAAATCTCCTATCTTACTCGTATATTCGCTGTCTGATAACTCTAATAAGTCACAAATCTTATGAAAAATAGTGGCTGTATTCATCGGCTTTTTATTCTCTGATAAAATCATTTCTGTTAAATCTGTATAGGAAAGTAATTCCAATTCTTCTTTTTTCATACTTTTTAAACTCATATTCATCCTCCATCCATCTACATTACTGTAGGTATTTTAATCACTAATAAATATAACATTTCACGAATCATTTTATTCGTGAGCGTTAAAAGAGTAATCCAATCTTGTTTTTGTTCTTCCTCTTCTAAGCCATTAATATGATTATTTTGATAAAAGGCATTGGCTAATACACAGATATCATACACATAATCAGCAATATAACTTGGCATTCGATCATCTAAAGCATTTTGAAAAGCAATTTCAAACTCTAATAGTTTCAAACGCAAGTTACGGTCATAATTATTATATATGTTCTTAGACAGTTTATGAGAAAAAGATTCTCCGCCCTGAATAATTTTCGCTAAACGCAAATAGGTATATAAGATATAAGGTCCTGTTTTTCCAACGACATCAGAAAATTTAGCGATATCAAAAATATAATCTCTCTCTCGATTGTTTGATAAATCCGCAAACTTTAAAATAGCGTTGACTAAAATATCGATATCCTCATCACTCATATTGGCATTACTATCTTTTTTAGAAATTAAAATTTCTCTTGCCTGCTGAAACAAAGATTGCAGTTTTGGAGAATCTCCATTTCTAGTTTTAAATGGTTTTCCATCACTGCCATTCACGGTTCCATATCCTAAATGTTCAAAGGTAGAATAAGGCGCAAGTCCCGCTAAATCAGCCGCTCTAAAAACTTGTTCAAAATGAAGACTTTGTCTACTATCCGTTACGTAGAGAATCTTATCTGGATGATACTGTTTTACTCTGTCTAAAATAGTCGCTAAATCGGTGGTAGCATAAAGATAAGAGCCATTACTCGCTTGAAAAATAAGGGGTGGAACTTCCTTTTTATCAGTATCCTTTGATACATTAACAATCGTAGCTCCCTCACTTATTTGAAGCAATTGTTTCTTCTCAAAAATTTGAGTCAATTCTGGAATGAAAGCATGAGCATCACTTTCACCAAGCCATAAATCAAAATGAACATCTAAAAATTCATAAATCCCCCGAATATCCTCACAAGATACCTCATAGATTTTTTTCCACATCGTATGGTACTGTTCATTTCCCTCTTGCAATTGTTTGGTAATTTGTGCACACTCTTCTTTGATATCCGGATTTTCTTTACATAACGCACTCATAGCAGGATAGATTCTATCTAAATCTTGAATCGTGATATCCTCAACTCGCAAGTTTTCTTTTTGAATTCCATAGATTACTTCCCCAATTTGTAATCCATAATCTCCTAAATGAACATCGGCAATGGTGTGATAACCTGCATACGTTAAAATTCTCTTGATAGATTCTCCAACAATCGCTGTTCGCATATGGCCAACATGAAGTGGCTTTGCTACATTAGGTCCACCGTAATCTAGAATAACTGTTTGACTAGGATTGACTGGTTTCCAATTAAAATGTTCATGCTCCATCATCGTCATTAACACACGATTGATAAAAGAGTCACTTAGCGTGATATTGATAAATCCAGGAGCCACTAATTCTACTTGTTCAAAATAGTCTGCAAAATTTTCTAATTGACGAACTTCCTCAACTATCCTGTTACCAATTTCCATTGGATTTTTGTGAAGTGACTTCGCTAGTTTAAAAGCTTCATCACATTGATAATCACATAAATCAGGACGATTCGATAAAATGATGCGCATACTAGGAGTTTCGATTCCCAATTTTTGAGCAACTTCCCGAAATATTGTTTCTAGTTCTTCTACTACCATAATATCCTCCTAATATTGTATTTTGTATTCATATTCTTCGCCATAAAGAACGTATTGAATGATAACGGTATTGGTTTGAATTTCTAATTTTTTTACTGTCATCTCTAGTGGTAAAGAATGTCCCGAAGATAGACGAATCAATCCAGAACTCTTCTTCGAATGAAAGGATAAAACAATCTCATACTCATCATTCTTTCTTACCATTGTAACACAATCTCGAGTAATGTCAATTACCATTTTACAATTATCTTCTATATATTGTAATTGATGGTTTTTTTGAATTGCTTTTAATTGATAATTCGTCTGGAAATTCTTAGATTTCAAAGACGTTTGAATAGGAATAACCGCCATAACACCAACTCTCAAACATTATAGCATACTTTATATGAAATTGCACTTATATTTTTCTTTATTTTGGGAAATCCTAAAAAGAGAATGGAATGATGGTATGAAATGGAAAAAAAGAGTCTTAAAAGGAGGCGTATTTCTCCTACTCATTGGTCTTCTTTTTTATTTTGGATTATATTGGTATGCGAAATACATGACAAATTTAGTCATCAAGAATGCCAATGAATTTTATATTTACGATGGAAATGGAAATTTAGTGGAAGACTTGAGTGATAAATGGGTACCATTAGAAGAAATTTCTCCCTACGTATTAGATGCGACAATTGCTATTGAAGATAAGAATTTTTATCAACATCACGGATTCGATTATCTTCGTATTTTAAAATCTCTCTATATTAATTTCATTCATGGAAAAACCTTGCAAGGTGCCTCTACCATTAGTCAACAATTATCTAAGAATCTCTTTTTATCGTTTGAAAAAACATGGTCACGAAAAATGAAAGAAGCATGGTTAACCATTCAATTAGAGACACAATATGATAAGGACGAAATCTTAGAAGCTTATCTCAATACTATTAACTATGGAGGAATTTATGGAATTGAAAATGCTAGTCACTATTATTTTCATAAAAGTGCGAAAGACCTCTCTTTAGCGCAAGCATCCATGTTAGTAGGAATTCCTAAATCTCCTTCGCACTATTCTCCTCTTGTCGATGAAGAAGCAGCGAAAGAGCGGCAAGCCATCGTTTTAAAGAGTATGGTACGAGAAAAAATGATTACGGAAGAAGAACAAGAAGCCGCTTATGCAGAAGTTCTTACCTACTATGGAACCCTTTCAGAACAGGAACTGAAAATGTTGATGTACTATCAGGATGCAGTGATGAAAGAATTAGAAACCATCGATGATATTCCCGAAACATTTCTGGAAACTGGTGGACTTAAAATCTATACCTATCTCGATTTGCAGGCCCAAACCATTTTAGAAAATGCGATTGATCAAAACATCTCCAATCCAGATTTACAAGTATCTGCTATCATGATGGATCCAAACAACGGACATATTATCGCTCTTACAGGAGGAAGAAATTATTCTGTCAGTCAATACAATCGTGCCATATCTTCGAAAAGACAAGTAGGCTCCACCATGAAACCCATTTTGTATTATGCTGCGCTCGAAAATGGATTCACCGAATCTACTACTTTTACAAGTGAAAAAACTACCTTTGTCTTTTCAGAAAATAAAACGTATACTCCCTCTAATTATAATAATAAATATGGAAATAAAAATATTACAATGGCCACCGCTATTTCTTATAGTGACAATATCTATGCTGTCAAAACCCATCTCTTTTTAGGAGAACAAACACTAGTTGATATGGCAAAGCGACTGGGAATTACTGCTTCTTTAGAACCAATTCCCTCTCTAGCTCTTGGAAGTGAAGAAATATCTCTCTATGAAATGGTCCAAGCATATGCTAGTTTTGCTAACTTAGGATATAAGGTAGAAGGCAAACTGATTGCAAAAGTAGAAGATATGGAAGGAAATATTCTCTATGAAAATAAAGAAAAAAAAGAACCTATTTTAAATAGTAGTTTAGTCTATATTTTAAATGAAGCACTCACTAGTACCTATAACTATCATTTTATCGATTATGGATATCCTACCTGTTATGACTTAACGGCAACTCTCACACATAAATATGCTATTAAGACAGGTTCCACTGACCAAGACCGTCTCGTATTAGGATTTAATCCCAATATCGTATTAGG
This sequence comes from uncultured Bacilli bacterium, assembly GCA_947629315.1. Taxonomy (GTDB): domain Bacteria; phylum Bacillota_I; class Bacilli_A; order RF39; family UBA660; genus UBA5578. Next base: position 30,527 of record CANRDB010000007.1, read on the forward strand.
GTTGTGGAGTGGTTATGATATAGCGGGAGATGATTCTAAAAATAACAGTGCCGAACTGCGAGCTGTTTGGAGAGATACCATGGAAAAGTATTTAGAAGGTACAGAGGATGTATGGTATTCGATGCCAGATAATGTTGTCGGTACCCTTGTCAATCCCATTACTGGAGAAATCGCTTCTCCTTCTGATAAAAATGCCACGATGTTTTATTACTTAAAAGGAACGGAACCTACCTACCAAGAAGATCAACTTGATAGTTTGATTCCCACTATAAAAGACGAATGATTAAGATTCATTCGTCTTCTTTTCATAAGAATTTGTATACGTATAATATTTCTCAAATAAAGATCCATACCAATCCTTGATAAATTGTAAAGATTGATGATAATAAGCAGTGCAGGATTCTCGGGAAATATTTAAAATCGTACAAATCTCTTCTAAACTATAATACTGTTGATGATAATACCCATATTTCAATGATAAAAATTGAATGTAAGTTTCATCGTCTAACGGTGATTGAGCGATAATGTCTAATGAGTATCCAAATTCTTCTAAAGGACTTGGTTGGCGTTTCTGGTTATCTAAAGGAAGCACCAATTCTTTCTTCTTAGGAGTGTCCTGGATAGTATTCAAAGGAGTAGATTCCTCTTTTACGGTATCAATTTTTTCTAAGTTTTTTTTCTTTGGTTCTACAGGTTGACTTTGGATAGGTGGCACTACTTCTGGTTTTGGAAACATCATCAAACGAATTCTTTTCACAAGAGACGTCTGAAAATTGTCACCATCTTGATAATTCTCAATCGTGTCACTAATGGCTTTATCCGCCATCCCTTCCGCGTCTATTCCCTGGTACCCCAACTTACGAAGAATGAGTTTCGCATTGGATAAGAAATAATCTATAACCGAAATCTCCAAGTCTAAATCTCCCTCTAAAATCAAATCTCTAATTTTAGAAAACATTCTTTTCTCTACATAGTCAAGAGCATCAAACTCCCAACTAATATTTCTATCTTTATCATAATGGAGAATAGACTCTTCAAACCAAGTACGCAACTCTAACTCGGTAATGGAACTCAAGAGAGAATGATACCGTCTTTGATACTGTTCTAGTGCAGAATTGATGGGATATCTTACCACTGGTTGTGGATGTTTTTCTTTATTCTTTTTTCCCATCGCCTAACATTCCTCCCAACTTCTTCACGTGCTCCGTTTCTTCCTTATCCACTTCTGTATCTAAAGTTTGTTTGATTTGATGAAGTCCCTTTTTAAGGACAGTTCTTACCTCTTCTATATCCATTTGTAGCAAATCCGCTAACTCCGTAAGGGATATCGTTTTATTTCCTACCATCGATAAAGAAAGTGAAGCAACTACACATTCCTCTAATGGTAAGTCTTTTAACGTATCTTCATATCCTGCTTGACAAAGATAATTTCGCAATTGTTGATAATCCTCTTTTGTAAATTTAGAAGATGGTTTGATATCAACTGGTAACCCTTTAAAATAATTGGTATGAGGTTCTAAAGATGATTGCGCTACTTTCTTCGTAGCAATCGTCTGTTCTTCTAAATGGGAAACTCGTTGTAATTCTGTTTTTAGTTTTGGAATTACTTTTTGATATAACCGCACTGACTCACTATGAGTGATAGTATTTGATAAATATGTATCTAAATTCTCTCCATATCTTTTAGTCAAAAGATCATATTGTGCTTTCGTTAACACTCCACTAATTTGATGAATGGTATCAAGATTACATCCAAGAACAGACGTTAAGTCTTTTCCTTGTCTTCCATGATGTACTTTCTCTTGTTTTGATATAGTAGATTCTGTTTCCTTGGATAGTTGTTCCATAAAAAATTCTAATTGTTCTAGTGGAGAAGAATCGTCAGGGTAATTATCTTCTTTCATTACTGGAGAAGATGATTGAAAATTCAATGGTAATAAATCCTCTTTCCTAGTTTCTGGCTCCACTTTCTCCATAACAGTAGTCTGTTCTTCTGAATGGGAAACTCGTTGCATTTCCTTTTTTAGTTTTGGAATTACTTTTTGATACAACCGCACTGACTCACCATGAGTAATGGTATTTGGTAGATACGTATCTAAATTCTCTCCATATCTCTTTGTTAAAAGACTATATTGTGCCTCCGTTAACACTCTACTAATTTGATGAATGGTATCGAGGTCACAATCAAGAGCAGACATCAAAGTTTTTCCTTGTCTTCCATGATAACCTTTCTTTTCTTCTAAAATAGTAGAGTTAGTTTTCTTAGATGGTGACTTTTCCACTTTGACAGAAGTAGTCGAAGAAACTGTCTCTGGCATATTCTTAGAAGAGGTTTCTTCTTTCTCACTCTTTTTAGAATTGGTTTGCTCTTGATTAGCAATAGATGTTTCTTTTGCTACCGGTATAGCACTCGCATTTTCTTTGCTCACAACTGGTTTTGCTGCACTTCTTTTTTTAGATAATTGCCAATCATCATTCTTTCGAAAGAAAAGTTCCTTATCCATTTCCTGTTTAGAAAAAGGTGCAGAAACAGGCTCCATAATGTTTACTCGAACATTGCCAGATGGTCTAGTGGAAGTTTGATTTTCATAAGTAGAATCCTCTACCGTATTGGAAAGTTCTATTTCATCATACTGGGAATCCTTCAACATACTGCATAATTGAGGAACTATTTGACTTATAAAAATTTTCTCTTCCTCTTGCGTAGCAATGCCCTTTTTGATATGAGTCAAATCCTTACTATATTTTTTATGAAGAATGTTTTGATAATGCGCTGGTAGGGCAGCAATTCTCCGAATCAATTGCTCATTCGTTGCAGGTCGAGTCATATAATCCGATAAAAACACTTCTCCATTTTTCTGTTCTACCGGTTTCTCAGTGGTAGAAGAAGTAGATATTTTTAAAGAATATTTTTGAGAATACATACTATATCCCTCTGCCTTCAATTGTTCTTCCCCTCTTTCAGGGAAATCTAAGTAATCTAAAAATTCCTTTGATCTCGTAGGGATTCGTAACATACGAATCTTTTTGGAAATAATTTGTCTCACACGTTCTCGTGTAACATGAAATTTTTTTCCAATCTCTTCTAAAGTTCTTGGGCATCCATCTTTTAATCCGAATCGTAATACCATAATATCGAGTTCTCGACTACTGCGACAAACACTTTCAACAGCATGCAATAGTTCTTTTCGCAATTGACTGGTATTCACCTCATCAAATAAATTTCTCTCATCAGGAATAAAATCTACTAATTCAGCATCTTCTTCCGTTCCTACTGGGGTTGATAAACTCACTGGATCTGAACAAGTTTTTAATTCTGTCACTTTTTGAACAGAAATATCCATTTCTTTTGCTATCTCCTCTATGGTTGGTTCTCTTCCTAGTAACATCGCTAGTCTTCTCTCAACTTTTGCCATCTTCATTTTAGACTCTGCTATATGAACCGGTTTTCTAATAACACTTCCAAAATCAGCAATCGCTCTTTCCATTGCTTGACGAATCCACCAAGTCGCATAAGTAGAAAACTTATATCCCTTATAGACATCAAACTTATCAACTGCTCTCATTAATCCAATATTTCCTTCTTGGATTAATTCTAGAAGAGCTAACCCCCGACCTGTTTTATGTTTCGCAATCGAAATAACTAATCGCAAATTATGTTCCACAATCTCATTACGAGCATTTGACATACCACGCCGTAAACGAATAAAAGCATCGATTTCCTCTTCTGGACTATAAAGAGGAATTTTGGTAATCATACGAATGTAATCTTTTACCGTATCAGTCGTTAATTCTGAATCATGAACATCTTTTCCTTGTTCTTGGAGATAGTCTTCCTCTTCTTCATCATAATCCAAATCATCCTCTTCTAGGACAATATCAATTTTTTGATAGGTAAGATAGGAATCAACCATAGAAGAACAAATATCATAAAAAGAATTAGCCTCTAATGCATCAAAAGAAATAGTTTTTGATTTCACCCCTACTACTTGGGATAAGGCTTGTCCTAAAAATGGGTAATTTTCATATAAAGAGATATAAGTTTCTAATGGCAATTCCAAATTTATTTTTTTTAAAAAGTCTACCAAATGCTTTAGATTCTCCATTGCTGTTTTGGAAGAATTCCACTTTGCTTGAAAATAAAACTTCCAGTTGCCTACATCTTCTAAGAGACGTTTTGATAAATCTTGTTGAATAAACTCATTCATTTGTTCTTTTGCCTCTTTCGTCCAACTAGTTTTATCCTCATATTGGGAACTATCTGGTAGAATAGATTGAACACTTTTCTCTAACCTTGCATAATCTTCTGGTGGATATAGGTATGCATAATTTTTCATATATTGTTTGACTGTCCTTAAAACTTCCTCACTATTCATCAAACATCCCACCTCTCATGGCTATTACTATAACATAAATACCTCTCTAAAATCAAGAAAAAAACTACTAATTTCTTAGCAGTTATTCTTCTTTTGTTTCTTCAAATTGAGCTTCTTTCGCTTCTTTTTCTTTAATATCTTGTGGTACCTTTTTATTTAATACTTCAGAATAATCTTTGTTTTGACTCGTGTAGTAAATGTAACCCACCATTTCTGAAATTGCATAGACAATCATGAAGACACCTAACAATTTAATAAATACTTGTGTCATAATGATGATTCCTAATAAAATCATAAATAACGATTCAATTGCAAAGATTTTGGAACCTTGATCATCAATCTTCTTAACAGCAAGACCTAATATCAATCGATTAATTCCATTGAAGAGAATTAATACTCCTAAGACAATACTAATCGTCGTTGGAATAAACTTTGGAAAAATAGCAATCACAACTCCTAGTCCCACAAAGAGAAGACCCATGATGAAATCTCCAAAAGTAGATCCATTTTTCTTTCGACCAAGAATATATAGTAAAGCCTTAAGTACACCGGATAAAATCAAAATCGCACTTACCGAATAACCAATAAATTTAAAGATAGCATCTCCACCATTAAAGCAGAAAATGACACCAATTACTAATGACACTAAAGAAATTAACAACGAAACAAAACTAATCGGTTCCTTTTTATTCATAATTTCACATCCTCTAAATTCATTATACACTAGATAATGATAAAATGCAAAAAAGAGTATTGCGTTTTTTTACATTTTATGCTGAATTTCTTCCTTTATGTGTGAAAGAAATTCTTCCTTTGATAACGTAATCGTTTCTTCCGTTCCGTATTTCCGGTAACTAATGGTATGGTTATCCACTTCTTTTTGTCCTAAAATTAACGTGTAAGGAATCTTTTGAAGAACAGACTCTCTCATTCGATATCCTACTTTTTCTTCTCGATCATCTAGAGAAACTCGAATATTTTCTTCCTGCAACCAAGATTCTATTTCTTTCGCATACTCTAAATGATATTCATTATTGACTGGTAAGATATTCAACTGAACAGGCGCTAACCAAAGTGGGAATACCCCTTTTGTCTCTTCAATAATGTAAGCCATAAAACGATCTAGAGAGCCAAGAATTGCTCGGTGAAGAACAACAGGAGTCTTCTTCGAACCATCAGAATCTACATATTTTAAATCAAATTTAGCAGGTAAACAAAAATCCAATTGACAAGTCGAAAGTGTATATTCATTTCCAACTGCTGGTTTAACATTTACATCTAATTTTGGTCCGTAGAAAGCAGCCTCTCCAATTTCTTCCGTATATTCAATTCCTAAATCATTTAATACCTCACGAAGTTCATTCTCTGCTCGGTCCCACATTTCATCATCTGGATGATATTTTGTCTTATCTTGTGGATCTCTTAAAGAGAGTACACAACGATAATTGGTAATATGAAAATCTTTATAAACATCAAAGATTAAATCCACAACATTCTTAAATTCCTCTTTAATTTGTTCTTTCGTTACAAATAGGTGAGCATCATTTTGACAGAAATGTCTACCTCTTTCAATTCCCTTTAAAGCGCCACTTGCTTCATAACGGAAGTCATGAGCAATCTCTCCAATTCGAATTGGTAAATCTTTATAAGAATGTAGTTTATTAGCATAAATCATCATATGATGTGGACAGTTCATTGGTCTTAATACAAAAGATTCTCCATCTACTTCCATCGCTGGGAACATGTTTTCTTGATAGTGTTCCCAGTGACCACTGGTTTTATAGAGTTCTACATTTCCAACACAAGGAGTCATAACATGAAGATATCCCAATTTTCGCTCTTTATCCCGAATATAATTCTCTAGTTCTTGCCATACGATATATCCTTTTGGTAAAAACATGGGAAGACCTCTTCCTACTAAATCATCCGACATGAATAATTCTAATTCTTTTCCTAATTTTCGATGATCACGCATTTTAGCTTCTTCTAATTCTTGTAAGTGAGCCTCTAAATCTTCAGCGGTTTCAAAGCAAACTCCATAGATTCTTTGAAGCATCTTGTTATTAGCGTTTCCCTTCCAATAAGCTCCACTCGTCTTTAACAATTTAAAGTGTTTTAATTCTTTTACACTTTCCACATGAGGTCCACGACATAAATCCGTAAAATCCCCTTGTGTATAGCAACTAATAACCGTACTATTCTCATCCATCCGACTGATTAAATCCAGTTTATAAGGATCATTTTGAAATTGTTTGAAAGCTTCTTCTTTTGAAAGTTCATGCCGTACAATTCTCTTACCATCTTTGGCAATCTTTTTCATTTCCCTTTCAATTTTTTCTAAATCATCATCCGTAATAACACTATCCCCTAAATCGATATCATAGTAGAATCCCTCTTCAATAACTGGTCCTACCCAAAACATCGCCTGTGGATATAAATGTTTCACAGCTTGCGCTAACAAATGAGCACAACTGTGATTCAAGACACTCAATCTTTCATTCTCTTTAATATTTATCATCCTAATTCTCCCTCCTATTCTTTAGGTAATAATTCTTTTAATTTTAAATCAGCTTTCGCCTTTCGATGCTCTTTGCATGGTTTCGTTCTCTTCACTAATTCTCTTCTTACAATGTGATAAAACGCCATCTGATTCGAAGCACGATAAATTTTCATAAGATTATCTAACTCATAATTACTCATTTCACTTAATTCATAACTCATGGGAGTATCAACCGTTTTAGAATTTTCCATGGTAGTGGGATTAAACGCTGGTTCTTCATATGGAAATAATTTTAATAATTCTAATTGTAACTCCTCTTTATTTTCTAATTCCTGTATCTTCCCATCGACAATTAATTTTAATTGTTCATTTTCCAAGAGAACGGCGATGGCATCCGTTTTATTTGTCACACCAACTGCCTGTCTTTCAAGAGGTGGCAATTGGAAGATATCAAATCGACGATCACCATGATTCAAAAATTGGTACCCCTTTAAGGAAAAATCTTTCTGTAAAATAAGTCCACTTCCCTGCTTGCTAGCTTCTAGAAAATCTTCTAAACAGTCCTCGATGAGAAAATTCTTACCAGTATCCTCGTCATGAAATAGATAAGGATCTAATGACTCATCCCCCTCAATCACTAGTAACATAGAAAAATGATTCTGAATGGCTGTATCCAAAAGGTTGGTAACATTTTGAATAGCTTGTTCTCTCTCATCAAATCCAATCAACTCACCAGTTGTCTCTTCGATAAAAGACTCTTTCGGCATCCAATAAGGAACTTGATAATGCAACACATCTTCCACCATGACAATCTGACCGGTAGAAACTAATTCTGGATTTTTTTGGACATACGCAAAACTTGTTCGCTTGAGTTGTGGAAAAAATTGTTGAATTCCCTCATGTGTCATCGCGGTTACTCCTGGTGCCTCGATGCCACAAAATTTTAAAAACGACTGCACACTTAATTTTTTGGTGTTTTTTAAACTATTTTTTTGTTTTCTCTTACTCATAATCTACTCTCTCCCCTATAAAAAAAACTCCTTATCACTAAGGAGCGTATGAACGCGGTACCATCCTACCTTTTACTCAGCATGATAACGGAATGACCGGACTACTCTTTCAAGTGCAGCTCCTAGGGAGTAACCATGAAATATCTTGTTTAGGCTCCCACCATCCCTAATTCGCTTACAAGAATTTTTCATAATCGTATCCTATTCTTTGCCTTTGATAGGATTATTTTAACACATTCTCTTCAATTTGTTAAGCATTTTTCTCATTTTCGCAAATTTTTGCTTACCATTTCTAATGGAACAGTCAATTGTTTGATACGAGAAATGATTCTTCCTGCTTTGATAGATTCCACCCCTGCTTTAGAACTCGCTAAATGTTCCTCTAAATTCTCTAACGATAAATTAGAAGTGAAAAAAGTTGTCAATCCTTCCTCCATACGATACTGTAGGAGTGGACATAAAATCTCATCCCGACTCCAAGCGGTTACATTTTCCGCACCGATATCGTCGATTAGTAAAAGCGGAATCGTTTTAATATACTGATACTTTTCCTGAAAATCTTCTAAGAAAGCTTCTCGCATAAATTCTGGCCAAAACACAATCGCACTACGATGACCTTTTTTCGCAAGTTCATTTAATAAAGCAGCAATTAAATAACTTTTCCCACATCCAAAATTACCATGGAGATAAAGTCCTTTCTGAATACTATGCTCCTCATATTCCTTTAAAAAATTACCAATCCACAAAATAGCTTCAAAACGGCTTTTATCATTTTTATAGATATTTGCCATACTAGCATCTTTTAGAGTACTTGGGGTATGAAAATAACGAACATTTTTTAAATATTGAGTATTCTTTTCTTGCTTCACTTGATAGCGACAAGGTTTATATTCAAAAGTTAATTGCTTTCCACGAATAGTCGGAAAGTAAACGTATCCTCTCATTCGATTCGGACAATCAAGTAGATGCTTACAGTCTAAGCAGTGTGTATATTCCTCTACGGAATCTTGCAATAAAGAAGTATACGTCTGTAATTCCTCTTTCGGTAATTTTAATTTTTTCACGATTTCTTGAAAAACAGGATTTTGAAGAGCGATTTCATACTCTTTCGATAAATCTGTCTTTACAAAATTTTCCTTTTTTAGTTTTTTTTCTAATGTTTCCATAACTACCCTTTCAACATCTCTTCTAGTTTTTTAATTTCTTCTTCTGTCGCTAAATTCTCCTCGATATCTTGATGATACCAAGATGGTTTTTTCTCTACTTTTTCTTGTTTCTTTGAAACATCCTTTTTACGATTTCGATATTCTTCTTTAGCGATATTCATGGCATCTTCTACCGTCTCAATATTACTCTTCTTCCACTGTGCAGCAATCGCATCGACAAATCCTTTCGTCAATTTATTATTATTGATACGTAAAACATAATCGACTAATACGTTTACAACTCCTGGCTGTAATTTTAAATCATCTAATAAATAAGCAATAATTTTAATATCACTCACCGCTAATGAACCCGTTTTATACTTACTCGCTAAAAAGTCATGAGGACTGGTCGTTTCAAAAACATGAATCATCTGCATTTTCTTAGAGACCCCATCTTTGGTAGTTCGCAAATACTCTGGTTGATTTTTATAGATGAGATTAGGTACTTTTCCAAAGTTTTCAAATTGGTAATATTTCAGCGCTAATTCTCGTAATTTATCCTTTTCAATCGTTCTTTTTTCAGTGACTGAATTTCGAATTAACTCTGCCATCTCCTCATTATCATAATCATAGATGGAAGAAATCCGAATTAAGAAATCTCTCGTTTCTCTAGTGATACTGCGAGGGTTTAAAAGTTCTTCGGAAATCATACTAACAATCGTACTGACATCAATTTTAGAAATAATTTCGAGAGGACGAACGGCTTTATCTTTTAAGTTATAAATTTCAATTTCTCTCAATGAAGAATTTGTCCATACGAACGTATCTCTGAATTTGGCAGTAATATCCTCATAGTTTGTAAGATTAATCGTTGGAAATTGAAAACAGGCAATTCTTCTTTCATACTCGGTAGGTCCTAGCGCATTCTGTAAAGCAGTATTCAAAACAGGATTTGTTAAAAATTCATTCGCACTCATGGGAGAATAAATTTCATAAATAAAATGATTAATACTGTCTTTTTTCACATAGGTTTTTAAAAGACCAATCGCCTCTAATTTCGTTCTAGCATCTAACATTTCTCCCACACTAATCATCATCGTATTCAATAACGTATTATGGGTATACTCTGTAGAGAGAAGTTCTAATTGGTCTAAATACGTACAGAGTGTATGATAAAGATTAATAGCTAACGCACCTACTAATGGTTCATACAAATTCACTAAAATTTTTCTCTCATCATAAAGAGAAGTTTTATTGACGACCACAAAAGTATCCGCTGGTAAAACCTGATTCATACACTCACCTCATATTCATTATATCACGCATTCTTGCGATAAAGAACAAGAATTTCTTCACCATTATCTTAGAAAAAAAACTAAGTTTCCCTAGTTTTTACATCATAATACAAATGACAAAGAAAGCAACTCCTAAGCAGAACGTTAAACGTGTAATGAATAACTCTCCTCCACGTTCCTTTCGATTACTAAATAAATCACTATTTCCACCACTCATAATATTCGTAGCGCTTTCCGCTTTTCCACTTTGTAATAGTACAATAGCAATTAATAAAACGGATATAAGGATTAATAATATTTGCATCTTATTCCCTCCTTCGATTACCTAATAATTTATCATACTTCCTAAAATAAATCAATACTTTCCCCATCAACTAATGTTTCATAAAAAAACGTACGAGTCTACAGTTTTCTACTAAAGCGATTCACTCTTCTTTAGTAAGGTAACTACTGACCGGTTTTCTAGTGGTAAAGACTGTATCGCTTTTTGAAATTCTTTCCACTTTAAACTATCAATCCAAGCATATTCATCAAGAAGAATGGTATTCATTCGCAATAACTGACTATTGACATGACTAGCAATCGTATAGACGCTATCACTTTGATAAACACAACCACTCTTTAAAGTTTTCCGCTTACGATTAAATTCCTCTTCAGATACCTGTTTCAATCGAAGTTCTTTATCAATTTCTTCACAGACATACTCTGGCTTTTTCGTTTCTACACTGACCACACAAACGAAATGTTGATCGGCCTCCATCACATCGACACTAATTTCTCCTGTAATGGCTAATTCCTTTCGAAGACGTTCTAATAATAGAGAAGTACTTCCCAATCGCAAATCGAAATAGAAATTCAAGAAAAAGTGAAACTTCTGTTTATCAAAATCGCGTACAGGAATTTTATAAGCAATGGATAACTTTGGAATTTCAACGTTATCAGATGTTACAGTATCTTCTTTTTTCACGACAGTATCCGGTTCTGTTACTTGCTTGATTTTGACTGGTTCTCTAGACTGATAATCTTTTTTTGCTTGATTATTTTGAATCGTCTCAATAACTTCTTTAGGATCGACATTTCCCACTACCGTCATAAACATGTTAGAAGGGTGATAAAAAGTGTCATAGCAAGTATACAAATCCTCTTTGGTGATTTTGCGAATACTATCTACGGTTCCCGCAATGGGATAACGAAGAGGATGTTTCTGCAAAGTATTCTCTAAAGAACGCTCTAACAGTTTCCAATAAGGAATATCTTCATACATTTTAATTTCCTGTTCAATAATCCCCTTTTCTTTTTCAACATTTTCATCTGTAAAATACGGATTTTGAACAAAATCTAATAGATATTCTATATTTTCACAGACATGACCTGGTCCTGAAAAGAGATAACAAGTTCGTAAATAGGAAGTAGAGGCATTCGCATCCGCCCCATTTCTAGTATAAAACACGAATGGGTCTTCTCCCTCTTTTTGTTCAAATACCTTATGCTCTAGAAAGTGGGCTACTCCCATTGGAGCTTCATAATACTTCTTTTGTTGATATGGAATAAACGTGTTATGAAAACTTCCATATCGTGTAATAAAAGTAACATAGATATTATTTCCTTCTTTAGGAATAACATTAATCAACAATCCATTAGGAAGGGTCTCTTGATATAAATCTAAATCAAAGTGTTTCAAATGATTCTTTTTCATTTTCCTCATTCCCTTCTAAGAAAAAGATAGTATCCAATACACATTTATTGGCTAATTGCTGAATTTGTTTTTTATCTACCTTTTTGATTTGTTCTATTCTCTTCTCTATTGGATCAGAATTCAAATATTCCATACCAGCGTAAAGAGAAATCATACTCTCCGCATTATCTTCAAATGACTTTAAACTATTTTTATAAGTCGTAATTGCATTTTGAATTTCTTCTTCCTCAAACTTACCGTTTTTGATATCCTCTACTTGTTCTAAAATTAAAGCACAAGCTCGATCATATTCACTCGCATTAATTCCTGCACGAATCGTCAAAATACTGACTAACGGTTGAGAAGAAGAAGAAATACTATAGCAAAGAGAATTCTTCTCACGTACATTTACAAAAAGTTTGGAGTTGGGACTTCCCCCTAAAATATAATTGAACACATTAAGAACGTATCGTAACTCATAGTCTGTAGCATTCTTTATACGGTAAGCCATCCATAATTTACTTTGTTGTAAAGAAGCTTCCTCCCTGGTAAAAGTTACTTTCTCTTTTTGATTTTTCACATGATAGAAATGACTCTTATGTTCCATCTTTCGTTCTTGAAACGGAAAGTATTTAGCAATCAATTTCTCTATTTGTTTTACCTTTATATTACCAATCACAAAGATATCTACGATATCCTCTTGCAATACTTTTTGATAATATTGATATAACTTTTTACGATTGATATTTTTTAAATCTTCTGGATATCCACAACTACGATAGGAAAGGACTGTATTGGGTTCCACTTCTTCTAAAAGACGAATACTCGCATAAGCATCTGGATTCTCTTTTAGGGAAGATAAATAATCTTCTAAACTATGGTAAGCAATATCATATCCTACCGAATCAAAGCCCGTCTCATCCGCATGAGGATGAAATAAAATTTCTCCCATAAAGGCGATTGACTTTTCTAACATATTCTCCTCGGTATATTTGGGATTTAAAAATATCTCATCTAGTCCTAAAATACTATATTTTCCCGATGCATAATTAGAACCTCGATATCCTAACTCATAGAGTTCCTCTGTCTCAATTTCCATTAACCGCTTCGTTGGGTAGTTCTCGGTAGATTCTAACAATACATTCACAAGCATATTTCGCATCGCTATTTCGTTTTTCTTTAATTTTCTTTTGAAATTTACTTTTAAAAAAATTGTTTTATATTTATCGGTTTCAATCACATGAAGATTATAATTATTTTGCGCAATTTTTGTATATTGCATAAGTCACCTACTTTCAATGTCTTCTTTTATATTGTGAACAGTTTGATGGGATTATTACCATCAAAAAGATACTGTACTAAAGTTTTAATACCGTTTCGAGGGCAAGTTCAATCATATCTTTCAAAGCGGTTTGTCGCTCTATACTCGTCGTTTCTTCTTTCGTTACTAAATTATCAGAAATAGTTAACAGACAGGCTGCCTTTTTACCAAGAACTTTCGCATTGTGAAAAAGCGCAAATGACTCCATCTCACAAGCAAGACAACCATATTTTTGATAAAGTTCTTGAAAATTATCATTCTCTTTATAAAATACATCACTACTGTGAATCGTTGCAATCGTTAAATGTTTTCCAAGTTCTGAAGCGGCTTCTTGAATATGAAAATTAAGAGAAAAATCAGATTCTTTCATCATCTCTTCACTACCATTTTGAGAACGTCCGTAACTAGATTCTGAAAAACACTTTTGAACGAGTAATAAATCATATAAATTCAAATCTTTCGTATAAGCACCTGCGGTGCCGATTCGAATAATTTGATCAACATCATATTCTTTATATAATTCATAGGAATAAATTCCAATACTAGGCATGCCCATACCAGAACCCATGACAGTAACCCGATGGTCTTTATACATTCCAGTATAGGCAAACATTCCTCGTACCTGATTTACTAACTTTGCATCTTCTAAATAATTTTCCGCAATAAACTTTGCACGCAACGGGTCTCCTGGCATAATTACTGTTTTTGCGATATCTTCTTTGTTTGCTTCTATATGTGGTGTCATTTATAAACCTTCTTTCTATAATCAAAAGAGAATAATTTCCATTATTCTCTATCTTCATTTTGATATTCATTGACATTAATCGCAATACCAATCACCAAAATGTAAGACAAAGCATAAATCCAAATCATTAAAATCACAATATTAGAAAGTCCTGCGTAGAATAAGTCATAGTGAGAAAAATGATTTGCATAATAGGAATAGATTGCCGTAGCAACTACCCAACCAATTGTCGTAAATACCGCCCCTTTAGTGGTATATTTACTCAATATCTTCCAATCTGGTGCCATCGTATAAATTAACTTAATATTAAAATACATAATCAACATTGCCACTGGCCATCTCAAATACAATACCAAGTGATAAATCATAGTGACCAATGAGTTTGAATGAATAACGGACAGAGCTGTTTTTAAAATAACATCTCCAAACGCTAAGACAATCAACGTAAAAACAAATAATCCAATCATCAACATAATAATGAATAAAGATTTTATACGTCGCTTTAACCATTCCGAATGAGGAAATCCATACAGAGTATTCGATGCTAAAATAATGGAATGAGCACCATTACTCGCAATAATAAACGCTGTCACCATAGAGATTCCGACGTTCGTATCGAATCCTTTTCCATCCAATAGAGGAATTAATATATCGACTACTCCACTCGGTACTGCCTCTTGAATAGCATTAATAATGGTATCCATCGAAATAGAGAAAAAGGATGCTATTACACCCACTAACATTAAAATGGGAAATACTGCCAGTACAAGAAAGAATGCTATCTGTCCTGGCAATACACGAATCATAGGATTCTTCACACACTCTTTCAGTTGTAACAGTCCTTTTTTTAATTTCTTCATATCAGCCTCTTCTATTTTTCTACTACATGAATTAAATCTTTGGCAATTTCTTCTAAGGCTCTTCCAATCGATTTTTTAGAGACATACTCAGATTCTTTCATCTGGTAATATTCCTTTTCTTCCATCTCTTTTGCTCTTTTTGAAACAATATTTACTAATAAATATTTTGAGCCAACTTTCGTTAATAACTTATCAATAGATGGGTAGATCATACTATCACACTCCTTATTATTAGGATATCCCAACTATGGTAAAACATCAACAATTTTACAAAAAATTGACAAAACTTTACATTAATCGATTATCTCGTAAATTAAAGGTTCTTTCTCTACTGGATGTTCGGTAATAGTAAAGCAATCTAAAATATCATTTACTTTTACATCTTTATCATCTAAATACACTCTCATTAATTCATCATTGACAGCAACAAAATCTCCCACTTTATGGCGAAGTACTAATCCTACTTGATAATGAATTTTATCCTCTTTCGTCAATCTTCCAGCACCAATCTGACGAGCAATTTCACCAAGTCCCAACGCATTGATTTTTGTAAGATATCCTGCTTTTGGACTTCTCACCGAAAAAATACGATTGGAAACTTCTAACTTCGTTAAATCTCCACCTTGAGCATGGACCATCTCTTCTAACTTTTGATAAGCAACTCCCGTATTCAATTTTTTAAAACATTGTTGAGTGGCTTCTTCCTCACTAATATTCTCCGTATCGCTAATAATGAAACTAGCAATCTTGATAATTAGTTCCATGACATCCTCTGGTCCCATTCCCTTTAGAGATTGAATGGCCTCTTCTACCTCTAGAGCATTCCCAATGGCATATCCGAGAGGTTCACTCATATTCGTTAAAATACAAACCGTTTTCTTTTGATAGCGTTTACCAATCTCAGTCATCGTTCTCGCTAGGGCACGGGCACTTTCCAAATCTTTCATCAACGCACCATTTCCTACTTTGACATCGATGAAAATATAATCGGAACCACTCGCTATTTTTTTAGACATAATACTAGAAGCAATGAGCGGAATCGAATCTACAGTACCCGTCACATCCCTTAAAGCATATAATTTTTTATCAGCTGGTACGAGGTTTCCTGACTGACTAATCACAGCGACTCCTACATCCTGTACCTGTTTCATAAACTCTTCACGAGTTAACTCCACACGATAACCAGGAATCGATTCTAACTTATCAATCGTTCCTCCGGTATGACCTAATCCCCGTCCACTCATTTTAGCTACCTTAAGTCCAAACGAAGCAAGTAATGGAGCAAGAATAAGAGTTACCTTATCTCCTACTCCACCAGTTGAATGTTTATCTACCTTGATGCCAGAAATTTCACTTAAATCCACTTGTTCTCCACTATGCAACATGGCATCCGTAAGATAAAAAGTTTCTTCTTGATTCATACCATTTAATACAATTGCCATTAACAGGGAACTAACTTGATAATCCTTAACCTCTCCTGAAATCATTCCCGTTATCCAAAAATCGATTTCTTCTTTAGTCAAGGGTTGTTTATTTTTTTTCTTTTCAATGATTTCTATAATCGTCATCTTATCACCATTTTCATTGTACCATAAAGTAGGAAAAAAGAGAAGAAAAAGAGAAAACACGTATTACCGTTTTCTCCTCCTTTCTTGGGCTACGATGCCTGTTCTTCTTTTGGCTTACTAGATAAAAAAGTCACTTTTTCGGCTACTACTTCTACTAATTGACGCTTTTGATCATCTTCTGTCTCATATTGTCTACTTTGGATGCGGCCTTTAATTCCTACTAAATCTCCTTGCTTACAGTATTCTACCGTACTTTCTGCGACTCCTTTCCACATGACGCAAGAAATAAAATCCGTATCATATTCTCCATTGGCATTTTTAAAAGAACGGGGTACTGCCAACGTAACATGAGTCACTTTTTTACCATTCTCCGTCTCACGCAATTCTGGAGTTTGAACAATTCTTCCAACTAATACAGTTTGATTTAACACAATTTTTCCTCCTTTCACATGCATCATACACTTTTTTCATTCAAAAGAAAAAAATCTATTTTAGATATTCTACTTTCCTTATATGTCATTTTTAAAAAAGGGATGAGAAGATTATGAAATTTGGTATTTTTTCTTCCTTCATCTCATAAATTTCGCATAAAAAAAACATCTTTCGATGTTTCAAAAATAATTTTTTAACAAGGCATTTAATTCCACCGCATATTCCATTGGTAATTCTTCACGGAATCGGTCAATAAATCCCATAATAATTAATTCTTTTGCACGTTCTTCACTAATTCCCCTACTCATTAGGTAAAATAGTTTATCCTTACTAATTTTTGCAACCGTCGCCTCATGATTTAATTGGGAAGAAGTGTTTTCAACAATATTTTTAGGTACCGTATCACTTTTAGAAAGTTCATCTAAAATGATTGTATCGCATTTCACCATTGCCTGTGAATGATGTGCTTCTTTCGCAATCCGAACCGTTCCCCGATAAGTGGCTTCCCCACCATTCGCTGCGATGGATTTACTAATAATATCACTCGTTGTATAAGGCGCTAAATGGATCATACGAGCACCCGCATCCTGAATTTGACCATTACTAGCTACAGCAATTGATATACATCTACCTTTCGCATAAGGACCCACTAATAGACATCCTGGATATTTCATATTCGTTTTAGAACCAATATTTCCATCAATCCACTCCATTAACCCGTTTTCTTCTACTTTTGCTCTTTTCGTTACTAAATTGTAGACATCACTCGACCAATTTTGAATCGTCGTATAACGACATTTCGCATTTTTACCAACAAATATCTCCACGACTGCAGCATGAAGAGAATCCTCCGAATAAGTAGGCGCTGTACAGCCTTCCATATAGTGAAGTTCGGAACCTTCATCCACAATAATTAAGGTACGTTCAAACTGTCCCATATTCGCACTGTTAAGTCGAAAATAACTCTGCAAAGGACGATCAATTTTGGTATGCGGAGGCACATAAATAAAAGTTCCTCCACTCCATACTGCCCCATTTAAGGCCGTATATTTATTTTCATTCACATTCACTAAATGATTAAAATATTTTTCAAATAACTCCGGATATTTTTTCAAAGCCGTATCAGTATCACAAAAAAGAATATGTTTCTTCTCTAGTTCTTCAATCATATGGTGATAGACAACTTCACTTTCATACTGAGCACCAATTCCTGCTAAATACTTCTTCTCTGCCTCCGGTATTCCTAGTTTATCAAAAGTATCCCTAACATCTTTTGGAACATCATCCCAACTCTTTTCAATCTGTTTAGATGCCCTCGTCTTATAATAGGTAATCGTATCAAAATCGATTTTTAATTCTGGTCCAAACAGAGGTTGAGAGGTTTCTATAAATTTTTGATAGGCTTTTAATCGGAAATTACACATCCATTCTGGTTCATTTTTCAATCGAGATATTTCTCTTACTTTCTCTTCATCTAGTCCTTTGATTTCCATAAAATCACCTACTACTTATTATACTAAAAAAAATAGAAAAGAAAAAGGAAAAAGTATCGATTTCTTTTCTATTTTTGAGGTTGTTTGTGACCAAGAAATTTTTGTTTAGCAGCCGCAAAAGAGATAATTTTATGAGAGTCCATTGACTTCTTTCTTTGATATTCTTCATGATACCATTGTTCTGCTTGCTTAGCATAAGACATATAGGAATCATACACTTGTGGTTCAATCTTGGCGGGTAACAATCGATAAACGTATAATCTATCTCTATCAAGACTAGCTAACGTCTCTTCTGACATAACCCCATCTACCATTGGAACAATGTCAAAGATTTGATGGGAAAAAATATCAATCGCTACTCCATCTTCGACGATCACTGGTCTCATGACATCAATTAAAAATTCTAAGAACAATCCGTCTCGATCATACTGTGTTTCTGAAAACTGAACAACTTGCGCTGCTCTAATTTGAATTGGCATCTCCATGATTCTCTAACTCCCCTAAAATTTTTTCAATTCCCCACCAAGGAAGAAGTGCACATTTCTTACGATTTGGCTGTTTATAAATGTCATCATAGACAATCGCTTGCTCTAGCAGTTCGGCATCATACTCTTTTTCATCAATCATGTTCGCATAATTTTTCAAAATACGGATAGCTTCTTCTACCGTTTTTCCCATTAATGTTTCGACCATGATAGAAGAAGAACTAGTACAGATGGCACATGCTTCCCCGTCAAAACGAATATCTTTCAAAACGTTATCCTCAATTTTTACTTGTACTTTTACTTCATCAATACAAGACTCGTTATTCATATCTGCACACAAGTAATCTTCATCGTCAATTAGTCCTTTATGCCTTGGATTCTGATAGTGCTCTAAGATAATTCCTCGTCTGAAATTTTTATCCATATTTCTCACCTTTTTCATTATACGATAAAAGTTATCTAGTTTCAACTACGAAGAATATTTTTTCACGACTGGTCGGTTCTCTGATGAAGATTCTACCATAACAGAATCCGTAGTAAGAGTTGGACTTTGAACGGTATAATAATCCTCCCGACAAATCAATTTCATCAACTGTTCACGAACAGCTTTTAAATCACTTACGTTGGATAAATAAGCAGCGGCTGAATGCTCGTTTCCTCCGCCACCAAAAAGGTGCATCATTTCTTCTATTCGCATACCTCCTGAGGTTCTCGCACTGATGCCGACCGTATCTACTCCCGTAAAACCAAACGCAAAAGAAGCATCGACTTTATAGGGAAGCAGATAATCCGCCGCTTGCGCTAAATCGGACTGTGCATACCATGTATCAGGGTCTTGTCTGTTATAGATTAAAGCAACACTATGAATATGGTGCGTAATAAATTCCGTTCCATCAATCAAATGCTGAATTTTTCGATCATTGGCAAAATCCTCGACAAATAAATCATTCACATCTTGAATAGTGGCCCCACGACGAATCAATCTCGCTGTTACTTCCAATGTTTTTTCATCTGTATTTTTCTTCAATTTATTGGTATCCACAAAAATTCCTGCTAAAAAGGCTTTTGCTAACCAACTGTCAATTTCTATTCCAAACAATTTCAATAACCGAGTAATCATCTCACAAGTACTAGAAGTTGCTGTATTTACATGCTTATCACCAGTCACAATAGAATCCTCATCTTCTTTATGATGATCAAGAATCACGATATGAGAAAAACTATCTAATTGATGAACAATCGCACTTGGAATTAAATTCTTCTTTCCCACATCTACGGTAATCAACAAATCCTCCAGTGTACGATAAGAAGTCATCTCTTCACTGGAAATTACAGAATATCGCTTTAATACCGTATCATAAATATTTCGGACACCTTTATTCATATCCATAATAGAATCATCCGTTACAATAGCATATTCTTTCTTAAAGAACCGACAAATCTCTGCCATACCAACAGAGGCTCCAATGGCATCAAAATCCATATTTTTATGAGGAACGATAAAAATTCGACTGGCATGTTGAATTCTAGATTCTAATGTTATTTTAAACTCTTTTAATGTTTTTTCCACTTTCATCCTCCGAAATGGGTGATAATGTTCTCATTTCTTCTCGACCAAGTATTCTAGCAAAATATACAAAATTTGTCAAAAAAAAGAAGCTTTTATTTCGCTTCTACAATCAGTTTGATAGCGGTCCGCTCTTCTCCATCAATCATGATATCGGTAAACGCCGGTATGCATACGAGATTTTTACCAGAAGGGGCAACAAAACCGCGAGCAATAGCAATCGCTTTAATAGCTTGATTTAAGGCCCCTGCGCCAATGGCTTGTATCTCTACCTCTCCTTTTTCTCGAAATACATTCGCTAGTGCTCCTGCTACAGAATTCGGATTGGATTTTGTTCCTACTTTTAATGTTTCCATCGGTATTATTTCATTCCTTTCTACAATACACTATATGAAGAATCTCCACCTTTAGAACTATTTTTTCTGATCAAGGGGTATAATTGGAATCTTTTTGGCAATCCTGTTGTCGTTCAAAGGAAAACGTGCTATAATGGATACAGTAGAACATAGGAGGAAGATACAATGGGTTACTGGTCAAAAGACGGATCATATGTTAGAGATGACAATGATCATTTAACACAAGCAGAAGTGCAAAGAAAAGAAGCATCCAAACGGGTAGCTGATATTAATGCTAAGGATGAACAACGTAGACAAGCACAAATCCAAGATTGGTGGAATCTATCTCCTGAGGAAAGAGAAGCGCAGATGCAACTTCGGGAAGATATCAAAAGAGAACATGGCGACATCCAAGCCTTACAAAATGCTAGAAGACGGGAAGATGATAATCAAGCATTTTGGGACAAATTTAATGAGGAACAGCGCCTAAAACAAGTTGCAAAAGATAAAGCCGCAGCAGAAATAGAAGAACAACGATTGGCTTGGAAAATGGAGAGAAACAAAAAAACGCCAGAAGAAGAAGCACAAGAAATGGAAGAGCGTGCAAGACAACAAGAAGAACGTATCAATCAAATGGCCCAACGTTTGGAACAAAGACGAGAAGAAGCTGCTAGACAAAAACGGGCAGCCTTCTGGAAAAAGCAGAGTGTCTGGAATCGCTTTGTGGCAAAAGTTTCTGGAAAACAAGCCAAATTAGATGCTCTATGGCAAACGTTAGATAAAACCACGGATGAAATGGAACGCGAAACTATCATGGAGGATATGACCAACCTTTATCCAGAAGTGGAAAGAGCGATAGGAAGAGGAAGATAATCATGGAAGAAGAAAAAATGGATACAGAACAATTTGATTTAAAAGAATGTTTTGATGACTTTATTGAAGAATATAAAGAAAATTCCCTTTTTGATAAACAACAACTGATTGTACAAGAATTAAAAGAAATGATTGCCATGATGCAAAAGATTTGTGCAGATAATAATATTTCCTATGATTTAATTATGAATCGTGAAATTTTAGATTTGCAAAAAGAAAATTATACACAACATGATTTTGCAGAAGCTGTGTATGTATACTTACAAATGCTAAAAGAGACGATTGGTCAATTATTAGATGCCACAATTTCTGGGGAATAAAAGAGAATATATCTTTAGACTATTGACAAATAACTAAGTATTTTTGCTTATTTGTCTTTTTTTTATAACAATTAAAAATTCAATTGGTAGAAAGCAAAGATAAAGAAAGAAAAAACATTGAATTTTCATGTGCTTTGTGATAACATATTGGTCATTTCTAAGGTGATTCTATGATGAAAATTTTTATAGTGTCTGAAAATTCTTGTAATCTAAATTATCAACAGGATTATATCTATAGTCAGTTATCAAATTTTTTTGAAATTACTTCTAATGTGAAAGAAGCCGATGCTGTTGTCATTTCTGCAACGTGCTGTTGTACACAATATAATTTACAACATACGATGAATTATATTGCTTGGATTTTAAAAAATAAAAAAATAGAAGCCAAAACGTATTTAACAGGTTGTATTACTAGAACTTTTAAAGATCATACTTTATTATCAGAAATGAAACAATGGCTTCAAGATAATATAGATTTCATCATTCCCCAAAACCAACCTAACCTATTATTAAAATTGATTGCTTTAGAACACTTTCATAATCTAGATATCAATGAATTTGGCGGAGCCAATGAATGGATGAACGCTTCTGCTGAACTTTATATTGCAAATGGCTGTTTAAATAATTGTTCTTTTTGTAAAGTTACTTTTCAAAAATACCCTTTAAAAAGTGTCGAACTTGATGCAATCAAAGAAACGATAGATATTTTGGATGAAAATAAATGTTCACAAATTCTCTTAAAAGGAACGAATATTTGCCAATATGGTTTAGATATTTATCATGAATATAGACTTCCCGAAGTACTTTCTTATTTAGAAAAAAAAGAAAATATAAAAAAAGTAACATTAGTGGGATTCTCGTTTAAAGATGCTATCAAAAATGATTTTCAAAACGTTATAGCCAGTAGTAATAAGGTAACGCAACTATGTGGTTCTTTAGAGTCTGGTAGTGATAGAATATTGGAATTAATGAGAAAAGGTTTTACGAGTGAAGAAATCATGAGTTTTGTTCAAAATATTAGAAAAGTAAACAATAAAAGTTTACGTTTAAATATTATTTCTGGTTTTCCAACAGAGACACTCGAAGATGTAAAAAGAACGTTAGAAGTATTAAAGCAATTAGCCCTTCTATCGTAGAAGTGTGCAGATATACAAATTCTACATTCGTAAATTCCAACATCTATGAACAATTAACGCCTGCTGAAATACAAAATCATACACGAATCTATTCTAAAACATTACAAAAAAGAAATGTAAAAGTAAATATTGTGGGAGATGGATATCAGTATAATTAAAACTTATCCATAGACCAATCAGTTACTGTTAAATAGATTAAAAAAACTATATTGAATGATTTGTCAACAGTTTGAAATCTGCTATATTCGATTAGCGTATCTTTTTTTGTTTTCCATATCCCCTATTCCAATTTTGAAAGAACTTTTAGAAGATTTCATATTTTCTATTGACAAATGAATCAGTTCCCAGTATAATTGTAAATGTCGATGCAGATATCAATCAATTATGCGGGTGTAGTTCAATGGTAGAACTCCAGCCTTCCAAGCTGATAACGTGGGTCCGATTCCCATCACCCGCTCCATTTTGTATTTTAGTCGAACTTTCTAGTTCGATTTTTTTGTTGCCGAAAAGTTGCCGAAAAATTGCCGAATGAATTGATAATTAAAGAAAATAAGTATATAATAATACTAGAGGTGATAACCATGTTTGTAGAAAATGAATATATAGAATTAAAAAGCGAACTAACAAAAGATATAAAAAAAGAAATTGTAGCTTTTGCAAACTCTAAAGGTGGTACAATTTATATTGGTGTAAATGAT